>JBKDZR010000156.1:0-6417 GCA_047971485.1 Qingshengfaniella sp. | reverse complement strand
ATGATGGCGTTGGCCGGATCGGCGCGTTCGAGCTGAGCGATGAACGCCATGGCCGGCTGCTGTCGGTGGATGAAGAGGGCAACCTGACCCTCTATGACAAGACCGGCGCCGCCATGGACGCGACGGCCTATGTCAACGCGCTGTTCGGTGAAAACAGCGTCTTCGGTCAGGCCAGCAAGACCCCCCGCCAAAAGGTAATCGATCAGCGGGCATAGTGTGCCTGGACATCACTTATTTCCGTCGGTCGGCGCCTGATGATTGGGATTGCGTAGCAGATAGCGGTGCACTGTCTCGCGGATCAGGATCTCGCGCTTGCGGATATTTTCCGGGGCGAAGACATCCTGATCGAAGGTCCGCCCGAAGGTGCTGGCCGTGGCCACGGTAAACCAGCACAACGACGTCGCTATGGAGAACAGATCCACCGGATTCAGCCGGTCGCGAAACAGGCCACGCGCCTGCCCCTGACGGATTACCCGATCATAGCGTTCCACCAAGCCGGGAATAAGCAGACCCTCATGGTCGATCTGCCGGATATGTTCCCCCTGGTTCAGGTTCTCGATGCCGACCAACACGATGAAATCCGGGTTCTCGATATAGTAGTGCAGGGTGAAGGACACCAGCGTGTCGATGGCCTGCAACGGATCGTCGGGCAGTTCCAGCTCGGCCTCTGCCTGGCGTATCGCTTCATAGGCACGGCGCAGCACCTCACGGTAAAGACCATCGCGCGTGCCGAAATGCCGGTAGACAAGTGATTTGTTGACCCCGGCTTCGCTGGCGATTGCCTCCATCCGGGTGCCTTCCAGACCATTGGTGACGAATTGCCGGTATGCGGCCGCCAAGATCCGGGCCCGGGTGGCCTCGCTGCGGATCCGGTGTTGGTTCGCAGGTTCCCGGGGCGTGGCTGAAGTCGGCTTGGTCTTCATGCTGTGCTGCCTGAATGCTATTGTGCCTGAATTCTGGGCGGCGCCCGGGATAAGACCAGACGAGGCATATTTGGTCATCTCGGACATGTCAAAAAAGCATTGACAGAATCGGGTTGATTGGAAAGCGTGTCAACTGAAACGTTATCGTTACAGGATGTGCCGTGACCGTCGAGCCGAGATTTCGTGTCGCCTCGGATGTGGGGGGGACTTTTACTGACAGCATCGCCTATGATGCCACGACCCGCCGGATTACGGTGTCGAAGGTGTCGACGACGCCGGGGAACCGGGCGCTGGGAACCGCCGATGGATTGCGCAAGGCGCTGGCGCAACAGGGGGCAAGCGGTACGGATGTGGCCTATGTCGGCCACGGCATGACCACGGCGACCAATGCGGTGATCCAGCGCAACGGGGCGCGCACCGCTTTTCTGACCAATGCCGGGTTTCGCGATCTGCTGCAGATTGGACGACAAAACCGGCCGACGTTGTTCGATATTACCGTGGTGCGGCCTGAGCAACTGGTCCCCCATGATCTGTGCTTTACCACGCGCGGGCGGATGGATCACACCGGCACGGAACTGACTGCCTTGGCTGAGGATGATGTCCGGACGGCTGCCGGCCAGATGGCGGCTGCCGGAGTTGAGGCGGTGGCGATCCTGTTCCTGCATTCTTATGCCAATCCTGCCCATGAACGCCGCGCCCGCGCGATCCTGGAAGAGGAACTGCCCGGTGTGGCGGTGTGTGCCTCGACGGATATCAACGCCGAGTTTCGGGAATACGAACGGGCCAGCACGACAGTGTTGAATGCCTATCTCCGCCCTGTAATGGAAACCTACCTGCGCACCCTGGCCGGGATCCTGCAGGATGGCGAAGAAGGGCTTGGCCTGGCCGCTGACCGTCCCGTGATGGTGATGGATGCCGCCGGCGGATTGATGAGTCTGGACAGCGCCCGCGAGCGCCCGGTCCACACGGTCCTGTCAGGGCCGGCGGGCGGTGTCGTGGGCGCCGCCCATGTGGCCGAAGCAGCCGGAATTGACGATATCATCACCATGGATATCGGCGGGACCTCGACCGATATTTCCCTCATCCGCCATGGCCAGCCCGAGATCACTCGCTCTGCATCCCTGGAAACGGTACCAATCCAGTTGCCGGTGATCGACATCAACGCGATCGGCGCCGGGGGTGGGTCCATCGCCTGGATTGACGAGGGCGGCGCGCTGCGCGTCGGCCCGATGAGCGCCGAGGCCGTGCCCGGCCCGGTTTGCTATGGCCGGGGCGGGGATCGCCCGACGGTGACCGATGCCAATATCGTGCTGGGTCGGTTCGATGGGGCCTCGCGTCTGGGCGGGTCGATGGAACTGGATGCCAAGGCCGCTGCCCGTGTCATCCAGCGCGATATCGCAACGCCGCTTGGCCTGGGACTGGAAGAGGCTGCGGCGGGGATCCTGCGTGTGGCCCATGCCAATATCGTGCGTGGGATCCGGGTGGTGTCGGTTGAGCGCGGCTATGATCCGCGCGATTTTGCGCTGGTGCCGTTCGGCGGGGCCGGGCCCATGCATGGCAGCCCGGTGGCGCGTGACCTGCGCATTCCGCGGGTGATGGTACCGCCCACGCCGGGGATCCTGTGCGCCCTTGGACAGCTGATCTCGGATCTGCGTCATGATTTCGTCGAGACCCATATCATGCCGTTCGAGACGATGGGGGCGGCCGGCGCCAAGGCGCTGATCGACCGGCTGGTGGCCCGGGCCCATGATCATCTGGGGCGGGATGGGGTGGCCCCTGAACAGCGCCATTGCGAGATCCGCATTGACCTGCGCTATCAGGGCCAGAGCTTTGCCCTGCCGATCCCCACCGATCCCGACCACCCCGATTGGTGGACCGTGCTGCCTGAGGCGTTCAACACCGCTCATATGGCCCGGTTCGGCCATGCCGACCCGGACGCACCGCTGGAGGTGGTGGGCATCAACGTGACGGGGATCGGCCAGATCGAGAAGCCCCATCTGCCTGAATTGTCCCCCGGCACCGACAGCCCGCCGGAAAGCGCGCGCAGCGGTACACGGCGGATCTATTATGAACCGGGCGATGCCGAAGAAGCCGGCGCCTGGCATGATGCCGGGGTCTGGGCACGCGAGGCGCTGCTGGCCGGGAATGTCGTTCATGGCCCGGCGGCGATCGAAGAGGTGTCTTCGACCACTATCCTTTATCCCGGCGACCGTGCAACAGTTCTGCCGTCTGGTTCGATCATCGTGGAGGTCGCCCAATGAGCAGCGGTTTCGATCCGATCCGTCTTGAGGTGCTGCGCAACGCGCTGGAGGCTACGGCGCAGGAAATGGGCTCGGTGCTCAAGCACACGTCCTTTTCGCCCAACATCAAGGAACGGATGGATGCCTCTTGCGCCATCTTTACTGCCGATGCCGAATTGGTCGCCCAGGCGGAACATGTGCCGGTTCATCTGGGATCCATGCTGCGTGCCGTAGGACCGACGCTGGCATGCACCGGCCCCCTGGCCGAGGGCGATGTCGTTATCGTCAACGATCCGTTTGTCGCCGGGGCGCATCTGCCGGATATCACCCTGATCGCGCCGGTTTTCATTGCCGGGCGTTGTGTGGCCTATGTCGCCTCGCGGGCGCACCATTCCGATGTCGGCGGGATGGAGCCAGGATCCATGCCAGGTCGATCCATCGAGATCTTTCAGGAAGGGATCATCATCCCGCCGGTGCGGCTGTACCGGGCCGGAGTCCTGCAGGAGGACATCCTGAATATGGTGCTGGCCAATATCCGCACCCCCGAGGAACGCCGTGGCGACCTGAACGCGCAACTGGCGGCGCTGCGGATCGGGGCGCGGCGCATGGGGGAACTGGCCGAACGCTTTGGCGCCGACCTTCTGGAAGAGGGGCTGGCGGCGATTCTGGACTATACGGAACGGCGCATGCGCGCGCGGCTGGCGGAACTGCCCCGGGGCACATGGCAGGCCGAAGATTGCCTGGACAGCGATGGCTGGTCGGATGATCCGGTCTGGATCCGGGTCAAGGTTACCCTGGACGGGGATGGCTTTGCCGTTGATTTCACCGGCACCTCACCGCAGGTGCGGGGCAATGTGAACGCGGTGGCCCCCATGTGCTGGTCGGCGACGTTCTATTGCCTCAAGCTGCTGACCGATGCCAGCCTGCCGCCCAATGCCGGGGTTTTGCGGCCAGTTTCCGTACATATTCCCAAAGGCAGTTTTCTGGATGCGCAACGCCCGGCAGCCGTGTGCGCGGGCAATACCGAGACAACCCAACGCCTGGCCGATACGATCCTGCGCGCCTTTGCCCAGATCGCCCCGGACAGGATCGCTGCGGCATCCAACGGGACGATGAACCTGATCGGTATCGGCGGGGTCGATCCGCGCAACGGCCGCCCCTATACCTATATCGAGACCTCGGGCGGCGGGCAGGGTGGCCGGCCCATGGGGCCGGGGATGTCAGGGGTGCATGCCAACATGTCGAATACCCTGAACACCCCGATCGAGGCGCTGGAGATCAGCTATCCGCTGCGCTGCACCCGCTATGAGTTGCGCGAAGGATCGGGGGGCGCGGGGCAACACGCGGGCGGAGAAGGCCTGATCCGGGCCATTCAGATCGTTGGCCATGAGGCCCGCGTTTCGCTGCAGACTGATCGGCGGGCCTTTGCCCCCTATGGGCTGCAGGGCGGTGGCGATGGGGCACCGGGGCGCAACTCGACCATGGATCGCCAGGGCCAGGTTCGGACACAGCCGGCGAAGGGGTCGCTATCGCTGACGGATGGTGAAATCGTCGTACTGGAAACACCGGGCGGTGGCGGCTGGGGCAACCCGGTCGGAACGGACAAGGCCGCCGAATAGAGACAACCAACACGGTTCAACAAGGGCGGCAGAACCGTCCGCCACTATAAATTGAAAAGGACTGACAGGATGAAACTGACAACTTCGCTGCGGCAGGCTGGCCGCATTGCCCTGACGGCGGCAACGGCGCTGACCCTGACCATGGGGGTCGCCTCGGCCGAGGTCTGGCGCTTTGCCCACAAGATGCCGCCCGACAGCCCCGAAGGCCTGGTGTTCCAGTACTTTGCCGACCGCGCCGAAGAATTGTCCGGTGGCGATCTGACGGTTCAGGTTTTCCCGTCCGAGCAACTGGGCAAGGAAAATTCGATCCTTGAGCAGTTGGAACTGGGTACGGTCAACCTGTATGCCGAGGATCTGTTCTTCCTGCAGAAATGGGTGCCCGAGATCAAATGGTCTGCGCCGCATTTCCTGTTCCAGTCGCGTGAGGCCTGGGCTGAGTTCATCGCCTCGGATCTGGTGAAGGGCTGGATTGCCAAGGTCGAGGATGAGGCCGGGGTGCGGCCCCTGGGTGAACCGGTGGCGATCGTGCGTGGCCCCTACCGGGTGTTGATCTCGAAGGAACCGATCAACAGCTACGAGGACATCGCCGGCCTGAAGCTGCGCATGTATCCCGATGAGCTGGCGATCTCGGTCTGGAAGCACCTTGGTGCGGATCTGCAGATGCTGGCCTGGACGGAAACCTACCAGGCGCTGCAAACCGGTGTCGCGGCAGCGGTGACCAGCCCGGCGGCCCTGGTTGAGGCGATGAAGTTCTACGAACAGGCGCCCTATATCACCCGCACGAACGAGTTCTGGCAGGGTCTGCCCCTGGTGATGAACGTTGCCGCGTTTGAGGATCTGCCCGAGAAGGACCAGCAGGCGCTGCTGCAGGCCCAGAAAGAGGCAGGCGAGTATTCCATGCAGCTGATGACCGAAAACGCCGATGCCATGCGCGCGGTGCTGGAAGCCAAGGGCGTGACCTTTACCGACATGCCGCTTGAGCCGCTCTTCGCCCATATGGCGGAATGGTACAAGGATCTCAGCGCCAAGGGCGAATTGCCTGAGGGCCTGATCGAGGCAGCGCTCGGCGCGGGCAACTAAGGTCCGCCCCATGACCGCCCATGCCACCGCCCCCCGCGGTCCGGGATGGTTCCGCATCGTTGATCGGGTTCTCGACAGCGTTGCGGGGCTTTTCCAGACCAGTGCCGAAATCATGATGGCCATCATGCTGGTGATCAACATGGCCAATATCGTCCTGCGCAATATCGGCCAGCCCAGCCTGTTATGGGTGTCGCCCTGGACGGGGGTGCTGATGGTCTGGGCGGTGTTCCTGGCCTTCTACGTGATGTACCGGCGCCATCTGGACATCGCGCTGATGATCCTGGTCAAACGTTTCGGCCCCGGGGGGATGCGGATGGCACGGGGGCTGACGGCGGTTGCCGGGCTGATCGTTGCGGGGATCCTGTTGGCCGAAGCGCCCCAGATCCTGCGCCGCCAGCGCGGCACGATGGAGCTGATCGGCCTGACCCGTTACTGGTTGTCGATCCCGCTGCTGATGTCCTGCGCCATGTTGATCCTGCATTTCCTGGCCGAGCTGTGCGCCCTTTGCGCAGGCTGGTCGGCCCGGGCAGGCGATGGAGATGAGGAGGGCCTGCA
>JBKDZR010000155.1:0-5854 GCA_047971485.1 Qingshengfaniella sp. | reverse complement strand
CTTGCACCAGATGCGCCGGGATACAAGTCCCCGGAACGCAGCCGTGTGAAAATGTCCCGCAGATCAGACATCTGGCCCCCGCTCTGCCAGAAAACAGACCGCCGCGCGAAACGCGCGGCCCTGCCTGGCGAAATGGATATGTTCGACTGACCCTCGCGCCGGACATGCGCACCCGCATCACACACTGCACACGTCACACGTCATCTGCGGATCAGCCTGTCCACCAGTGTGGCCGGGGGTCTGCGCCCCCGCAAGACCCGGCCCAGAGCGAAACCGAAATACGCTCCGCAAGGTAATGATAATTGACATGATTGCTTTTTCGCAATTATGATTGCAAAAGGCCTGAGCCATATGCTGCGCGGCTCTGGCCATGGGGAGGACAGGATGCGCGACTTTATCGACGAGATCCGGCTGGCAGATCTTGCGGCCCTGGTCGAGGGCGTGACGGCGCCGGCCACCTGCCCCGGGGCCATGGCCATCGAACAGAACATCCCGGTCTATGATGGCAAGACCGCCACCCCGGACCTGATGACAGAATGGGCCGATGTGATCGGCACCGGGCCCGGGGTCTTCGTGGTCAAGGCCGCCTTCACCGATCCCGGCGCGATCGACGCAGCCAGCGCCGTTTTCCGCGACATCATCGCCCAGGAACGGGCAGCGCGAGGCGCGGGCGGCGATCATTTCGCAAAGGCCGGCGCCAATGACAGGATCTGGAACAGCCTGCAGAAACTGTGCCTGCACGCCCCCGATGTCTACGTTCGCTACATGTCCAACCCGGTGATCGACATGGCCTGCCGCGCCTGGCTGGGCCCAGGCTATCAGATCGCCACCCAGGTCAATCAGGTGCGTCCTGGCGGCAAGGCCCAGGCCCCCCATCGCGACTATCATCTGGGCTTCATGACGCCCGAGGAAATGGCCGACTATCCTATCCATGTCCACCGTCTGGCGCCGACGCTGATCCTGCAGGGTGGCGTGGCCCATAGCGACATGCCCCCTGAAAGCGGCACCACCAAGTTCCTGCCCCATTCGCAAAAGTACCTGCTGGGCTATCTGGCGGCGACACGCCCGGATTTCGCCGAATATTTCGAGCAAAACCATGTGCAGCTGGGCCTGGAAAAGGGCGATGCGGTTTTCTTCAGCCCGGCCCTGTTCCATGCCGCCGGCGAAAACCGCACCACGGACGTGACCCGGATGGTCAACCTGATCCAAACGGCATCGGCCTTTGCCCGTCATATGGAAACGCTGGACCGCACGGCCATGTCCGAGGCGATCTATCCGCATCTGGCCGCCCTTGGCCCCACGGCCCGTGACGCGGTGATCGCCGCGACCGCCGATGGCTATCCGTTTCCCACCAACCTGGACACCGATCCCCCCGTCGGCGGGCTGGCGCCCGAGACCCAGCAGGCGCTGCTGCATCGCGCCGTCGGCGAGGGCTGGGACCTTCAGCAGCTTCGGGTGGCCCTGGCCGAACAGATTGCCAAACGCCAGGCCTGAGGACCGGCGCGACATCCGCCCGCGCACAAACGGCGGAGATCATAAGGGAGGACATGCAATGAAAAAACTTCTGACAACCGCTGCGACCGCACTGGCACTGGTCGCCGGCGCGTTCACGGGAACGGCGCAGGCCGAGGACGAACAACTGGTCTGGATCAGCCACGGCCCGGACAGCGACAGTTGGTTCAACGTGATCAAGAACGCGATCAAGGTGACCGACCAGGAAATGGGCACCTCCACCGAATACCGCAACCCCCCCACAGGCGACCTGGCCGACATGGCCCGGATCGTTCAGCAGGCTGCCGCCGCCGGGGTGGATGGCATCATCGTGACCATCGCCGATTACGATGTGCTGGAAGGTCCGATCAAGGACGCCGTCGCCTCGGGCATTCCGGTGGTCACGGTCAATTCCGGAACGATCGAGGAAAGCAAGCGTTTAGGCGCCCTTCTTCATGTAGGACAGCCGGAATATGAGGCCGGCCTGGGCGCCGGCGAACGGGCCAAGGCCGCCGGGGCGACATCCTTCCTTTGCGTTAATCATTACATCACCAACCCCCAGTCGGTTGAACGCTGCCGCGGGTTTGCCGATGCGTTGGGGGTCGATCTGGGATCGCAGATGATCGACAGCGGCATCGACCCGTCGGAAATTGCCAACAAGGTCAAGGCCTATCTGACCGCCAACCCCGATACCGGCGCGATCCTGGCCCTGGGCCCCAATTCCGCCGGGCCGTCGGTGCGTGCGGTCAAGGATATGGGTCTGGACGGCGCAATCCTGTTCGGAACCTTTGATCTGTCGCCGGAAATCTCGGCCGCGATCAAGGATGGCACCATCGACTTCGCCATCGACCAACAGCCGTTCCTGCAAGGATCGGTCCCGATCCAGGTCCTGACCGCCTATCTGCGCTATGGCGTCGCCCCGGCCAATTCAGTCTTCACCGGGCCGGGCTTTGTCACCAAGGACAATATCGAGATGGTCGAGGCCCTGGCCGGCCAGTACCGCTAAACGACGGGTCAACATGGGGGTATGGTTTGATCACCCCTTTTAAAATCAGTGAATTATTGGTGGACCTTCATGTTCAGGAACATGGCGATCCGCCCGCACTGAACACCATTGAAACGGTGCCCCGGATCGGGGCGCCGAACCTATCACCGGAGGAGTGAACCGATGTCGGACGCCACCGCGAGCCCGCCGCAAGACGAGCGCATAAAAGAGGTCTCGCCCCTGCGCAAGGCGCTGATCCGGCCCGAACTTGGCGGTATCTGCGGCACGATCCTGGTCTTCGCACTGTTTGCCATGATCGCAGGCGACAGCGGCATGTTCGGCGCCCAGGGGGTGATGAACTGGACCGTCGTCTCGGCGCAGTTCATGGTTATCGCGGTAGGGGCCTGTCTGCTGATGATCGCCGGCGAGTTCGATCTGTCCGTCGGATCGATGATCGGCTTTTCCGGCACGTTGATGGCGGTTCTTTCGGTGCATCTGGGCCTGCCCATGTGGGTTGCCATCGTGCTGACCTTTGCCGTCTGCATCGTGATTGGCGGGCTGAACGGATGGCTGGTGATGCGCACCGGGCTGCCTTCGTTCATCGTTACCCTGGCCTCGCTTTATATCCTGCGCGGGCTGACCATCTGGGGCTCGGTCTATTTCACCCGACAGACGATCATCAGCGGCGTAGGCGAAAAGGCCCAGGGCGACTGGCTGGCCTTGCTGTTCGGCGGCAATGTGTTCCCCGGTGCATTTCAATGGATGGCCGATCAGGGCTGGATCGCCACCTTTACCCGGGGCAACCGCGCCGGCCAGCCAGTGATCGACGGGCTGCCGATCCTGGTCCTGTGGGCGCTGGGGCTGGCAATCTTTGGCCATTGGCTGCTGACCCGGACCAAATTCGGCAACTGGATCTTCGCAGCCGGGGGCGACAAGCTGGCGGCGGGCTATGTCGGTGTGCCGGTCGCGCGGGTCAAGATCGCCATGTTCATGTTCTCGGCCTTCTGTGCCTGCGTCTTTGCCACCTGCCAGGTGATGGAATTCGGATCCGCCGCCGCCGACCGCGGCCTGTTGAAGGAATTCGAGGCAATCATCTGCGTGGTCATCGGCGGCGCCCTGCTGACCGGCGGCTATGGATCGGTGATCGGCGCGGCGCTGGGGGCGATCATCTTTGGCGTGGTCCAACAGGGGCTGTTCTTCGCCAATGCCGAAAGTTCGCTCTTCCGGGTGTTCCTGGGGGTCATCTTGTTGGTCGCCGTGGTCATGAACACCTATATCCGCCGCATCATCACCGGAGAACGCTGATGTCGACACCCATCGTTGAAATGAAGGACATCAAGAAGCATTTCGGCCATGTGATCGCCCTTGGCGGGGTGTCCTTCGATGTGCGCGAGGGCGAATGCCATTGCTTGCTGGGTGATAATGGCGCCGGAAAATCGACCTTTATCAAGACCATGTCGGGCGTGCACAAACCCAGCGCAGGCCAGATCTTCATTGACGGTCAGCCGGTGCGCTTTGACAGCACCCGCGACGCGATGGAGGCCGGGATCGCCACTGTCTATCAAGACCTGGCGATGATCCCGCTGATGTCGGTCAGCCGCAACTTCTGGATGGGCCGCGAGCCGGAGAAAGGCATCTGGCCGTTCCGGTCACTGGACATGAAAAAGGCCGATGCCGTGACCATGGAGGCGATGCAGCAGATGGGCATCCAACTGCGTGGTCCGGATCAGGCGGTCGGCACCTTATCGGGGGGCGAGCGCCAGACCGTGGCTATCTCGCGCGCGGTTCATTTCGGCGCGCGGGTTCTGATCCTGGATGAACCGACCTCGGCGCTGGGGGTGCGCCAGACCGCCAATGTTCTGGGCACGATCGACCGGGTGCGCAAGCAGGGGATCGGGGTCGTGTTCATCACCCACAACGTCCGCCATGCCATGGCCGTGGGCGATCGCTTCACCGTGTTGAACCGCGGCCAGACCCTGGGCACCGCCGCACGCGGCGAGGTCGACGCTGCGGGGCTGCAGGACATGATGGCCGGCGGTCAGGACCTGATCGAGCTTGAAGCCTCGCTCGGGGGGACGGTCTGACGACGACCGGCCCCGGAGGATCGTACAAAGGAGGACAGGATGACAGCCTCGCTGCCCCCCGTGCGCTATGCGGTGGTCGGTGCCGGATGGATTGCCCAAGAGGCCTTTCTGCCCGCCATGCACCAGGTTCCGAACGCGCGCACCGCAGCCTTGGTCAGCGGATCGCCCGACACGGCCGAAACCCTGGCCCGGTTTCACGATATTCCCCGGATCGTCAGCTACACCGACTATGATCAGCTGCTGGCCGGGGATACGATCGACGCGGTCTATATCGCCCTGCCCAATTCGCTGCATGCCGATTTCGCCATCCGCGCCGCACAGGCCGGAAAACATGTTCTGGTCGAAAAACCCCTGGCCATCGACGCCACGCAATGCCAGGCCATGATCGCGGCGGCCGAACAAACAGGTGTGCACCTGATGACCGCTTATCGGCTGCATCACGAACCCGGTACGCTGGATCTGCTGGCCCGTATCGCGGCGGGTGAGATCGGCATACCCCGGCTGTGCACCGCCGTCTTTTCCTTTCTGCTGGGTGACGGCAATCACCGGTTGTCAGCCCGGCATTGGGGCGGCCCCTTGCAGGATGTGGGGGTCTACTGCCTGAATGCCATGCGCCATGTCTTTGGCGCTGAACCGCAGGACGTCAGCGCCGTGGTTTCCGATGGCGGGGGCAACCCGCGCTATCGCGATGTGCCCGAAAGCATCGCCGTCACCCTGCGCTTTCCCGGCGGGGCACTAGGCCAGTTCATTGCCAGTTTCGGCGCCAGCGACCAGGATTTCTACATGGTCACGGGCACAAAGGGCAGCCTGCGCCTGGATCCCGGTTTCCGCTTTGAGACCGCCACCGTACTGGAACAGCGCACCGGCCTGACACGCCAGCGCCATCCCCAGCCCCACAGCGATCATTTCGGGGCAATGATCCGGTATTTCTCGGACTGCATCCAAAATCAAACGGCCCCGCGCCTGACCGGGGCCGAAGGCCTGGCCGATGTGAGCATCATGCGTGCAATAGAACAGGCCGCCCTCAGCGGGCGGGCCCAGCCAATCACCGGCCTGCCCACCCCTGTCCAGCCCGGACCTGACATGCTGCGGCTGTGCCCGCTTGCCGAGCGCAAGCTGGTCCTGTGACCGGGCCAGCCACTGCGATCCTCAGCTCGCCCGGCCCTGAACGCTGTACCCGGCAGCTTCCATGACGCGCATCAATTCGGCATGCCCCTTGATCGCCATGTCCAACGGCGGCGAAATCCGGGGGTCCTGCTCGGCTTCGACCACGAACCAGCCTTCATAGCCCTTG
>JBKDZR010000154.1:0-2287 GCA_047971485.1 Qingshengfaniella sp. | reverse complement strand
TGGGCGCTGGTGATGGCGTGGAAATCGCCGGTGAAGTGAAGGTTCATGTCCTCCATCGGCACGACCTGGGCATAGCCGCCCCCCGCGGCCCCGCCCTTCATGCCGAAACACGGCCCCAGTGAGGCCTCACGGATACACACGGCCGTCTTCTTGCCAATGGCGTTCAGACCATCGCCCAGACCCACGGTGGTGGTGGTCTTGCCCTCACCCGCCGGTGTCGGGTTGATTGCCGTCACAAGGATCAGGTTGCCATCCTTGTTGCCCTGCACCGAGTTGATGAAATCAGCCGAGATCTTGGCCTTGTCATGGCCGTAGGGCAGCAGATCCTTGGCGTCGATGCCCAGCTTGGCGCCCACCTCCTGGATTGGTCTTTTCTTGGCGCGGCGGGCGATCTCGATATCCGAGAGGCCGATCGGTTTGTCGTCTGCAGACATGTTTTCCTCCGTTCGTATGTTTTTAGTTGGGGTCGCCGGCGCCTAGCCCAGAACCAACCCTTTCTTGATACCCGCAGCTGCGGCCCATTGTGCCGCCGGTTGCTTGTCACCGCCCTTGGGGCGCAGCCGCTTGATCAGGACGCGCCCGCCACTGGCCTGAACCGTCATCCCCTCATCAGTGACATCGACCACCTGACCGGGGGTGCCATCGCCATCACGGCGCGCCGCATCGTAGATCGACAATTCGGTCTCACCCGCCTTGGTCTTGGCGCCCGGCGCCGGGTTGCAGGCCCTGATCAGATTGTACACATCCGCAACCGGCCTGGTCCAATCAATCACCGCGTGATCGCCCTTGAACCAGCTTTCATAGGATCCGTCCTCCAGCCGCTGATCATGCTTGAGGATCACCCCGGCCTTGACCAGTTCCAGCCCCTCGATCATCGCATCGACGCCCATGGGGAACAGCTTTTTGAAATAGACATCGCCCAGGGTTTCATCGGGGCCGATCTCGCAGGTTTTCTGCAACATGATCGGACCTTCGTCCAACCCGTCATCGGGCCAGAAGATGCTCAGCCCCGTGCGGGTCTTGCCCATGGCGATCGGCCAGTTGATCGAGGACGGGCCGCGATGTTCGGGGCACAGCGACGGATGATACTGAAACGTGCCGTAGCGGGGCGCATCGCGCACCTCTTCGGGCACGAACAGCAGCACATAGGCCATCATGCAGACATCGGCATCGAAGGATTTCATCAGTTCCAGCGATTCCGGCGTTTTCCACGATGCGGGCTGATGCAGCGGCAGGCCCTTTTCCCGGGCCAGTTCGGCCAGCGGATCTTCCGGCTTGCCCTCTTTGGTGGGAGCACAGCAGACCGCGACAACATTTTCGCCCCGCTCCAGCAGCTTTTCCAGCACGGCACGGCCAAAGGCCTGCTGCCCATGGACAACAATTCTCATATCTCGCTCCCTGTCTCGGCGCGTTTGCCGGGCCGGAGCCCGGCACGCCCGTGTCTTTGTTCGTTACTCGGCCGCGGCCTTGCTCGCATTGCCGACAGCGCCGGATTCAACGATCTTCTCAATCGCCGCCCCATCATAGCCCAACACGTCTTTGAGGATTTCCAGCGTGTGTTCCCCCAGCAGCGGCGAGCGTTCCACATCAACCGGGCTGTCGCTCAGCTTGATCGGGCAGCCGACGGTGGTGTAGCGGCCACGCTTGGGATGATCGACATCGACGATGGTGCCGGTCTTGCGCAGGCCTTCGTCCTCGATGATTTCCTTGGTGGACAGGATCGGCCCGACGGGGATGTCCAGCGGGTTGCACAGATCCATGACCTCGAACTTGGTCTTGGTCATCGTCCACTGTTCAATCCGCCCGAAGATTTCGTTCAGCTTGTCCAGACGTTCGGGCGGAGTGGCATAGCCGGGCTTGGTCTTCCAGTCCGGTTCGCCGATCACATCGCAGATACGTTCCCACACGGCGGCCTGGGTGATGAAATAGGTGTAAGCGTTGGGATCGGTTTCCCAGCCCTTGCACTTGAGGATCCGGCCCGGCTGACCGCCACCGGAATCATTGCCCGCCCGCGGGGTGGCATCGCCAAAGGGCACCCCTTCACCGAACTGGGAATATTCCTTGAGCGGCCCGTGATCGAGACGCTGCTGATCGCGCAGCTTAACCCGGCACAGGTTCAGCACCCCGTCCTGCATCGCCGCCAGAACCTTCTGGCCCCGGCCCGATTTCTCACGCTGGTACAGCGCGGTCACGATCCCCAGCGCCAGATGCAGGCCGGTGCCGGAATCGCCGATCTGGGCGCCGGTCACCAGCGGCGGACCATCCAGGAACCCGGTGGTCGAGGCCG
>JBKDZR010000153.1:0-31572 GCA_047971485.1 Qingshengfaniella sp. | reverse complement strand
TCGTGCCGCCACCCCGGATGAGGCCAAGACCCTGCGTCAGGCCAGCCTGCAGGCCCTTGCGCCGCAGTATCACCTGCTGGCGGACCGGTTCTACAACGCCCCAGATCCCGAGATCGACTTTACCGAGCAGGGTGGTCTGATGTGGGGCCAGTATGCCGTGGGCAAGCTGGTTGCCGGGGCCGAGCCCCTGAAACCGCAGATCCGGGCGTTCGTCGATGATGAGGCTGGCCCCGATGTGGTGCAGAAGGTGGAACGCCGCCTTCAGCATTTCATTGATCGCAAGATCGCCGCGCTGTTCGAGCCGCTGGTTGTCTTGCAAAAGGATGAGGCCCTGACCGGTCTGGCCCGGGGCTTTGCCTTTCGCATGGTCGAGGCGATGGGCGTTCTGCCGCGCGCCGATGTGGCCGATGAGGTCAAGGCCCTGGATCAGCAGGCCCGGGGCACGCTGCGCAAGCACGGGATCCGGTTCGGTCAGTTCACCATCTTCATGCCGCTGCTGCTGAAACCCGCGCCGACCCGGCTGCGGTTGGTGTTGTGGTCGCTGGCCAACAATCTGGATGAATTCCCCGAAAGCCCGCCCCCGGGCCTGGTGACCGTGCCGGTGCGTCAGGGCGTGGATCCCATGTATCACACCCTGGCTGGTTATCGTGCGGCGGGGGAACGGGCGATCCGCATCGACATGCTGGAACGGCTGGCCGACATGTTGCGCGCCCAGGACAGCCGGGCCGGCTTTGAAGCGACGCCAGACATGCTGTCGATCACCGGCATGACGCTGGAACAATTCTCTGTGTTGATGCAGGGGTTGGGCTATGCTGCCGAACGGGGGGAACGGGCCAAGGTCCGTGTTCCGGCACCGGAGGCCCCCGCCGCGACCGAGGCATCTGGCGCGGAAACGGTGGCTGGGGCTGCCCCCACTGTGGCCGATCAAACCGCCGAGGTTGGCGCAGCAGAGGCGCCGGCCGGAACGGGGGCAGACCCTGTCACCGACCAGCCGGCGACCGATCCGGCCCTGCCCGAAGCCGAGGTCGCCGAAGGTCCTGCACCCGAAGCGCCGATTGTGGACGTCGTTCCTCAGGACGGGCCGGCCGAGGGCCATACTTCTGCCGCGCCCACGGCTGACGCGCCCGCCGAGACCGAGGTCTTCTACACCTTCACCTGGGCCCCGCGCCGCCGCAACACCGGTCCGCGTCGTCAGGGGGGGCATCAGGGCGGTGGCAAACCGGATCAGAACGCCGGGCGGCGGCCCCAGAAAAAGGGCAAGCCCGGGGGCAAGGGACGGCGCGGGGATGAAAAACCCTCGGGGCCCAAGGTCTACGAAGCGAAACCGCGTCGCGACAAGCCGATTGATCCGGACAACCCCTTTGCCGCTGCGTTGATGGGGCTGCGGGATCGCGGCTGATGTCCGACGCGCCGCCGCCTCAGACGGTGCGGCTGGACAAATGGCTCTGGCAAGCGCGGTTTTTCAAGACCCGCAGTCTGGCGGCGGGGGCAACCGCTACGGGGCGGCTGCGGATCAATGGCCGGCGGGTGACCAAACCGGCCCAGTCGGTCAGGCCCGGTGATGTGCTGACCCTGCCGCTGGGCCCGCAGATCCGGGTTATCCGCATTCTGGGCCTGGCAACCCGACGCGGCCCCGCGCCCGAGGCGCGGGCGCTCTATGAGGATCTGGAGACGGCCGCGCCTGCCCCGCAGGCCGGTGCCCCCCTGGCCCGTTCGGGTCGTCCCAGCCGTGATGATCGCCGGATCGGGCGCCTTTCGCGCCAAGGCCGGCTTGAATGATCCCGCCGTCCGCACTAGGACACGCGCAAAGCACGAAAGGCCCAACGCTATGACCTATGTCGTCACGGAGAACTGCATCGGGTGCAAATACACCGATTGCGTCGAGGTGTGCCCGGTGGATTGCTTCTACGAGGGCGAGAACACCCTGGTCATTCACCCCGATGAATGCATTGATTGCGGCGTCTGCGAACCCGAATGCCCGGCCGATGCGATCCGCCCGGATACGGAACCGGACATGGAGAAATGGGTCGAATTCAACCGCAAGTATTCCGAGATGTGGCCGGTGATCATCACCAAGAAGGATCCTTTGCCCGATGCCGAGGCCCGCGACGGGGAATCGGGAAAGATGGAAAAGTACTTTTCCGAGGCTCCGGGCGAGGGCGGCTGAGCATTCCGTCAGACGGGGCTTCTGATAGGTCATTGGTTTAAATGAAAATAAATCCGAATCCCGTTGGGGCCGGTCTGTTTTCTTGTCGGCCCTTTCGGTGGATCGCCGAATTTGGTACACTGCCGTGATGCGAGATACTGGGAAAAGGGGCCCTGCCGCTGGTGCGGGATCTCTCTTTTTTCGCCTCTGCAGGGTGCCGATGGGTGCCGACGACGCAGCGTAAGGATAAAAAAGTATGAGCAAATCAAAAGCGCCCGAGTTTCGCGCCAACGACTATGTCGTTTACCCGGCCCATGGGGTCGGGCAGATCGTGTCGATCGAGGAACAGGAAGTTGCCGGTCTGACGCTGGAACTGTTCGTCATCTCCTTCGAGAAGGACAAGATGACCCTTCGCGTCCCCACCAACAAGGCTGTCGAGATCGGTATGCGCTCGCTCTCCAGCCCGGACATGATCGCGCAGGCGCTGAACATCCTGAAGGGCAAGGCCAAGGTCAAAAAGGCCATGTGGTCGCGCCGGGCACAGGAATATGAGCAGAAGATCAACTCGGGCGATCTGATGTCCATCGCCGAGGTGGTCCGTGACCTGCACCGTGCCGATGATCAGCGCGAACAGAGCTATTCGGAACGTCAGCTTTACGAGGCCGCCCTCGAACGCCTGACCCGCGAGGTTGCGGCGGTCAGCGGCAATGGCGAAGACGATGCGCAGCGTCAGGTTGACGATGTGCTGGTGTCCCGCGCCGCCTGATCGGCTGGTCGTGAGGTATGAATAGGCCGCGTCCTCGGGCGCGGCCTGTTTCGTGGGCCATCACACCCTCAGGGCGGTCAAGGTCAATAGCACGGCGATTTCGGCGATCTGCTGGGTTGCGCCCAGAACATCGCCCGTTTGCCCCCCGATCTTGCCCCGTGCGACCAGGGCTACGGCCCCCCCGGCAATCAGGGCAGCGGCCAGTCCCGCGAGGGCGGACCCTAGGGGGAGCAGGACCAATCCGCTCAGCAGTGCCAGGCCAAGGGCCACGCCGGCAGGTGCTGGGCCGGGCCGGCCTTGGCTGGCGGCCAACCCATCGGGACGGGCCGGGGGCAGCGTGGCCCAGATGACTGTGATCAGCGCACGCGAGGTGGCTGCAGCGAAGATCAGGGCCGCCCCCGACAGGCCCGCCGTTGCCAGCGCCGCAAGGGCTGACCACTTGATCAGCAGGGACAGGCCGAGGGCGATTACCCCGTAGCTGCCCATGCGGCTGTCCTTCATGATCTCCAGACGCCGGCTGCGGTCATGACCGCCCCAGAACCCGTCGGCGCAATCGGCCAACCCATCCTCATGCAGGGCCCCGGTCGTGACGATGGCACAGGCCAGGGCCAGGGCGGCGGCTGTGGCGGGATCCAGGCCCAGCCCCTGGGCACCGGCCAGGACCCCCGCCGCCAGCCCCCCCAGGGCGACCCCGATCAGCGGATAACACCAGGCTGCCGCCGCGCCACGCCGGAGCACCCGTTCGGGCAGGCGGGGCAAGGGCAGTCGGGTCAGCAAAAGCGCGGCCGTCGCCAGATCGGCGGGCTGAAAGCGGAGGCCGGGGCCATCGGTCATCGGTGGGCCTTTCCTGTTCGGATCGGTTCCATTAGGGCTGCGCCGAGCTATGACAATCCGAGGCCTCCATGACCAGTCCCGCGTTCACCGAATTGGCGCAGATCCGCGCTGCGCTTGTCAATTTGTCAGGGCCGGATCAGGGCGCGCTGGCCGGGGCGGCGGCGCGGAATAAGGCCCTGACTAAGCCACCGCATGCCTTGGGCCGGCTGGAGGAACTGGCCATCTGGTATGCGGGCTGGCGGGGTGATCCCCGTCCGGTTCCGAACCGTCCACAGGTTGTGGTTTTTGCAGGAAATCATGGGGTTGCGGCCCGTGGCGTTTCGGCCTTTCCGGCCGAGGTGACCGAGCAGATGGTGGCGAATTTCCGGGCCGGTGGGGCCGCGGTGAACCAGTTGGCGGGTCTGGCCGGGGCGCGGATGGATGTCCAGGCCCTGGCGCTTGACCGACCAACGGCGGATTTTACAATCGCCCCGGCGATGACCGAGGCCGAGTTGTGCGCGGCGATCAGCGCCGGTTGGCAGGCGGTGGATCCGCAGGCCGATCTGCTGGTCACCGGCGAGATGGGGATCGGCAACACGACATCGGCGGCGGCCCTGGCGGCGGCGCTGTTCGGGGGCGATGCGCTGGCCTGGACCGGGCGAGGGACCGGGCTGGATGACGCGGCGCTGGCGGCGAAACAGGCGGTGGTCACCGCTGGCCTGGCCCGCCATCCCGAGGCCCTGCGCGATCCGATTGAGGCGCTGCGGCGCTTGGGCGGACGCGAGCTGGCCGCCATGGCCGGGGCGGTGTTGCGGGCCCGCCACTTGCGTATTCCGGTAATCCTGGACGGCTTTATCTGCTGTGCCGCCGCTGCCGTGTTGGAACGGGCTCAGCCCGGTGCGCTGGACCATTGCGTCGCGGGGCATTTGTCTGCCGAGAACGGCCATGGCCGCCTGTTGGAGCGCTTGGGTAAGACGCCCCTTTTGCGGTTCGATATGCGGCTGGGCGAAGGGTCGGGTGCCGCGCTGGCGATCCAGGTGCTGAAGGGCGCGCTGGCCTGTCACAGCGGCATGGCCACCTTTGCCGAGGCCGGGGTCAGCGGGGGATGAGGGGATGGCCGGAATGAATAAGTGTGGCGCGGTCATAAGGTGTACACAATATGCTAACGCTTGAGCCCTATGTTTTGAGAGGCGCGAAACCGGGGGTCACGTTGGCAGCGTGCGCTCGTGGCCAGGCTGCGGCTGGCTGCCATCGGCCGGGACGCCTTCGTCATCCAGTTCGGTGGACAGGGCGGTGGCCAGCTCGCTGTCCAGTTCCATGGCGCGGCTGACATAGGCCTCATTTTCGGTCAGTGGCACGCCAGGTTGCCACAGTTGGGCCAGTTCCAGCATCGCGCGGCGATCGAGCGTATAGAACTGCTTTTCCATTTCCGCCGCCTCATATTCGGTCAGGCCCATGTTCTCGATTACATAGCGCCCGGCACGCAGGCTGCTGTCGAACAGTTCGCGCACGATGTCATTGGCGCCGGCCTGGTACAGTTCATAGACATGGATCCGGTCATAGGCGCGGGCGATGATGTGCAGATCCGGCCGGATCTTGCGCGCATAGGTCACGATCTTGGTGCAGGCCTGCCGGTCATCCATGGTGACGACCAGAACCCGCGCGCTTTCCAGCCCCGCCGCATGCAGCAATTCCGGGCGGGTCGGATCGCCCAGAAAGCCGGAAAACCCGAACCGTCGCATCAGCCGCACGGTATTCAGGTTCTGATCCAGCAAGGTGGTGTGAAAGCCGCCCATCCGGACCATCCGGTTCACCACCTGGCCGAACCGCCCGACACCGGCAATGATGATCGGTCCCTGTGCGGCGATATCGTCATCGGTACCCGCCTCGCCGCCGGTGGCCATCCGTTTGCTCAGCTGGTCATAGAGGATGAAGAACAGCGGCGTGAACAACATCGACAACGCCGTGATCAGGTAAAGGACCCGGGCCAGATCCTCGGGCAGCACGTTGCGTTGCAGTGCAAAGCCGAACAGGACGAAGCCGAACTCACCGGCCTGCGCCAGCCCAAGGGTGAACAGCCACCGGTCCCGTCCCCGCACCCGGAAGATCAGTGTCAGGGCAAAAAGCACGACGCCCTTGGTGATCATGATGATCAGGGTCAGCCCCAGGATTTGCAGGGGAGCATCCAGAAAGGTGGTAAAGTTGATTCCGGCGCCAACCGTGATGAAGAACAGGCCCAGCAGCAGCCCCTTGAACGGTTGCAGGTCGGATTCCAGCTCGTGGCGGAATTCCGAGTTCGCCAGAACCACCCCGGCCAGGAACGATCCCAGTGCCGGGGATATCCCGACCAGGATCATCAGGCAGGCGATGCTGGCAACGATCAGCAGGGCCAGCGCGGTATACATCTCGCGCAGGTGGGTATGGTGGATATAGCTGAACACCGGCCGGGTCAGGTAAATGCCCGACAGGATGATTGCCGCGATGGCCCCCAGTGTCAGCAGTGCCGCGCCCCAGCCGGGCAGGGCCTGCATCTGCGCCCTCAGCGTACTGGCCAGTTCATGGCCGTTGCCATGGGCGGCCTCGGCGGCGGCATGCTCGGCGCCGGGCAGGACCGGTGCGGCCAGCAGCGGCAGCAGGGCCAGCATCGGGATCACCGCCACATCCTGTGTCAGCAGTACCGAAAAGGCCGCCCGTCCGCCCCCGGTCTGCATCAGCCCCTTTTCGGACAGGGTTTGCAGTACGATCGCGGTCGAGGACAAGGCAAAAGCCATCCCGATGGCCAGCGCCACCGTCCAGTGCAGCCCCAGCACGATGCCTCCGCCCATGATCAGCCCGGTGGTTGCCGTGATTTGCAACCCGCCCAGCCCCAGCAGCTTGTGGCGCATCGCCCAGAGTGCGCGCGGCTCCAGTTCCAGGCCGATCAGGAACAGCATCATCACCACGCCGAATTCAGCGAAATGTTGCAGGTTCTGGGCCTCGTTTCCGACGATATTCAGGACCGGCCCGATCACGATTCCGGCGGCCAAGTAGCCCAGCACTGATCCCAGCCCCAGTCGGGCGGCAATGGGCACCGCAATGACCGCCGCGCCCAGATAGATCAGGGCCTGAAAAAGGAATGCCTCCATGGGTCGGTCCCTTGACTGTCTGGTGGTTTCTGGTCCTGGCTGCAGGTGGCCACCGGTAGCGCGGCCTGTTCCTAGCTGTTCGGCATGCGCAGGATAACAGGACGGCCGCTTTTCTCATAGGTCAAGGCGTCACGTGTGATGGCCTGCACCCGGCCGCCATCCATCCGGTCGCCAACCGCGACATTCAGCACCTTGCCATCGGGCATGCGCACCAGGGCGCGCAGCGTGCTGTTGCTGCCGAAGGTGCCCAGAAGGTTGACCTTGGACAGGTTGAGCGCGTTTCTCTGGGTTGCCTGATCGGCCAGCGATCCCGTGCTGGCCGTGTCTGCGGTGCCCGGTGCGACCACCGTGCGCGGTGCCGTGGCGGTTTGGGGCGCCGCTGGGGTGGCGCGCTGGAGCCGCTCGGCCGGCCGGGTCCGGGGCCGTGGTGCAGAGGCCTGGGCCAGGGGCGGGCTGGCGGTGGCGATCGGTGTGGGGGCCTCCTGAACTGAGCGGGGCCGCGCGGCGGGGCGCAGCCCAACCATTTCCCGTTCGCTGCGGCCCCCCAGCCGGTCGCGTTCATACTGTTCGACCAGGGTGGCGGGCCGGGCACGCGGCAGGATCCGCTTGAGTGGGTCGTTATCGGCCAGGCTGGCGCGCAGCATTACGGCGGGCGCGGCCGGCGTGTCGATCTGGGGGGGGCGTTCGGGGCGCGCGGCAGGGTGTTTCGATGGCGCGCCGGCAAAAACCAGATACCCTTCGGGGCTTTCGCGACCATCCTTGGCAGGCAGGACCAGGCCGCGCGCGTCGATGGCATAGGTGCGATCAGGCGGTGGTGGTCCCTTCAGGGGCGGGGGCAGCTGGTCGATGGCGGGCAAGGCCGGAAAGGTCAGCGCCAGCGCGTCATTGCCCAGTTCGGGGTCCGTGGCGGGCAGGACCAGCTGATCAAGGGGGCCGGTATCGCCCCAGGCCCGTTCCAGCAATTCGGGCGAGGGGGTGAAGTAATCCGGCCCGATGGTGGTCTCTGCGCTGCGGGGCGCCTGATCAGGATCCCGAGGTGCGTTTTCTGCGGTCGGATCGGTGTCTTCACCTTCGTGATCGGCCGCTTCGGTCAGTTCCTCTGCGGTCATCACCTCCTCGCCCGGATCGAGGGCGAGCGCCGTATCGCCGTCGGGCGGGGCCATGCCGCGCCAGACCGACAGCATGATCAGCCCTGCGATCAGCGCGGCGGTCAGCGCCAGCGGGCGGGTCAGGGGCCGCCCGGACCATGCCCAGCCCCACCTTCCCCCGTCTTTGCGCGGTGGTCCCTTTCGGTCCGCCTGTGTGGTGCGCAGGGTGGCCTCGGCGCTTTCGGCCAGGCTGCGTTCCAGATCCTCGGGCAGGTGGGCGGCCACCTGACGGCGATCCAGCGTCACGATATCATGGCCCCCGGGCAGGGGTGTGTCGGCTGCATCGGGTCCTGTCAGGCCGAACCAGGCGGTCCCGGCGAAGGCATTGCCCCCCGTGGCCGCCAAGGTGCCGAGCGGCTGGAACCCCAGCGTGTGGGCATAGGTCTGGGCCTCATCCATGATGCGTTCGGGCACGGTGGCAAAATGCAGTCGGCCGGGGGTGATGCGCCAGTCGAAACGCAACCCCTCGACCGGATCGGGGCTGACGCTGGCCAGTCGCATCGCCAGATCCCGGGATGTCCACCCTGAGGGATCGGTGCCGGGCGGGATCGGAACGGCGACGCGCAGCACGTGATCTTCGGGCATCAACAGATAGCACGCTGGCCGCGCGCTGGGGTCAATCCTTTGCCAAGCCTGCGCCAGCGCGACAAGCCGCTGACATTGGGCATTAAAGGCCCCGGATCCGTGCCGGGCCGTCCCGATACGGATCCACCGGTCCTCAAGCCGGCCAAGGAGAACGATGTGCTCGACCGTCAGATCGAGTGCCAGATCCAAAACCATTTTCGCGTTGCTGCCCGCGTCTGCACCGGATTGTTATTTCGTCTTGCCTGTTGCCCCGAGTATAGCCGAATTTCATCCGAACGACAGGGCCGCCGCAGGTGATCCCCTGTGCTTTTTGGGAAAGACAGGTTCGGCTAAGACAGGAGTTGACGATGAACAGACTGTTGCCCGCTGCCGTGATGTGCCTGGCGGTGGCCTTGCCCCTTGCCGGACAGGCGCAGGATGTGCTGCGTGCGGTTCGGGTGTCCGGTTCGGCCGACGTTGCCGCGCCGCCGGACATGGCTACATTGCAGGTTGGCGTCTCGCGCCACGAAGACAGCGCCCGGGCCGCGATGGACGGGGTGGCCGCCGCCCTGGGGCCGGTGCTTGAAACGCTGTCCGAGGCGGCGATCCCACCGCGTGACATCCAGACCACCGCGTTGTCCCTGACACCGGTCTTTCGCTATGACGCGAACGATCCGCAGCGCCGGCCCATTGCCGATGGCTTCCGTGCCGCGACCACCCTGACGGTCCGCGTCCGGGAATTGGCGGCATTGGGCGGGTTGATTGATGCGCTGGTGGATGAGGGGGCCAATGAATTGCAGGGGCTCAGCCTGGGGATGCAGACCCCCGAACGGCTGTTCGAAGAGGCCCAGAAGGCGGCCATCCAGGATGCCATGGCCAAGGCGGCGCTTTATGCCAACGAGGCCGGGGTGCGGCTGGGGCAGGTGATCAGCATCGCCGAGGCGGGCAGCCGACCGGTGCCCGAGATGATCGCCCGGAACATGGCAATGGATGCCGCCCCGGTTGCCATTGCGGGCGGCGAGGTCAGTCTGACGGCGCGGGTCGATATGGTCATCGGCCTGGCCGATTAGGGCATGCCATGACGGGGGTGACTGTTCCGGCAGTCCCCCGAACTGCGCCGGGACGGGGCTGGTTTTCAGGCCCCGCCCCAGAACGCTGTGGGCAGGTGGTCCGGTGGTGGCTCAGGCGGTGGCCTTGGCCATTGCCTGATCCAGATCGGCGATGATGTCCTCGGCGGTTTCGATCCCGATGGACAGGCGCACGACATTCGGCCCGGCGCCCGCGGCTTCTTGTTGTTCGGGGCTCAGCTGGCGATGGGTGGTGGATGCCGAATGAATGATCAATGAACGGGTATCGCCAAGATTGGCCACATGGCTGAACAGTTTGACACTGTCCACCAGCTTCACACAGGCCTCGTAGCCGCCCTTCAGTCCAAAGGTGAACACCCCGCCCGACCCTTTCGGACAGATCCGGCCCATCCGCTCATGCCAGGGCGAGGATGGCAGCCCGGCATAGGTCACGAAATCGACCCGGGGATCCTGTTCCAGCCAGCTGGCCACCTTGAGCGCGTTTTCCACATGGCGCTGCATGCGCAGGCTGAGGGTCTCGATCCCCAGCATCGTGTAATGCGCGGCCTGGGGGTTCATCGTCATGCCAAGATCGCGCAGCCCGATGGCAATGCCATGGAAGGTGAAGGCCATGGGGCCAAACGTTTCATGGAACCTGGTGCCGTGATAGGCTGGTTCGGGTTGCGAGAGGGACGGGAACTTGTCCGACGCGGACCAGTCGAACTTGCCCGAATCGACGATCGCCCCGCCGGTGACCGTACCGTTGCCGGTCAGGTATTTGGTGGTCGAATGCACAACCAGCGTGGCGCCATGGTCAATCGGCCGGCACAGATAGGGCGAAGCCGCCGTGTTGTCCACGATCAGCGGCAGACCGGCCGTGTCGGCGATCTTCGCCAGCGCGTCGAGATCGGCGATATAGCCGATCGGGTTGGCGATGGATTCGCAAAAGATCGCGCGGGTATCTTCGTCGATGGCGGCTTCAACCGCACCCAGATCGTCGAAATCGACAAACTTGGCCGACCAGCCGAACCGTTTGATCGTCTGGCTGAACTGGGTGATCGTCCCGCCATACAGCCGGGTCGAGGCGATGATGTTGCGCCCTGGCTCCATCAGGGGGAACAGCGCCATGATCTGCGCGCCGTGGCCCGAGGAACAGCACACCGCCCCGGCGCCGCCTTCCAGCGCGGCAATGCGTGCGGCCAGCGCCGAGATGGTCGGGTTGGTCAGGCGCGAATACATGTAGCCGACTTCGCGCAGGTCAAACAGGGCTGCAGCATGGTCGGCATCGCGGAAGACATAGGCGGTGGTCTGGTAGATCGGCACCTGGCGGGCGCCGGTTGCCGGATCGGGCGCGGCGCCGGCGTGGATCTGCAAGGTGTCGAAACCAAGTTCGGTTGTGTCCGACATGGGGGTCCTCCCGTTTTCATGTTGCGTTTTGTCCAAGCTGGGGTCCGAAAGGGGATCCGGGTTCTCGAATCAAAACCCTGCAAGAACAGATAAACCTAAGCGGGATCTCGTGGGTGAGGCCGCGCTTCTCTGCTTAGGGCATGGGGGACATGGGCAACAAGCCCCAAGGCGATGGGCGGTACCTGGGCAACGACGCGGGGAAACCGTCGCTAGGCACGGAAAATTGTGTTAAAATCCTGGAAAGTTCGGCAGGATATTAACCTCTTGGCCGAATTTCCGGGATAGACCCGGAGGACGAAAATGGGCGAACGGGATCCGATGGGTGTCTGACCAGGAAAAGAGCGGATTTTCCGGGCTGCGTGTGGATCGTCTTGCGGCAGCCATGGCGGCTGCGCGCCGCGCGCAATCTGCAAATGGGGCCAAGGAACAACCCGGTCCGGGGCGCGCCATGGGTTCGCCACGACCAGCGGCCCCGGACTGCTCGGATCCAGACCGCTCTGATTCTGTCCAGACGGCGCCTGCTACGCCACGCCCACCCAAGCCAGCCGCGCCTAAACCGTCCTTGACCAAGCCCGTTCCAATGACGCTGGGACCAACCAAATCAGCGCCAGTTCAGCCGGATCAAACGCCGGCGCCGCGGCCCGGAATGCCGGCTTCGACCGGGCCCGAGGCATCGGTGCTTGCCACAGCGGAGACCCGGGATCGGCGGCTGCGTGCGGCGCTTGCCAAAGGCCCGGCTGCGCCCCCGGATACGGCCAAGACCCCGGACACGGATGCGGCCGCCGAAGGACCGCTTGTCCTGGATCAGGCGGCGCGCGAGGGGGCGCTGCCTCCGCCGGCCCGGGTTGTCAACGTCCCGCCGAATCCGCGCCCTGCGTTCGGCCCGGCCTTGCTGAGTGTGGAGGGCCTCGTGACCGACGGCTCCGATGGGCCGGCCTTGCGGCAACTGTCCTTCGAGGTGCCTTTGGGCGAGGTGACGGCCGTGCTGGGACCCGGGGGGGGCGGTCAGACCACCGTCTTGCGGGTGATCATGGGGCTGTGCCGTGCCCGTGCCGGCCGGCTTTTTCTGGGCGGACAGGACATCACGGGATGGCCGCCAATGCGGGTTGCGCGGCAGGGGGTAGGCTATGTCCCGGCAGAAGCGGGGCTGTTCATGGATCTGACGGTGGCCGAGAATATCGCCCTTGGGGTGATTGAGGGGCGTCCGGCGCGGGATCGGCTGGATTGGATTCTGACACGTTTTCCCGCCTTGCAGGAAATCTGGACAGTGCGGGCTCGTCGGCTGACCGGGGCACAGGGCCAGATGCTGGTTCTGGCCCGGGCCATGGTGGATCAGCGGCGGATTTATCTGATTGATACGCCGACCGACGGGTATGCGGCGCCGGTTGCGGCCGCGCTGTCCGGGGCCCTGCGCGATCTCAAGGATCAGGGCGCGACCTTGCTGATCGCCACGGGGGATCGGGGCCTCGCCCGGACCCTGGCTGAAAATGCCGTGGTTCTGGATGGTGGGCGGGCGGTTTGGAAGGGCCGGATCGCTGATCTGCCATCCGATAGCCCGCCGCCAGGGGGCGCGCCGTGATCTGGTTTGTGCCTGTCCTGACGATTTTCGCTGTGATGGCGGTGTCCTATGCGGGGCTTGGGGCGGCAAGCTGGCCGGGGCTGACCATGGGCGGGATCGGCCTGGCCGCCGCAGTTGCCCTTATGGCGGCGGGCGTTACGCTGATTTTCGGATTGCGGCGGCTGATTACGCCCGGGCGTGGGGCTGTGATCGCCGTTTTGGCGGTTGCCGGTTTGTGTGTGCCGCTCGTCGTGCCGATGGCCGGTGCCCCTGGCGCGGTGGTCCTCGCCGTCTGGGCCGTGGGGATCGCCGGGGGGCTTCTGGCGCTGGGGCTGGCCGGGGTGCTGGCCGCAGCGCGGGGGGGTGCGGGACGGCGCGTGTCAGGGCCCGCCGGGGTGGTTTTCCTAGCCGGGATCGGCGCTGCTGCCGGCATGGCCCTGGGCGTGGCGGAACTGCCGGTCATCCGCCGCGATCCGATGGTTGGAGTGGTGGCCCTTGGTGGTGGTGCGGTCTTGGGGCTGGCCCTTCTGGGACTGCACAAAACGCGCCCCGGGCTGATCCTGCGTGCGGCGATTCAGAATGCTGAGTTGGCGGCAGCCTTGGGTCATGCGCCGTGGGGCGTTTTCCTGTGGGCGATGCTGGGCGGAATAGGCTTGATCTGGCTGGGGGGCCTGTCCTTCGCCATGGTCATGGTACCGATGGGTCTGGCTGCCGGGGCGCAACTGCCGGCGCTGGTCTTGGCCGCGGTTCTTTTGGGTGGGCTTGGATCCGTGCGGGGGGCCCTTTGGGGGGCACTGGTCGTCGGGCTGGCCCAAGGCTATGCCAGCCAATTGCCGTTTCCTTTGGCATCCTGCGCCGGTCCGACACTGGCCGTCCTGCTTTTGGTGTGGTGGCCCGGGGGCGTCCTGCCGGTGGCGCGCAGCGGGTCCCCGAAGGGGGCGCTGGCGGACTAGGCGACGTGTGTCCTGGGGCCTTGACGGCGGACCAGTCGGATCTTTTCCCACCGGCCCGCCTGGGGATCAGTGCACCCGGTTGGCGATCAGGTCATCGACGACGGCCGGTTCGGCCAGGGTTGATGTATCGCCAAGTGTGCTGAAATCGCCCTCGGCGATCTTGCGCAGGATGCGCCGCATGATCTTGCCGGACCGGGTTTTCGGCAGGCCCGGGGCCCATTGGATCACGTCCGGTGTGGCAATGGGGCCGATTTCGCTGCGCACCCAGGCGCGCAAGGCCGCATGGAGATCTTCGCTGGGCGCGACGCCATTCATCAGCGTGACATAGCAATAGATCCCCTGGCCCTTGAGGTCATGGGGATAGCCGACCACCGCGGCCTCGGCGACCTGGGGATGGGCGACCAGCGCGCTTTCGATCTCGGCCGTGCCCATCCGGTGGCCGGATACGTTGATGACATCGTCGACCCGACCGGTGATCCAGAAATCACCGTCGGCATCGCGGCGGCAGCCATCCCCGGAGAAATAGTAGCCCTTGAAGTCCGAAAAATAGGTTTTCTCAAAGCGGTCATGGTCGCCGAAGATGGTTCGCATCTGCCCCGGCCAACTGTCCTTGAGACACAGGACCCCTTCGCTGGGTATGTCGTGGATTTCGTGCCCGGTCTGTGGATCCAGTATCACGGGTTGCACGCCAAAGAAGGGCTGCATTGCCGAGCCGGGTTTCGGGGCATGTGCCCCTGGCAGCGGCGTGATCATGTGTCCGCCGGTTTCGGTTTGCCACCATGTGTCGACAATGGGACAGCGGCCCTTGCCGACATGGGTGTCGTACCAGGCCCAGGCCTCGGGGTTGATCGGTTCGCCCACCGTGCCCAGGACTTTCAGGCTTGAGAGATCGTTCTTTTCCACCCATTCCGGCCCTTTGCCCATCAGGGCGCGGATCGCGGTGGGGGCGGTGTAGAACTGGGTCACCTTGTGCTTGTCGCAGATCTGCCAGAAGCGGCTGGCATCGGGCCAGGTTGGAACCCCTTCGAAGATAAGCGTCGTGGCGCCATTGGCCAGCGGTCCATAGACGATATAGCTGTGCCCGGTGACCCAGCCGACATCGGCGGAACACCAGTAGATATCCCCGTCGTGATAATCGAAGACGTATTCATGGGTCATCGCGGCATAGAGCAGATAACCGCCGGTAGTGTGGACCACGCCCTTCGGTTGGCCTGTCGAGCCCGAGGTGTAGAGAATGAACAGCGGATCCTCGGCGCCCATTTCGGCACAGGGCGCTGTGTCGGCGGCGTCTGCGCGCAGGGTGCCATAGTCGAAATCGCGGTCGTCGATCCAGGTGGTTTGGCCCCCGGTCCGCTTGACCACCAAAAGCTTGCAGTCGTGGGCCACGTGGCGCAGGGCCAGATCGCAGTTGGTTTTCAGCGGCGTGGTTTTGCCGCCGCGTGGGGCGTGATCGGCGGTGATCACCACCTTGGCCCCGGCGCCGTTGATCCGTGCGGCCAGCGCATCGGGAGAGAACCCGGCGAAGACCACGGAATGAATCGCCCCAATGCGCGCGCAGGCCAGCATCGCGTAGGCGGACTCGGGGATCATCGGCAGGTAAAGCACTACACGGTCACCCTTGCGCACGCCCAGGCCGGTCAGGACATTGGCCATGCGGCAAA
Organism: Qingshengfaniella sp.; assembly: GCA_047971485.1. Taxonomy (GTDB): domain Bacteria; phylum Pseudomonadota; class Alphaproteobacteria; order Rhodobacterales; family Rhodobacteraceae; genus JBKDZR01. The sequence goes on along the minus strand of JBKDZR010000153.1, from coordinate 16,364 downwards.
CCTCGGCATGCAGCTGGCGATAGGTGATGTGCTGGGCGGGCGTGGCCGGATCGTCGGGTTCCCAGAGGATCGCGGTCTGATCGCCCCGGCTGTTCAGGTGCCGGTCGACACAGTTGTAACAGGCATTCAGCGTGCCGTCCTCGAACCACTTGATCGAGATTTGCCCAGGCGTGAAATCGGTGTTCTTGACCTTGGTATAGGGGGTCATCCAGTCGAGACGCTGGCCATGTTCGCGCCAGAAGCCCTCGGGGTCGGTGACCGAGGCGTCATACATCCGGGTATAGCCGGCCTGGTCGATCCGCGCTGCGGCCACGAACGCGGCTGAGGGCGGGTGGCCGGCGGGCGTTTGGGGGTGTTGTGTCATTCTCTTCCTCCCGGGTTCAGGGCCGTCCTCGGTCGGCCATGACTGGCCTGGCCCGGATCCCGGAGGCGGCAGACTGAACAAGCCTTCGATCCAGAAGACTTTTTCTGAACGTCTATTTGGTCCGCTCGGGGGCGCGAAGTCAATTCACCGTGCCGCGAAACTCAGCCGGCGGTCTGGAATGTCCCGAACCGGCCCGCATGGAAAATCAGTGGTTGACCGTCATGCACGGTGACCTGTTCGACTGCCGAGATCAGGATGTGGTGATCACCGGCATCGTGATCGGCGACCAGGGCGCATTCGAACCGTGCAAGGCAGGGTTCGATGATCGGCACCCCCTTGCGGTCGAGATGCCAGTCCAGCCCCTCGAAGGCGTGCCCGTCCCGGGCGAAGGACCGGGCCAGCGCGGCCTGATCTGCGCGCAGCACATGGATTGCGCTGTGCCGTTCGGTGCGGAATGCCGCTTGCCGGTCCGATGTCTTGTCGACGGCCCACAGGACCAGCGGCGGGTCCAGGGAAACGCTGGCAAAGCTGTTGGCGGTGATGCCGACGGGACCGGGGGCGGTGACCACGGTGACCCCCGTGGCATAGCGGCCAAGGGCGTCGCGCAGGCCGCGCAGACTGTCCGGACCGGGTTTGAAGCTGCGCATCACAAGGCCTCCGCACTGCCGGGCCCGGCGATCCTGGGGCGGGCCGGGGACATCTTAGCAGCGGGGATCCCAAGAATGGGTAAACGCGCGGGCCCTACCCGGCGGATCTGCATCGGGGGCATGGGGTGGGGGGCTTTTGTCATGTCACCGGGTCCTTCGCCCATATGTGTTGTCCGGAACCCTAACGATATGACGCCGGCGGACAAGCGGAACTGGCCGGTTTTCTGCCTGTCCCGTGGCATTGGTCTCAGGCGGATTTGCCAAAGATCCCGGCGACCTGCCCGACCAGCATGAAGGCCAGGCCCGATCGGGTCGCGGCCAGGGCCTCAAGGGCCAGGTCGTCGGCCTGGGGTTCAAGCGCGCCCAGCATATGGTCGAAGCGGCGCAGGAAATGATGGGCGGCGTCCCGGAACACCGTATTGTCCCGCATCCGATCGGCGCACAGCGCAAGGGCGCGGTCATCGGTCACCGTTCCGACCCGGGCGACGGCCGCCCCGCGTTCGCCCCGTGCAAAACGGCGCCAGAGTGTTGGTTCGGGGCGCTCATGGGCCAGGTCGTCCATATAGACCCCGTCCTGGGACAGCAGTGTCAGCATGTCCTGGGCGGCGCGTACAACCTGGGCGGACTTGTGATCCCGCAAGGCCCGTTTCAGCGACCGGAACCCTTCGGCATCGTCCTGGGTTTCGGGAAAGTGAAGGGCCCGGACCAGATCGACCAGGCTCAGCGGGGGAACCGGGGCCTTGTCCAGGGGCAACTGTGGTTGCTGGGCCGTGGTCGGGGCAGGCGGCGCTGGAACGGGCCGGGGGGCGGCCCGCTCAGGTCCGGGGGAGGGCATGGTGCGCATGGGTTCGGTCGGTGGAACGGGGGGCGGGGGAGGGCCGGTCCCTTCGGTGCGGGGCCGGTCAAGATCCCGCCGGAGCTGTGCGGCCTCTTGCTGCAACTGCAGCAATGTCAGCACGATCAAGACAGCCCCGCCGATCCCGGCCAGTGGCAGCAGCAGCATCAGCAGATTGCCCAGGATGCCCACGCCTGACCAGGCGGGTGCGAAGATCAGGAACAGCACGGCCCAGGACAGTGCCGTCACCGCGCCGACCGCCATCACCGTCCAATCCCGGTCGCGGGACACCGACCGGGACCTTGCCGGTCCGGTTCGGGGATGGGGCCGGTTCACGTCCGATCCCTCAGCTGTAGACGATCTTGGTGATCTCGTAGCCCTTCTCGCCGCCGGGGGTGCGGACCTCGACGCTGTCCCCTTCCTCCTTGCCGATCAGGGCCCGGGCCAGGGGCGAGCGGATGTTCAGCTTGCCGCGTGCGATATCGGCCTCAGGTTCGCCGACAATCTGATAGGTGCGCGTTTCGTCGGTATCCTCGTCGATCAGGGTGACCGTCGCCCCGAATTTCACGCTGCCCGACAGTTTCGAGGTGTCGATCACATCGGCGAGGCCGATGATACCTTCCAATTCCTTGATCCGGCCCTCGATGAAGCTCTGTTTTTCGCGGGCGGCGTGGTATTCGGCGTTTTCGGACAAGTCGCCATGTTCCCGCGCCTCGGCGATCGCGGCAATGACCGCGGGACGTTCCGACGACTTGAGGTGTTTCAACTCAGCCTCCAGGGCAAGATAGCCCTGCCGGGTCAAAGGAATCTTTTCCATGAAATCCTACCGTGATCTCCCTGCGGCCATGCGCAGCCGGGCCGGACCCGCTGTGGTGCCGCATACGAAACCAGACAACAGCAAATCGCACCCGGCAATGCAAGCAGGTTTCGCCGCCTCCGGCAGGAGGTTGCCAGCTTTGCGCAACATTATGATGCGGTGTTTGCGTTATGATGCGGTGTTTGCGTTGACCTGTGGCCCGGGTCTCCGTTAACCGGAGGGGACCGAGTGCGCGGATCGGCATCCGCAGACCAGGAAGGACCGAGCAGATGACCGCCATTGAACGTGAGACGATGGACTATGACGTTGTGATCGTCGGCGCCGGGCCAGCGGGCCTGTCGGCGGCGATCCGGCTGAAGCAGATCAATGCGGATCTTCAGGTCGTCGTGCTGGAAAAGGGGTCCGAGGTCGGGGCCCATATCCTGTCGGGGGCGGTGCTGGATCCCTCGGGTCTGGATGCGCTGATCCCGGACTGGGCGGAAAGGGGCGCGCCGCTAAATGTGCCGGTGAGCTCGGACAAGTTTTACATGTTGGGTGCGGCCGGGCAGATCCGGGTGCCGAACCTGGCCATGCCGCCCTTCATGCACAACCACGGCAATTACATCGTCTCGATGGGGAATGTCTGCCGTTGGTTGGCGGAACAGGCCGAGGCACTGGGTGTCGAGATCTTCCCCGGCATGGCCTGTTCCGCCCCGGTCTATGGGGAAGACGGCCGGTTGGAAGGCGTCGTCGCCGGCGAGTTCGGCCGCCAGTCCGATGGCACCCCGGGCCCGGGCTATGAACCGGGGATGGTTCTGAAGGGCAAGTATGTCCTTCTGGCGGAAGGGGTGCGCGGCTCGCTTTCCCGGCAGGTGATGGAGAAATACGATCTGTCGGCGGGCAAAGAGCCGCAGAAATTCGGCCTGGGCATGAAAGAGATCTGGGATATTGACCCGGCCAAGCACCGCGAAGGCACGGTCATCCACACCATGGGCTGGCCGCTGGGGGGCAATGCCGGGGGCGGGTCCTTTATCTATCACGCTGAAAACAATCAGGTGTTCATCGGGTTTGTGGTGCATCTGAACTACACCAACCCGCATCTTTATCCCTATATGGAATTCCAGCGCTTCAAGCATCACCCGCTGGTGGCCGAGCTGCTGGAGGGCGGCAAACGTGTGGCCTATGGCGCCCGGGCGATCAGCGAAGGCGGCTGGCAGTCGATCCCCCAGGTGGCGTTCCCGGGGGGGGCGCTGCTGGGCTGTTCGGCCGGGTTGGTCAATGTGCCGCGGATCAAGGGCAACCACAATGCGATGCTGTCCGGGATTGCGGCGGCCGATGCGGCGGCGGCGGCCATCGCGGCGGGCCGGGCTGGAGACACGCTGACCGCCTATGACGCGGATCTGCGTTCGGGTCCGATCGCCAGGGATTTGAAACCCGTGCGCAACGTCAAGCCGCTGTGGTCGCGATATGGGCTGACGGCTTCGCTTGTGCTGGGCGGGATGGACATGTGGACCAACCGCTTCGGCTTTTCCCTGCTGGGGACGCTGGGCCATGGCAAAACCGATGCGGCGGCCACGGAACCGGCAAGTGAACACAAGCCGATCGACTATCCGAAGCCCGATGGCAAACTCAGCTTCGACCGGCTGACCAATGTCAGCTTCGCCATGACCAACCATGAAGAAAGCCAACCCGCACACCTGACCCTGAAGGATCCGGATGTGCCGGTTACCGTCGATCTGGCGACCTATGCCGGCCCGTCCCAGCGTTATTGTCCGGCCGGGGTCTATGAATTTCTCGAAGAGGCTGACGGGACGCCGCGCTTTGTGATCAACTTTCAGAACTGTGTGCACTGCAAGACCTGCGACATCAAGGATCCGGCACAGAACATCGTCTGGACCACCCCGCAGGGGGGTGACGGGCCGAATTATCCCAACATGTAACGGTGATCCCGGGGGGCTGCGGCGTGGAACACGGCCGCAGCCCCCCGAAGGGCAATTGCCAAGCCCCGGCGTCAGGTCTAGGTTTCCGGCGATGGACCGGAGGATACCGTGAGATTGAGCCGACCCCTGACCGTAGCGGCCCTGGTGCTGGCGCTGGTAACGCCTGCCGGGGCCTCGGACAATTCCGGGGCCTATCTGGCCGCGCGCCAGGCGGCGTATGACGGCAATTTCGCCAAGGCTGCCGACTATTTCAGCCGGGCGCTGGCGCTGGATCCTGGTAATCAAAGCCTGATGGAAAGCGCTTTGGGGGCCAATGTCGCCTTGGGCAATTTCGAGATCGCGCTGCCCATCGCCCGGCGGCTGCTGAACGAAGAGGCCGATGGCGCGGTGGCGCGCCTGGTGGTGCTGGCGGATCTGGCGGCGCGCGATGATTTTGCCGCCATAGGCGCCCAGTTCGATGCCGGCCTGACGGTGATCGGCGGGCTGGACGGGTTGATCCGGGCCTGGGCGCTGATGGGCGAGGGCAAGGTGGAACGGGCGCTGGCCGCCTTTGACACGGTTGCGACGGAACGGCCGGTGCACAATATCGCACTGTACCACAAGGCGCTGGCCCTGGCCTCGGTCGGGGATTACGAGGCCGCCGATGACATCCTGTCCGGGCGCAGCGACGGTGTGTTGCTGGTCTCGCGGCGCAATGTCACGGCCCATGTCCAGGTGCTGGCCCAGCTTGATCAGCACGCGGCCGCGGTCGATCTGATCGACAACAGCGTTGGGCCCAATCCGGCACCGGTCTTCATGGCCCTGCGTGAACGGCTGCAAAGCGGGGCGGATGTGCCCTATGATATCGCGGTTACCGCGCGGGAAGGCATTGCCGAGACGTTCTTTTCCGTTGCCGGGGTTCTGTCCCAGGAACAGCCGGCGACGTTTGCGCTGCTTTATGCGCGGGTGGCCCAATATCTGAATCCGACCCATCTGGATGCGGATCTTCTGATCGCGTCGCTGCTGGAAGACATGGGGCAATACGATCTGGCCATCCAGGCCTATAGCCGTGTGCCAGCCGACAGCGACGGGTTCGTGACGGCGGAACTGGGCCGTGCCGAGGCGCTGTACGATGCCGGCCGCATTGATGAGGCGGTCGAGGTCCTGCGCCAGTTGGCCGGGGCTGAGCCGGACATGCTGATCGTGCAGATGTCGCTGGCCGATACCCTGCGCCGGCTGGAACGCTTCGCCGAGGCCGGGATGGCCTATGACGCGGCCATCGCGTTGATCGCCGAGCCACGCCCCCCGCACTGGATGCTGTGGTTTTCGCGCGGGATCACCCGGGAACGGACTGATCGCTGGCCCGAGGCCGAGGCCGATTTCCGGTTCGCGCTGGACCTGAACCCCGGTCAGCCGCAGGTGCTGAATTATCTTGGCTACAGCATGGTCGAGATGGGCGAGACCCTTGATGAGGCCTTGCAAATGATCCAAGAGGCGGTCGCGGCCCGGCCCGGCAATGGCTACATTACCGATTCCCTGGGCTGGGTTTTCTATCGCCTGGGCCGGTATGGCGAGGCGGTGGAACAGATGGAAAAAGCGGTGGCGCTGGAACCTGTGGATCCGGTTGTCAACGACCATCTGGGCGATGTCTATTGGGCCGTGGGCCGGCGCATGGAGGCGCGCTTTCAGTGGCATCGCGCGCTGTCCTTCGACCCCGAGGCGGACGATGCCACCCGTATCCGCCGCAAGCTGGAGATCGGGCTGGATGCGGTTCTGGACGAAGAAGGGGCCCAGCCGCTTGGCGCCCGCGACGGTTAGGTATGCCGGCAGAAAATCAGGGACCGGTTTCAGGCGTCTCAAGCGGGCCGAACGTGTTGTGTGACGGTGAATGATGACCACAGGCCCCAAGGTTTTCGCCCCTGCCAAGGTCAATCTCAGCCTGCACGTCACTGGCCGGCGCGATGACGGCTATCACTTGCTGGACAGTCTGGTGGTCTTTGCGGGTGTCGGGGACTGGCTGTGGAGTGTGCCGGGCGAGGGGCCGGCACTGACGATCGGTGGCCCTCGGGCGGCGGGCATTCCGGTGGGGCCAGACAATCTGGTGCTGCGTGCCGCCGCCCTGTTCGATCCGCCCGTGCTTGCCGCCCTGTATCTGGAAAAACATCTGCCGGCCGAGGCCGGGATCGGGGGGGGGTCCGCCGATGCGGCTGCGGCCTTGAAGCTGCTGGCCGAACGGACGGGGCGGGATTTGCCGGATCCGGCACAGATCCTTGCCCTGGGGGCCGATGTTCCTGTGTGTCTGGAAACCGGCCCGGCCCGGATGCAGGGGATCGGCGAAGCGATCACCCGGCTGGCGGGGCTGCCGCCCCTGTGGCTGGTGCTGGCCAATCCCGGCGTGCGGGTTTCGACCCCCCAGGTCTTTCGTCAGTTGGCCCGCCGCGACACCCTGCCGATGAAAATGCCCCCCGATTGGGGCGATGTGGCGACGTTCTGTGCCTGGCTGGCCAGGCAACGCAACGATCTGGAAATCCCGGCCCGTCAGATTGCCCCTGAAATCGGGGACTGCCTTGGGGCGCTTTCGGCCCGGCCCGGCTGTCAGCTGGCGCGCATGTCGGGATCAGGGGCCACCTGTTTTGGCCTGTTCGCCGATCCGGCCATGGCCACGGTTGCCGCCAGAGCCCTGCGGGACGATCATCCCGGCTGGTGGGTGGTGGCGGCGCCGGTTCTCAGTTGACGCGGGCGACCACGTAGTCGGCCAGGTCGGTCAGCATGTCGCGGAAATCACCGGCGGGCAGGGCGCCCAGGGCGGTTTTTGCGGTTTCGGCCCAGGTCAGCGCATCGCGGCGGGTGTCGTCCAGGGCGCCATGGCGGGACAACAACGCGATGGCGTGATCCAGATCGCCTTCGTCCTGCTGCCCCTTTTCGATGACTTTCGACCAGAAGGCCCGCTCGGTTTCATCGGCGCGGGCCACGGCCTTGATCACCGGCAGGGTCAGCTTGCGTTCGCGGAAATCATCGCCGACATTCTTGCCGATGGTGGCGCTGGTGCCGCCGTAATCCAGCAGGTCATCGACGATCTGAAAGGCCATCCCCAGCGCATCACCATAGATAAAGAGCGCGCGGATCTGATCCTCGGGCGCGCCGGCGATCACCCCGCCCACCTCGGCTGCCGCCGAAAACAGCGCTGCCGTCTTGCCGCGGATGATCTGATGGTAGATCGCCTCATCGGTTTGCAGGTTCGAGGCAGCCGACAGTTGCAGCACCTCGCCCTCGGCGATGGTGGCCGAGGCATTCGACAGGATTGTCAGTACCCGCAGCATGCCGGTATCGACCATCAACTGGAAGGATCGCGCTAACAGGTAATCGCCGACCAGAACCGAGGATTTGTTATCCCACAGCAGGTTGGCCGTGGGCTGCCCCCGGCGCCGGTCGCTTTCATCGACCACATCGTCATGCAGCAGGGTGGCGGTGTGGATGAATTCCACCGCAGCCGCCAGATGCAGGTGATAGCGGCCCTCGTAGCCGCAGATCCGGGCCGCCGCCAGGGTCAGCATCGGGCGCAGGCGCTTGCCCCCGGCCTCGACCAGATGGGCGGTGACCTCGGGGATGCGCGGCGCGTGTTCGGATGCCATCCGCTTCCGGATAAGGTCGTTCACCGCCTGCATTTCGGTGGCCAGCGCGTTGCTCAGCCGTTCATGGGGTTTCTCTGCGGCGGTATCGAGGCTCATCACGCTTCCGTATCATGTCTCGACAAGGCGAGACGACCTTCTTTAATTGTCTGGCGATGAAAGAGCTTCTGCGCACAAACGACCCGACCCTCATTGCCTTTGCGACCGCCCTTCTTCAGGGAGAGGGTATAGACTGCTTCGCAATGGACGTCCACATGAGCGTGCTGGAAGGATCGCTGGGCATACTGCCGCAGCGCCTGATGGTGCGCCCCGGGGATCATGCCCGGGCAAGGGAAATCCTGGCCGATCACGAGATTGATCTGGATGGATGATCGGGGGGCGTCCGAAACCCGCGATCGCTTTCTGGGGGGGCGGTTGATCATCGCCCAGCCGGCGGTGGGGTTCCGTGCCGGCGTGGATGCGGTGCTGCTGGCTGCGGCGGTTCCGGCGGCGCCGGGCCAAAGCGCGCTGGACCTGGGCTGCGGTGTGGGTACGGCTGCGCTGTGCCTGGGGTGCCGGGTGCCGGAGATCGCCCTGACCGGGCTTGAGGTGCAGCCCGGTTATGCGGCCCTGGCCCGCGCCAATGCCACAGACAACGGGATTGCGCTGACGGTTTTGACCGGCGATCTGGCCGATCCGCCGGCGGAACTGAGGGCGCGCAGCTTCGATCACGTTTTCGCCAACCCGCCTTATTTCCAGCGTCAGAGCGGCAGTGCCGCCACTGATTCGGGGCGAGAGACGGCCTTCGCCGATGGCGCCCCGCTGGCCCTGTGGGTCGATGCGGCGACGCGGCGCCTGCGGCCGGGCGGATACCTGACGATGATCGAACGAATCGAACGTTTGCCGGACCTTCTGGCCGCGTTGGATGGTCGGATGGGGGGTATCCGGATCCTGCCGCTGGCGCCCCGTGCCGGTCGGGCGCCCAAGTTGTTCCTGCTGCGGGCGCGCAAGGGAGCGCGGGGGGCATTTGCCCTGCTGCCGCCCTTGACGCTGCATCAAGGCGCCCGCCATCAACGTGATGGCGATGACTATACCCCGGATGTCGCCGCAGTTCTGCGCGATGCGGCCCCGTTGCCCTGGCCCGAGCCCGTGGGCTGACGCGGCGTTTTTGACTTTGATGAAACAGTTCAGCGTCTTTTTGATGACAGGCGACGTTTTCCGTGCTTCGATGGTCGGGCAACATAGCGACAGGAGGCACTCCATGAGCATCTCGACGCATCTTCAGGAATTGCGCAAGAAACATCAGGTCTTGTCGGACCGGGTGGAGGCGGCGCAGCGAAGTCCGGGATCGGATCCGCTGCAGCTGGCGGCGCTGAAGAAGCAAAAGCTCATGTTGAAGGAAGAAATCCACCGCCTGACGCCGGGCGAAGTCTAGGGCGTCTGAGCATACCACAGTCGGGCGGCGGCAGGTGTTTCGCCGCCGTCCATTTGCCTGAAGACATCTTCCCTGTGACTGAACCCAGTGGGTCCTGCCTGCGGTTTGGGCGATAATGGCCCGGGCATCTGAAGCGGTGCGGGCCCGGCAGGATGGCAGAAAAACCGACAGACCGCGGTAAACACCACAGGCCGACCCGGATCCCCGGATCGGCCTGTCTTGTGCTGTGGTTGTTGTCAGCTCATGTACTGGCCACCATTGGCCGACAGGGTCGATCCGGTGATGTAGCCTGCATCGTCGGACGCCAGGAAGACCACGCAGCGGGCGATCTCGGTCACTTCGCCCAGCCGGCCCACGGGGATGGCCGGCAGGATGACCTCATTCATCACCTTGTCGGGGATCGTGCTCATCATCTCGGTATTGATATAGCCGGGCGCTACGACATTGACGGTGATCCCCGCCCGCGCCCCTTCCTGGGCCAGGGCCTTGGTAAAGCCGATATCGCCGGCCTTGGCGGCAGAATAGTTGGCTTGGGCGAACTGCCCCTTCTGCCCGTTGATTGAGCTGATGGTGATGATCCGGCCGAATTTGCGTTCACGCATGCCGGGCCAGACCGGGTGGGTCATGTTGAACACGCCCGACAGGTTGGTCGAGATGACCGCGTTCCACTGGTCGGGGGTCATCTTGTGAAAGGGCGCATCGCGGGTGATGCCGGCATTGTTCACCAGAATGTCGATGGGGCCCAGATCGGCCTCGACCTGTTTGATCCCGGCAGCACAGGCGGCATAATCCGCCACGTTCCATTTGTAGGTCTTGATGCCGGTTTCCTTGGTAAAGGCGGCGGCCTTTTCATCATTACCGGCATAGGTCGCGGCAACGGTATGCCCCTCGGCGGCGAGAGCCTTGGATATCGCCGCGCCGATTCCGCGCGAGCCGCCGGTGACCAGTGCAACACGTCCCATTCTATGTCTCCTCTCCATGATTGGTCATGTTTGGTCGAGCTTTTCATGAGATGCGTTCGATTTACATCTCAAAAATGCATATTTTTGCAATTTTCTTGCGCATATCTGTGGTGGTGCCGACAAATCTTTCACAAGGGCGGCCGATAGGGCCGCCAGACGCCAGTCAAAGGTGGGTGGACCGGCCGCCGTCGGACTGCCGGCCGGTCCTGGTGTCAGGTCAGGGGCGTTCGATACACATGGCGACACCCATGCCGCCACCGATGCACAGCGTCGCCAGACCCTTCTTGGCGTTCCGGCGCTTCATTTCGAACAGCAGGGTGTTCAGCACCCGGCAGCCTGACGCCCCGATCGGGTGACCGATGGCGATGGCGCCACCATTCACGTTCACGATCGCCGGATCCCAGCCCATGTCCTTGTTCACCGCGCAGGCCTGGGCGGCGAAGGCCTCGTTGGCCTCGATCAGGTCCAGGTCACCCACTTTCCAGCCGGCTTTTTCCAGCGCCTTGCGGCTGGCATAGATCGGGCCCGCCCCCATGAGTGCCGGATCCAGCCCGGCCGTGGCATAGCTGGCAATGCGGGCCAGGGGCTCAATCCCGCGTTTCTCGGCATTTTCGGCGCTCATCAACAGGACACCGGCCGCGCCGTCATTGATCCCGGATGCATTGCCCGCTGTCACCGATCCATCCTTGGTAAAGGCCGGGCGCAGCTTGGTCAGGGCGTCGATCGTGGCACCGTGACGGATGTATTCGTCCTTGTCGACCACGGTTTCGCCCTTGCGGGTCTTGAGGGTGAAGGGCACCAGTTCGTCGTCGAACTTGCCGGCCTTTTGGGCGGCCTCGGCCTTGTTCTGGCTGGCCAGAGCGAATTCATCCTGCATCTCGCGGCTGATCTGCCATTTCTCGGCGACGTTTTCAGCGGTTTGGCCCATGTGGTAGCCGTTGAATGCGTCCCAGAGTCCATCCTTGATCATCGTGTCGACATATTTCATGTCGCCCATTTTCTGGCCTTGGCGCAGGTTGGCGGCATGGGGAGACATGGACATGTTTTCCTGCCCACCGGCGGCGATGATCGCGGCATCGCCCAACATGATGTGCTGGGCGCCAAGGGCCACGGCCCGCAGCCCGGATCCGCAGACCTGGTTGATGCTCCAGGCGGCGCTTTCACGGGGCAGGCCGGCGTTGATATGGGCCTGGCGTGCCGGGTTCTGGCCTTGACCGGCGGTCAGAACCTGGCCGAGGATGGTTTCGGAGACTTCGGATTTGTCGATCCCGGCCCGGGCCACAAGGGCCTCCAGCACGGCGGCGCCAAGGTCTTGGGCCGGGGTGTTGGCGAAGCTGCCGAGAAAACTGCCGACGGCCGTGCGGCCTGCGGATGCGATGACGACATTGGTCATGAATGGTCCTTCCCTTGGTTTGGTCTACCGGGGCCCGGCCCATGTGACTGGCCGTGGCCGGTTGCCCAACTGTCACCACGTCTTGCGGGGCTTGTCCACCGCTTGGGCGCGGGTTGCGACAATTCCGGCAGGGGACGGGGAGGGAAAGGAACGTGGCTTATATGACAAAACCGGCGAAGGGATCGCCGGTTTCACAGGGGCGCATGTGTGCGCCTTGAAGTCGCCATCGGCCCGGCCCGTGTGTCGGGCGGGGCCTTGTGGTGTCAGTCCTGCTTGCGCAGATCCTGGGCTGCGGAGGCCAGGATCACAACCAGCCCGCCAAGGGCGACAACAGAAATGGCGATCAGTGCGATGGACATGGGCGGTTCCTCTTTCGTCAGTCTCAATATCCGTTGCCCTTCCTCTAGACCGTTGCACAGGAACGAGGCAGTCCTGTTTTGGCAAGGTCGCCATGCACTGAGGGCAAGGCTCGGATATCCGGGGCGGTCAGCCCCCCTGGGCGATTAGCCCCTCGACGATGGCCCGCGCGCTGTCGCCGTCCCACTCGGCATCGCCGATCAGGCGGGCAACCTCTTGTCCATTGCGGTCCAGAATCAGGGTCAGGGGCAGGCCAAGCACGCCAAAAGCCCGGGCCAGGGCCTGGTTCGGATCGGTATAGAGCGGCAGGTGCGCGATGCCTTCTTCGGTAAAGAATCGGGTCAGGGCGGCGGGCGGGTTGGGTCCGGTGGCGATGGGCAGAACCTGAAAGTCATCGCCGCCATACTGGGCCTGCAAGGCATCGAGGGCGGGCATTTCCTCGCGGCAGGGGGCGCACCATGTGGCCCAGAAATTGACCAGAACCACCTTGCCCTGGAAGTCCGTCAGCGCATGGGTGCCGCCGTCAAGATCGGTGAAAGGCGTGGGGACGGGCGGTTTCGGGGCGCTGAATGTCAGCTTTTTCAGGGTGCCGTCGCGCAGGGCCTCCAGTGCGGCGGTGTCGGCCTGCACGGCCGGGGTCGCAAGAAGAAGGGCAAGACAGACCAGGGAGGGCAGGGTGCGGCGTGGCATGGGGGCTCCTTTTTCATCCGACCTGTCCCGCGCTGGCCCCGGGGTCAAGGGGGGACGCTGGTGCTGGCGCGGTTGTGAACACCTGCCCGGCTGCGCTAGAGACGCGGCTGAGCGGGGGTTCAACGTGGAGACCGGTTTTCCGACGACCCCCCTGCACAAACAAACAGGCCCAGGCGGGCCGTCGCGGCGTCCCCGCGATGATCCGCTGAGGGGGGTGTGGCGTGGAGGCAGGCATGGCCGGCAAAACCAGTAATGAAATGTGGGGCGGGCGGTTTTCCAGCGGCCCCGACGCGATCATGGAGGCGATCAACGCCTCGATCGGCTATGACCAGCGCCTGGCCAGGCAGGATATCGACGGCTCGTTGGCCCATTCCGACATGCTGGCCGCGCAGGGCATCATCACGGCGGCCGATCGCGATGCCATCCATGAGGGGCTGGCGTCGATCCGGGCCGAGATCGAAGGCGGGGCCTTTGCCTTCTCGACCGCGCTGGAAGACATCCACATGAACATTGAGGCCCGCCTGCGCGAGGTGATCGGTGAACCGGCCGGGCGGCTGCACACCGCACGTTCGCGCAATGATCAGGTGGCCACGGATTTCCGGCTCTGGGTGCGGGGGCAATGCGATCAGGCGATCGAGGGGCTGGGGGCGCTTATGGCGGCCCTGCTGGCCCAGGCCGAGGCCGGTGCCGATTGGGTGATGCCCGGCTTTACCCATCTGCAAACCGCCCAGCCGGTGACCTGGGGCCACCACATGATGGCCTATGTCGAGATGCTGGCCCGGGATCGCAGCCGCTTTGCCGATGCCCGGGCGCGGATGAACGAAAGCCCCCTGGGCGCGGCGGCGCTGGCGGGCACCGGCTTTCCCATTGACCGCCATGCGACGGCGCAGGCGCTGGGGTTTGACCGGCCCATGGCCAACAGCCTGGATGCGGTCAGCGATCGCGATTTCGCGCTGGAATTCCTCAGCGCCGCCTCGATCTGTGCCATGCATCTGAGCCGCCTTGCCGAGGAGCTGGTGATCTGGTCCTCGGCCCAGTTCCGCTTTGTCGTGCTGTCGGATCGGTTTTCCACCGGCTCGTCGATCATGCCGCAGAAGAAAAACCCCGATGCGGCGGAACTGATCCGCGCCAAGATCGGTCGGATCCTCGGGGCCAATGTGGCCCTTCTGACGGTGATGAAGGGGCTGCCGCTGGCCTATTCCAAGGACATGCAGGAAGACAAGGAACAGGTCTTTGATGCGGCTGACACGCTGATGCTGGCCCTGGCAGCGATGACCGGGATGGTCGGTGATATGGTTGCCAACCGCGCGGCGCTGGAGGCGGCGGCCTCGGCCGGGTTCTCGACCGCGACGGATCTGGCCGATTGGCTGGTACGCGATCTGGGCCTGCCCTTCCGCGAGGCCCATCACGTGACCGGTTCCCTGGTTGCGCTGGCCGAAACACGGGGCTGCGATTTGCCCGAATTGTCTTTGGCCGACATGCAAAGCGTGCATGCGGGCATTACAGATGCTGTCTTTGCTGTGCTCGGTGTGCATAATTCCGTGGCCAGCCGCCGCAGTTTCGGCGGCACGGCGCCGGATCAGGTGCGCGCACAGGTTGCCATCTGGACCGAGCGGTTGAGACAAGCGGAGGACAGGGGATGACAGGCTTTGCATCGGGCGCCGGATCATGGCGCGATCACCGGGGGGTCCGGTGGAGGGCGGCGGCATGATGCGGATCGCCTTGGTTCTGATGGTCCTGTTGGCCGGCTGTGGCATTGACGGGGCGCCGGAACGCCCGCCAAGCCCCGATCCGCAGCAGGACAGGCCTGCGCCCGGCGTGACGATCAGCGGGGATGGACGCACCGGCGTCGTCTGGCTTTAACAGGTCCGCGGCGCGGTGGCCGCTTTGGCGCCGGGCCCGTAATCGGAGAGTACATGGATCATTTTCTCTATCGCGACGGCCAGTTGCACGCCGAGGATGTGCCCCTGGCCGTGATCGCGGCCGAGGTTGGCACGCCCTTCTACTGCTACTCGGCGGCCACGCTGTTGCGTCATTACCGGTTGTTCGACGAGGCGCTGGATCCGTTGCCGCATCTGGTGTGTTTCGCGGTCAAGTCGAACTCGAACCAGGCGATCCTGTCGCTGCTGGGGCAGGCGGGGGCCGGCATGGATGTGGTCTCGGGGGGCGAATATGCGCGGGCGCGTGCGGCTGGTGTGCCGGGTGACCGGGTCGTCTTTTCCGGCGTTGGCAAAACCCGGACCGAGATGCGCGCGGCGCTGGAAGGCGGCATCCGCCAGTTCAACGTCGAAAGTGAGCCAGAGATGCTGGCCCTGTCCGAGGTTGCCGTATCGCTGGGGGTGGTTGCCCCGATTGCCGTGCGCGTCAATCCCGATGTGGATGCCCGCACCCATGCCAAGATCGCCACGGGCAAATCCGAGAACAAGTTCGGCATCCCCATCGCCCGCGCACGTGAGGTCTATGCCATGGCCGCTGCCCTGCCGGGGATCGAGGTGGTTGGCGTTGATGTCCATATCGGCAGCCAGTTGACCGAACTGGCCCCGTTCGAGGCCGCCTATGCCAAGGTGGCCGATCTGACCCGTGCCCTGCGTGCCGATGGCCATGATATCCGGCGTCTGGATCTGGGGGGTGGCCTTGGCATCCCCTATACGCGCGACAACACCCCGCCCCCCCTGCCGGTGGATTATGGCGCGATGATCAAGCGCACCGTCGGCGATCTGGACTGCGAGATCGAGATCGAACCCGGCCGCCTGATTTCCGGCAATGCCGGGATCCTGGTCTCCGAAGTGATCTATCTGAAATCCGGCGAAGGCCGTGATTTCCTGATCGTGGATGCGGCGATGAACGATCTGGTGCGCCCGTCGATGTATGAGGCCCACCATGATATCGAGCCCCTGCGCGAACCCGCCCCGGGGCAGGATCCGGCCGTGGTCGATGTGGTTGGCCCGGTCTGCGAGACCGGAGATACCTTTGCCCGCCAACGGCCCTTGGCGCCGATGGGGGCCGGGGATCTGGTGGCGTTCCGCTCGGCCGGGGCCTATGGCGCGGTGATGGCCTCGGAATACAACACCCGCCCACTGATCCCTGAGGTTCTGGTTCAGGGCGACCGCTGGGCCGTGATCCGCCCGCGCCCCAGCCTGGATGAGATCATCGCCCGGGACAGGGTGCCGGACTGGCTGGATGTGAGGGACTGAGACCAGTGGCCATAAAGGGCTGATGGCTGAAGGTTGGCTGAGCGGGATAAAGTTGCCGTTCGGATCCCAGAACAAGCCGCGCCAGCGCCGGATCGGGGGCTGGCGCGCCCAGCCTATGAACGGTGCGCTTTATGACTGCCGTGGTAGCATGACCCCGGAACTTC
>JBKDZR010000152.1:0-37955 GCA_047971485.1 Qingshengfaniella sp. | reverse complement strand
ATGATGGCGTTGGCCGGATCGGCGCGTTCGAGCTGAGCGATGAACGCCATGGCCGGCTGCTGTCGGTGGATGAAGAGGGCAACCTGACCCTCTATGACAAGACCGGCGCCGCCATGGACGCAACGGCCTATGTCAACGCGCTGTTCGGTGAAAACAGCGTCTTCGGTCAGGCCAGCAAGACCCCCCGCCAAAAGGTGATCGATCAGCGGGCCTGACCGGGATCAGTTTGCCGCGCAGACATAGCTGTCCAGAACGGCCGGATCCCCTTTGCCGATATAACGGGGATAGGTGGGATAGCGGCACAGCGGCCAGGTTGGCGTATCGCTGGCCTCTTCTCCGGGACGGGGGCCATTCACCAGATCACCGGGGGCCATGCCCAGTTCAACCCAGGCCTCCAGCGCCGCCAGCAACTCGGCTGATCTGGGCGTTCCGGGCAGGGTGGCCCCATCATGGGTGGTGTTCGGAAACATGTAGAAGCGGATGAAGTCATCTACCGTGGCCTGGCCCATCTCGGCGACCATATCCTGATAATAACCGGCCATGGTCCCGGGCGAAACATTGGATGCCCCGGCGCCATAGACGATCAGCTTGCCCCCCGTTTTCCTGAACGCGCCCAGATCCGGGTTGTTTGAGCCGACCAATGCCGCAACCTCTTGCAGACGGGCCCGGGTGTGTGCGGCATTCCAATCCCAGTTGGCAAAGTCGAAACCGGGATCCTGGGCAATGAAACTTGCGATGATCCCTGCCATTCGCTTGTAGATCCCAGGAAGATCCCCACCGGGTCCGATATTCACCGCGCGGAAATAGGCCCCGCCGCCAATCAGTTCATCCCCCCAGGGTTTGGCGGCGATCTGGGTTTTCCCAGCCAGAGGGAAATCCATCGCCACCGGGGATTTCAGCTTGATGACGGCCGCGATCTGGGCGTCGGACAGGCAGGTCTCGACCGATGTTTGTCCGGCCGTGCAGGACAGGGCCGAGAGATCGGGAGAACAGGCATAATCATTGGCGATGCGCCCGTCCTTAATCCCGTCAAGGGGATCGCATTGGGCCAGAACCAATTGGCCCAATGCCGCCTGTTGAGCCGGGGTGATCATCCCCGCCCGGTCGTTTTCAAGGAAACTGCGCGCGGCGCCGATATGGCTGATCCACAAGGAGGCCAGCTCGACAACCGGATCGCCCGAGATGATCCCATCATATGCGTCCGGATAGCGCTGAGCGGCGACCAGGGCTTCGCGCCCGCCCTGAGAATAGCCGATGAAATAGGTCCGTTCAGGTGCTTGTCCATAGAATGCCGTGATGATGTCGGTTGCGGCAGACTTGACCTTGCCGATCTGAGCACCGGCAAAGTTTTCCAGGGATTCTGCGTTCAGGGCAAATTCGGCTGGATGATCAAATTGCCTGATATCGTGACCGGAATCGCTGGTATAGGTCGCATATCCCTGAAACAGAGGCGCGGGAGAGGTTTCAGGCTCCCAGAGTGGCCCCTTGACTAACGGGGCCACGACGCCGTTCAGGCCACTGCCGCCGCCATGGACGGCCTTGCGGTTCCAGTCCAACGGCATGTTGACCTTGAATTGGATCGGAAAGCCGTCCGGATCCGCTGGCGGGATTTCTGCGGTTACCTCGCAGTTGCGCGGCATGGGGACAAGACGGGCCGAGGTGATGTGTGGCCCCGCCGCGGCTGTCGAGGCGAGATCTTCACACGGGATCATTGCGCCAGGATAACTGACCGAGGTCTCCGCGCCCCAGGCCTGTACCGATAGCCGGCGGCTACGGTGGCCAGGGTGCTCAGAAAGATTCTGTTCATTGTCTCCTCCTCAGGTTGAACATCGTTGGACATGTCTCACCAGGCCGGCGCCGCGCGATCTGCGCGCCAGCAGGTGACAGTGCCGTGTGCTGCCCCCTGGGGCGACCGTGCTTTCAGGCCCGTGCCACCGGGGCCGGAGCCTGATCCACGGCGGCCAGTTCGGCCTGGGTCAGACGTTCCAGAAAGGCCAGCTTGATCTCGCGGCTGGCCGGATCATCCCAGAGGTTGGTGAACTCGCCGGGATCGGTTTTCAGATCATACAGCTCGCCCCACCCGGCATCCTGATAGACGGAGATCCGATAACGCGCGTCGCGCAAGGTGTGGACATGGGGCCGGATCGGCAGGCCGTCCATGAATTTCTGGTGGCTGTACTGGATCAGGGCCGCATCGCGTGGTGCCGTCATCAGATCGCGGCCCTGCATGCCGTAAGCCGCTTCAACCCGGGCGCGTTCCAGGATGGTGGTGCCGATATCATGGGTCTGGCCGATTGCGTCGGTCCGCTGGCCCTGCACCCCTCGGGGATCGGCCCAGATGAAGGGCACGCGGATCAGATCTTCGTATTGCTCGGCGCCCTTCAACAGCATCCGGTGATCGCCCAGGTGATCACCGTGATCGCTGGTGAAGATGGTCACCGTGTTGCCGCCATGGCCACTGTCAGACAGCGCGGCCTGCACCTGCCCGATCTTGTCGTCGATCATGGTGATCATGCCGCAGGTCAGGGCGCGGGCCTCCAGGGCTTCGCGTTCGGTGATGGCAACCGAGTTCAGCCCGTCAAGATTGGCCTTGCCCTCTTCGCGGGTGTGCAGAATGCGGGCCACATGGGGGGGCGGGGTCCAGCCCTTGACGCGATAGGCCGCCGGCACAGCCATGTCCTCGGGCGCATACATGTCCCAGTAGTGGCCGGGCGGATTGAACGGGTGATGGGGGTCGGGGAACGAGACCATCAGGAAGAACGGTTTGTCCGTGTCCTTGCGCCGGGCCAGCCAGGCCTCGGCCTGCTCGGCGATATAGCTGGTCTGGTAGAGATCCTCGGGCAGGGCGGTGCGCACGGCCTGGGGGCAAACATAATCATGGGGCAGCTGGTTGTCCGGGCCGATCAGGGAATCGGCATCTGGGTTTTTGCTGTAGAGCCACTCTCGGTAATGCCCGCCCACGCCGTCGCCATGGCCGATCACCAGATCCACATGATCGAACCCGTAAAAGGGCAGGGGAAACTCCGCGGTGCCCTTGGCCCAGAAGGCGGGCTCTTCCAGCTTGTAGGACGGATCGGCCAGATCATGGCGCACCGCTTCGGCCAGATCGCCCTGACCCCGGTGATAGCCGGCGCGTGTCCCGGGTTTGCGCATCATCGGTGGCTGGCCGCTCAGGGTTTGCAGATGGCTCTTGCCGATCAGGGCGGTGTCATAACCGGCATCGCGCAGCAATTCCACAAAGGTGACATTGCGCCTGGACAGGGGCTGGCCATTCATCCGCACCCCATGACTGGAGGGCAGGCGCGCCGTCATCAGGCTGGCCCGGTTCGGCATGCAGACCGGGCTGGCCACGTAGAACTTGTCATGGACCACACCATTGGCCGCCATGGCGTCGATATGCGGCGTCCGCAGGACCGGATGGCCATAGCAGCCCAGGAAATCGGCGCGATGTTGATCGGTGATGTAGAGAATGAAATTCGGGCGTTGATCAGGCATTGGCAGCTCCTTTGCGGGCGAGGCCCAGTCGAATGGCGGCCAGGGCAATCCCCCCCGCCAGACCGGTGGTATCCAGCACCTCGCCGAAGGGGATGGCCGATCCGGGCAGGAAGCAGCAGACCCCGGCTGCGATGAAGCCCAATCGCCAGATCAGCGACATCCGACCGCCGAAATAGCCGATCCATCCGGCCGAGATCAGCCAGACGCCAGCCACCGACAGCACGAAGATGCGCGCAATTTCCAGCGGGGTGCCCTGCCACAGCATTTCCGGCGACAGCGCGAAGATGAACGGCACCACATAGGCCGGCCAGCCAAAGGCCACAGCGGCAAAGCCGGTACGGATGAAATCCGATTTGGCGATGGTCGCGGCGGCAAAGGCGGCGGCGGCCACGGGCGGGGTGATCATCGACAGGATGCCGAAATAGAAGGAAAACATATGGGCGGCGATGGGGGGCACGCCAGCCTCAATCATTGAAGGCACGACCAGGGTGGCCAGCAGCAGATAGACACCCACGGTGGGCATCCCCATCCCGAGGATGATGGAAATCACCCCGGCCAGGATCAGGATCAGCGCCAGATTGCCCCCGGACAGCTGGATGATCGCCTGGGTCAGGGCAAAGCCCAGGCCCGTGATGTTCAGCACCCCGATCACGATCCCCGCCATCCCCGACACCATCAGCAACTGGCAAACCGCAACACCGGTTTCACCGAGGGCCGCGAACAACTTGGGCCAGGGCATCCGCACACCGCGATAGCCAAAGACCAGCGCGATGGGAATGATCACCCCGATGGCCCACATGGCCGCTTCCTGCGGGCGCAGATTGAAGGTGAACAGCCCGATCAGGATCACGGCAAAGGGGGACAGGTACAGCCACCCCTTGGCCAGCACCTCGCCAACGCGCAGCTTCTGGTCGTCAACCGGGATGATGCCTTCGCGCGCTGCATAGAGATCGGCCTGGATGAACAGTGACACGTAATAGAGGATCGCGGGGATCAGCGCCGCCAGGATGATGTCGGTAAAGGGAACCTGCAGGAACTCGGCCATCAGGAAGGCGGCGGCCCCCATCATCGGCGGCATCAACTGGCCGCCGGTGGACGCCACAGCCTCGATCGCGGCTGCCTTGTCGTTGGGATAACCGCCCTTTTTCATCATCGGGATGGTCAGCACCCCGGTCGAGACGACATTGGCCACGGCAGAGCCCGAGATCGACCCGAACAGCGATGAGGCCGCCACGGCGATCTTCGCCGATCCGCCGCGATAGCCCCCCATCAACGCGGTGGCGAATTCCGTGAAAAAACCGGCACCCCCCGAGGCGTTCAGCAGATTGCCGAAAAAGATGAAGGCGATAACGATGGCCACGACCACTGAAATGGGCAAGCCGATGATGCCGTTGGAATCGAGGCCCACATAGATCAGCAGCCGGTCCACCGCCACGTCGCGCCCCTGAAAATGGCCGGGGATCAGATGCCCCATCAATCCGAAGACCAGGAAGAAGACGACAAAACCGAACAACAGCGGTCCGGCGGTGCGCCGCAGCCCCTCGGCCACGCCGGCAATGATCACCGTGCCCAGGAAGATGGAACTGGGCGGCTTGTCGAACAAGGTTTCGACGATCGCCACGTAGTTGACCGCAACATAAAGACAGGCGCCCAGGCACAGAAGGGCGGCCAGCAGGTCATACCACGGCAGCCGCAGCCGCGCCGTTCCGCGCCGGGCCGGCTTGACGATAAAGGTTACCGCCAGCCCCAGTCCCAGGATCACCGCCAGCAACTGTTCGTTGATCATCACGATCCCGACGGCGCGATACAGATCCAGTGCTTCAGCCAGGGCCAGCAGAACCAGGATCGCGCCCAGGATATTGGCGATCCGCATCAGGATCGGGGCGGTGACGGGCAGGGTGTCCGCCCCCTGTGCATCAGGGGGAAAGGCACTGTTCTTTGACATGTCGGGATCCTCGGGCGTCGAAAGGAACCGGCGGGATCAGGATCCCGCCGAAAGATGAACAAAAGGATCAAAGGCCTTGTTCAAAAAAGAACTTTTCAGCACCGGGATGAAAGGGAACCCCAATATCGGTATTGATCTTTGCCGGATCGAAGGTGCCGAATGTCGCGGCTGACGCGGTCAGCGCCGCCTTGTTTTCGTACAGCGCCTTGACCAGCTTATAGACCACCTCATCAGAAGTATGGGTGCTGGTCAGTACGACGAAGGGCAGGGTAAAGGCGCCGATCGGTTCCGAGACGCCGGGAAAATTCGGGCCGGGGTTCAGGACTTCTACCCAGGCCCCCTGCGAGATTTCCGCGATCTTGGCATTCGCCTCCTCCGAGACCTCGACGGGCAGAACCCGGATACCGCCAACCGTGGCATCCGCCTGCTTGATTCGGCCGGAGTTCAGCGAAAAGAAGGTTGCATCGACGGCGCCGGATTCGAAATCCTCGACACCGCGCACGCCATTGGGCACCGGCACCCCTTGCAGGTTGTCGTAGCTCAGCCCGACAGTGTTCAGTACGGCCTCTGCGTTCAGCAGCACGCCTTTCTGTTTCAGGAAATCAGATGACACGCGTTTTCCGTCCAGATCCGTCAGGGTCTGGATGTCGCTGTCGGCACGCACGATGAACCCGCTGTAGAGCGGGAACAAAACCGCCGCCAGACGGATGTTTTCATTCGCCCGGGTGAAATCTCCGGTCCCGTTATAGGCGTTGGCGGCAACCACACCATTGGCGATGGAAAACTCCATCTCGCCGGCATTGACCACCGGAACCACAACGTTCGGCCCGCCCTGGGGGACGACACGCATGCGGATATCGGCCTGCTCAATGGCGACCTTGGATACCGCAGATCCGGTGGCATAGGCCACAGAGCCTTGTGGGTTGGTCCCGATCGAAACCGTCTGTGCCTGGGCACCACCGACCAGAAGGGTGGCGGCCAGCAAGGTGCGCGCAAATGTAAAGCCGTTCATGGGGTCTCCTCCGAATTCCTCCGAAGTGAGTTTTCCATATGCTTCTGATCAATTATAATACTGTATGCGGTTTTTTACATATATTATTTGGTATGAAATGGCTGGGCTTGGCGCCGGATTTCATCAATAAGCTGCTTGGTCGCGGTGCTGGCCTCAATCTTGGGATTCGTGCTCATCCCAACGGGACCGCGCATCTGCCAGTCCCGCAGATCAACCTTCACCAGCCTGTTTTCGCGGTAATCCGCCTCGACAACCCCCCGGGGGGCGATCCAGACCCGATCCTCCATCAGGGTCAGCTGACGGGCGCAGGAGACCGAGTTTGTCTCGACGACATCGCGAAAGGCGGTCACCCCGACGGATTGAAACTGCCGGTCGACTTCGGTGCGGACGATGGTGCCGGGCACATTCATCACCAGCGGATGGCGAGCGATTTCGGCGGTCGGGATACGGGCACGCTGGGCCAGAGGATGGGTGTTGCGCACGGTACATTCCAGTGTCTCGTTGAACAGGTGCTCAAAGGCCAGTCCGGCCATGTCCTCGGGCGATCCAAGCCGGCCGAGGACAACCTGGATCTCGCCGCGCAACAGCAGGCCCAGCAATTCGCGGTTTGAGGCCTGCAACACCCTGATTGTCGCCCCATAGCCCCGCCGCCGCAGGCTGACGATCACCCCAGGCACGAATTGCGCTGAGGCCGTGGGCAGGGCGCCCATGCGGACCACCTCGGTGCCAACGGTTTCAGAGCTGACGGACTGATAAGCGCTGATCAACTGATCCATCCCGGTCGAAACCTGGCGATAGAATTCCTCGCCTGCCGTGGTCAGATGACTGCCGCGACGGTTGCGGATCAGCAACTTCGCACCGACGATGGTTTCCAACTCGTTCAGCGTCCGGGTCACCGCCGGTTGGGCGGTGCCCAGCGTCTCGGAAGCCCGGCTGACGCTTTGCTGACGGGCAACCTCCAGGAAATGCCTGATATGGCGAATGTTGATCCGGTCATCCATGGCCCGCTTTCTCCCCCTGGCCCGTTGCGCCACGGGCGGCCGCCTTCCCTGACAGCGCGGCGCCAGCCGCGCACGGCCCAACGCCTTCGGGCCGCCAGGCCCGCAGGGGGCGGGAGAACCCCGTCCACCATCCCGCCTGTCCGCCGGCTCAGCGCTCAGGCAACAAGCCACGCGGGCTGAAGCGCAACACCAGCAGCAAGATCACCCCCATGGTCAGCATGCGCATATAGGCCGCCCCTTCCAGGATGTGATCCTTCAGATCCCCGGCCGGCAAGGGCGCGCTGAGAAGCGATAACAGCCATTGCCCCAGCGGTTCTACCTGTACCCATAACCACCAGATGAGGATCCCCCCCAGAACGGCCCCCAGGTTGTTGCCCGATCCTCCGACAATCACCATCACCCAGATCAGAAACGTATAGCGTAGCGGCTGATAGGAGGAGGGCACCAACTGCCCGTCCAGCGTGGTCATCATCGCCCCGGCCAGCCCGCATATGGCGCTACCCAGAATAAAGATCTGAAGATGCCGCGCCGTGACGTCCTTGCCCATGGCGGCGGCCGCCACCTCATTGTCGCGGATCGCCCGCATCATCCGTCCCCAGGGCGAGGCCCGGGCCAATTGCGCCAGAACCAGCAGAACAATCAGGATGGCCGCGAACATCAAACCGTATTCGGCCTTTACATAAAGGGTCGAGGCCGTGACCGGATCCACCCCCCAATCCGCCGCGCGTCCGGCAAAGCCCGGATCATTTTGCAACGCAATTTCATAGGGAACGGGGCGGGGCAGGCCGATCACATTCTTGACCCCTCGGGTCAGCCAGTCTTCATTCTTCAGAATCGCGACGATGATCTCGGCAATGCCCAGTGTGGCGATGGCCAGGTAATCGGATCTCAGCCCCAGCGCCGTCTTCCCGATAAGCCAGGCCGCCCCTGCCGCCAGCACCGCCCCTGCGGGCCAGGACAGCAGCACCGGCAGACCCGCCCCGCCGAGATTGCCGGCCAGGGTCGGATTGACGGCCTCAATCGCCCCGGCGGCCGGAATATAAAGCCAACGATAGATCATCAGCCCGGCCACAAGCCAGCCGGCCACGGCCCAGCCCCGGGCGCGCCCGGTCAGGCGACGCCACAGGATCAGCGCTCCGATGATCGTTGTCGCCCCCGCCACCAGCGCCGCCAGCATGCGCAGCCCGCCGGCTGCCCAGGCCTCGGTCACCGGGGGGGTCGCGGTCAGCACCACGGCCAGCCCGCCAAGGGCGACAAAGCCCATCACACCGACATTCAGCAACCCGGCAAAACCCCATTGCAGGTTCAGCCCCAGCGACATAATCGCGCTGACCAGCCCCATGTTCAGGATCAGCAGCGCCGAGTTCCAGCCCTGCACCATCCCCGTGCCCAGGATCAGCAGCACGACGGCGGCAAACATCAGGACGGTTCTTGCAGTCACAGCGCTTTCCCCCGGAAAAGGCCCGTCGGCCGGATCAGCAGCACGACGACCAGCAGAAAGAAGCTGACCGCGAATTTGTAATCCGTCGACAGGATCTGGGCCAATCCCGCCGGTGCCCAGTCGTCGGGCAGAAGATAGCCGAGAACCCGCTTGAAGGCATAGGTCAGGCTGATTTCGGAAAAGGCGATGACAAACCCGCCGGCAATCGCCCCCAGCGGATTGCCCAGCCCGCCCACGATGGCAGCGGCAAATATGGGGAGCAGGATATGAAAATAGGTGAAGGGATTGAAAGACTTGTCCAATCCATACAACACCCCGGCCACGGTGGTCAGAGCCGCCACGATCAGCCAGGTCACCGCCACCACCCGCTCAGGGTTGATCCCTGACAGCAGGGCCAGATCCTCATTGTCGGAAAAGGCGCGCATGGATTTTCCGGTGCGGGTATGGGTCAGAAACCAGAACAGGAGGGCCACGGACAGGGCAGCAGTCACCACCGTCACCACTTGGCTGGACTTGATCGCCAGCCCTTCGCGCAGACCGGTCATTTCGCGAAAATCGCGTGCGCTGATCAGAAAACGTGCGCCATCATCGAAACGGATATCCTCGACCCCGATGATGATCCGCACCAAGCCGTTCATCACGAACATCACCCCGATGGAGACGATCATGAAGATCACCGGTGCCGCCTTTTGCCGCCGGTAAAAGCGATAGACCAACCGGTCGGTCCCATAAAGCAAGGCCCCCGTTGCAACGATACCCAAGGGCAGGGCCAACAGTGCGGTGGGCAGGGGCGCGATCGAGATCCCAGCCCCCTGTAAGCCCCAGACGCCGAAGATGGTCACCATCGTGCCAAAGGCCATCTGATCGCCATGGGCGATGTTGGTAAAACGCAGTACCCCGTAGACCAGCGTCACCCCCAGGGCGCCCAGGGCCAACTGGCTGCCATAGGCTGCGGCCGGAACGATGACGAAATTGGCCAGGGTCACCAGGGCGTTCAGAACATCCGTCATCTCATCCCCCCAGAAAGCTCTGGCGAACCTCGGGATCGGCCAAGAGGGCCTGCCCGGTATCGGTAAAGCGGTTCTGCCCCTGAACCAGCACATAGCCCTTGTCGGCAATGGCCAGTGCCTGGCGGGCATTCTGTTCGACCATCAGGATCGAAATGCCGGTGCGGGCGATCTCGATGATCCGGTCGAACAACTCATCCATGACGATCGGACTGACCCCGGCGGTGGGTTCGTCCAGCATCAGAAGGGTGGGGCGGGTCATCAGGGCCCGGCCTACAGCCACCTGCTGACGCTGGCCACCCGACAATTCGCCCGCCGCCTGGCGCCGCTTGTCCCGGAGCACCGGAAACAGATCATACACTTGGGCCATCGTGTCGGAAAAATCGTCACGCCGGATAAAAGCGCCCATTTCCAGGTTTTCCTCGACGCTCATCGAGGTGAAAATATTGTTTGTCTGCGGGACAAAGCCCATCCCCTTGCCGACCCGCGCCTGAGGGCTGAGGGCCGTGATATCCGCGCCATCCAGCATGACTGTGCCAGCACGCAGGGGCAACATGCCGAAAACAGCTTTCATCGCGGTGGATTTGCCCGCGCCATTAGGCCCGACGATGACGGCGATCTCGCCGCGCGCCACCTCCAGCGTGACGCCGTTCAGGATATCGACGGGACCATATCCGCCAGTCATGTCCCGGGCACTCAGAAAGGGACGGGCGGTCATGGTGCGGCCTCCGGGGCGTTCTTCAACCCGGTGCCGAGATAGGCCTCGATGACCGCATCATCGCGCATCACCTGAGCGGCCGGGCCCTCGGCAAGAACCTTGCCCTCGGCCATGACGATGACCGGATCGCACAGTCGGGCGATGAAATCCATGTCGTGCTCGATCAGGCAAAACGTGTACCCGCGGTCCCGGTTCAGCCGGATAATGGCATCGCCGATCGTGTTCAGCAGGGTCCGGTTCACCCCTGCGCCAACTTCATCAAGGAAAACGATCCGCGCATCGACCATCATTGTGCGCCCCAGTTCCAGCAGTTTTTTCTGGCCCCCGGACAGATTGCCGGCCTTCTCATCCTTGAGATGTGAAATGGTCAGAAAATCAAGAACTTCATCGGCTTTCTTCAGAAGGTTTCGTTCCTCGCGGGCGATCCGGGCGCGGTGGAACCAGGCGTTCCACAGGGTTTCGCCGCTTTGGTGGCCGGGCACCATCATCAGGTTTTCGCGCACGGTCATTGTCGGGAATTCATGGGCGATCTGAAAGGTACGCAACAAACCCTTGTGAAACAACACATGGGGCGGCAGGCCCGTAATATCCGCCCCCTGCATGGTGACGCGCCCTGACGTTGGGGGAAGAACGCCGGCAATCACGTTGAAAAGCGTGCTTTTTCCGGCGCCGTTCGGTCCAATCAACCCGGTGATCGAGCCCTCGGCGATCTCCAGCGTGGCGCCATCGACGGCGCGGAAGCCGCCAAAATGCCTGTGCAGGTTTTCAACCCGTATCACCGATTTCGTGTCCTGATCCCTGATGCTGATGTCGGGCGAGAACGGGGACCGCGCGCTCTCCCGGCGCGGCCCCTGGTAAAGGTTGCGCTCAGCGGAAGCCGACCGTTTCGATCATGCCGTCGCGGACCTCGATCTCGCGATAGCTGCCGGCCGCCTCACCGGGTTCGATCAGTTCCACGGCCGAGGCGCCAACATAGTCGATATCACCGCCTTCTGCCAGAATTTTCAAGGCTTTGTCCAACTCGCCAGGCAAGATCGGCTCGCCCGGAGCATTGGCAATCTCCATCACCTTGTCTTTGAAATCGCTGGAACTGGCAGATCCGGCCGCCTGCATCGCCAGAAGGATCAGGGCCGCGGCATCATAGCCTTCCTTGGCATAGGTCGAGGTCGACTCGAAGGCATCGCCCACCAGTTCGGCAAACACCCCGGCACCGTCACTGTCGGAACTGGGGCTTTGCCCGAACGATCCGTCAAGCAGATCGCCGAAACGTTCCTCAAGTACCTGCGAGACCATCCCGTCGGGCAGCACGAATGTCTCGAAAGCGCCGGTATCCAGCGCCGCCTGGATGATGCCGGATCCGCCCTTGTCGGAATACCCCGCCACGACCAGCGCCTGACCGCCCGCCGCCGCCAGGGCACCGATTTCAGCGGAATAATCGCCCTTGCCCTCTTCGTGGGGGGCCGAAAGGGTGACCGTGCCACCGGCGGCCTCGAACGCCGCTTGGAAGCTGTCGGCCAGGCCTTTGCCGTAATCGTTGTTGGTATAGGTCAGCGCCACCGTGTCGATGTCGCGTTCCTGGATGATCTCGGTCATTATCTGGCCCTGCCGCGCATCCGAGGGGGCCATGCGGAAGAACAGCCCGTTATCTTCCAGCGACGACAGGCCCGGCGAGGTTGCCGAAGGCGAAATCATCACAACGCCATTGGGCATGGCGATATTGGTCAGCACGGCGGCGGAAGCCCCGGAACACATGGCACCAACGATGGCGCTGACCCCGTCCGAGGTGACCAGCCGTTCGGCGGCTGCCGTGGCGGCACTGGCATCGGCGCAGGTTGAATCGCCGCGCACCGCTGTGACAGTCGATCCGCCCAGGAAAGCGCCGCTGTTGCTGATCTCGGCAATCGCCAGTTCCGCACCGGCGGCAATGGGCGGGGCCAGGGATTCCAGCGGGCCGGTAAAGCCCAGCAATACACCGATTTTGACATCCTCGGCACTGGCGGATCCGGCCATCAGGGCCAAGGTTGCGGTGGCGGTCAGAAGATACTTCATCACTGTCTCCGTTGTTCGCGCAGGCTGGCGTGGGTTTGCGTTCGGATAAAAGGCTAGCCCCATGACACGGAAAAGAAAAGCTGTTCCACCATTTCGAGGGGGTCCTGATCTGGGCGCATTCGCCCCATTTTACTTGACAAGCGGGGCCACGATGCGCAGCTACGCCAGATCACTTTCGACGTATGGGGATTGCCGATATGACCAAGGCTTGGACGAAATCGGACTGGAGAGCCAAACCCCGGGTGCAGATGCCAGAGTATACCGACCTGGACGCGCTGCATGCGGTCGAGGCGCAGCTTTCCAAATACCCGCCCCTCGTTTTCGCCGGCGAGGCCCGGCGTCTGCGCGATCAGCTGGGCAAGGTGTCGCGCGGCGAGGCCTTTCTGCTTCAGGGCGGAGATTGTGCCGAAAGCTTTGGCGAATTCGGGGCCGACAGCATTCGCGATACCTTCAAGGTCATGCTGCAAATGGCGATGGTTCTGACCTTTGCCGCCAAGGTGCCGGTGGTCAAGGTCGGCCGGATCGCCGGGCAGTTCGCCAAGCCGCGTTCGGCCCCGACCGAGGTCAAGGCGGGGGTCGAGCTGCCCAGCTATCGCGGCGATATCGTCAATGACATTGCCTTTACCGCCGAGGCGCGCATTCCCGATCCGCAGCGCATGTTGCAGGCCTATACCCAGTCGGCAGCGTCGTTGAACCTGTTGCGGGCCTTCTCAAGCGGTGGTTATGCCGATGTGCACAAGGTTCACGCCTGGACCCTTGGCTTTACCGAGCGGGAGGAGGCCGAGAAATATCGCGACATGGCCAACCGGATCTCGGATGCCCTGTCCTTCATGCAGGCCGCTGGCGTGACTGAAGACACGGCCCACACGTTGCAGACCGTGGATTTCTACACCAGCCATGAGGCTCTGCTGCTGGAATACGAAGAGGCGCTGTGCCGGATCGATTCCACCACCGGGCTGCCGGTGGCCGGATCAGGCCACATGATCTGGATCGGGGACCGGACCCGGCAACCTGACGGGGCACATGTCGAATTCTGCCGCGGTGTGCAGAACCCGATCGGCTTGAAATGCGGGCCGACCACGACGGCCGAGGATCTCAAGGTGCTGATGGCCCGGCTGAACCCGGACAATCTGGCCGGTCGGCTGACACTGATCGCGCGCTTTGGGGCAGGCAATGTGGCCGATCATCTGCCGCGTCTGATCCAGGCGGTGCAGGATGAGGGCGCCAAGGTGGTGTGGTCCTGCGATCCGATGCATGGCAACACGATCAAGTCCTCGTCGGGGTACAAGACGCGCCCCTTCGATTCCGTTCTGCGCGAAGTGCGCGAATTCTTCGCCATTCACCGCGCCGAGGGCACCCATCCCGGCGGTGTGCATTTCGAGATGACAGGCAAGGACGTGACCGAATGCACCGGCGGCGTGCGGGATGTGACCGATGACGATCTGTCCTCGCGCTATCACACCGCCTGCGATCCGCGGCTGAATGCCAGCCAGGCACTGGAACTGGCCTTCCTGGTAGCCGAGGAAATCACAGCAGCCCATGAGACCAGTGCCGCCCGCGCCAGTTGATCGCGGAACCCCGCCGACACTGCGGGCCGGACCGGACACCGTGATGAAAAAGGGCCGGGGGATGCCCCCCGGCCCCGTCAGCGCCGCCTGCCCGCAGCGCCGATGTCAGGTTTCAGGGCGGACCAAGCGCAGATAGGGGCGTTCCGCCGGATGCAGGAGGGGGATGGCCTGGGCCGCCCGCGCAGGTTTCGGTGCCGGACGGGCTGCATAGATTGCGGGGCGCTCAGCAAATTCGGGGCGGGCCGTTGAAAGCGGGTGGCGCGCCATAACAGGCGATGTCGCTGCGGCCCCATCCACCGGCACGATCTCCTGGTGTTCGATGGCGAAACGGCGCGGGGCCAGGCCAATCCGACCTTCGCCCACCAGACATCCGATCGCGCGGCTGGTGTCTCCCAGATCGCTGATCAGGGGCAAGAGCAGCAGGTCGGCCCGCAGCTTGGGGCGCCCCAATCCGCCTTCGGCCCGCAGTCGAAAACGCACCGTCGCCGGTTCCTCGAACAGATGGGCCAGGGCCTCGGCCAGGGGGGCGCGCGCGGATGATGTGAACAGGGCCGACAGGGGCATGCCGCGCACCTCGGTCCCGACCATTTCCGTCAGATGGCGACCCGCCAGCCGGAACCGCGCCAGCCCCGGGGCCACACGTTCCAGGATAAAGGTGTATTCCAGGGCGCTGTCGATGCGGCGGGGGTCAAGATCGGTGCGCAAAGGCACCGTCCGATTGCGGCGCAGGGATTCCCAATGCGCGGCGACGGTTCTGATGGGACAGGTCTGCATGATCCGCGTCCAGCCGGTTTGAAGACTGTCTGTCTGGTCACTGCCGTTACGCATTGAACTTACCCTTTTTTACCCTTTACCGCAAGGACAGCCCGCGTGATGCGGTCATGTCCGTCCATGCCCGAAAGGCCGAGACAAATCGGATTTACACCTAAACGGATTCAAATGTTATGCTTCATCGTAACCGTTGGTTAACTGCGTGCTGCCGGTTCCCCTGCCATCCATGTCCTGCAATTCGCCCTTGACCTTGGCGCGGGGGCCTGATCACAAATGCCGGAAATGTCCGACGATCTTCTCGATACCCTGCCGCCCCATCGCGGCCTTCTGATCATCCTGTCCTCGCCGTCCGGGGCGGGGAAATCGACCATGGCCCGACGCCTGCGGGACTGGGATGCGGCAATCCGCTTTTCCGTCTCGGCCACGACCCGTGCCGCCCGGCCGGGCGAAACACACGGGCAGGATTATTATTTTCACACCCGGGACAGTTTCCTGGACATGGTCGGGCGGGGCGAGATGCTCGAACATGCCGAGGTTTTCGGAAATCTCTACGGATCGCCTCGTGCTCCGGTGGTTGACGCGCTGGAACGCGGTGAGGATGTGCTGTTCGATATCGACTGGCAGGGCGGACAGCAGATCCGCAATTCCTCGCTGGGGGACGATGTTGTGTCGATCTTCCTGTTGCCGCCGTCGATCGCGGAACTGGAACGGCGGCTGGTGTCGCGCGGTCAGGACAGCGCCGAGGTGATCGCCGGGCGCATGACCCGCAGCCAGGTCGAGATCAGCCATTGGGCGGAATACGACTATGTCCTGATCAATCGCAATGTTGATGAAACCGAGATCCAGCTGCGCGCGATCATCGCCGCCGAACGCTTGCGCCGCCGACGCCAGCCGGCCCTGACCCCGTTTGTGCGCGGTCTGGATGCCGAATTCGAGGCCCGGGCATGACCCTTTATGCGCTTGACGGCGTAGCGCCAACCCTGCCCGAAGGTGATGACTATTGGGTCGCACCCGGGGCCCATGTGATTGGCAATGTCGTGCTGGGGGTGGGTGTTTCGGTCTGGTTCGGCTCGGTCCTGCGCGGCGATAACGAGGCGATCACCCTGGAGGATGGGGTCAACATCCAGGAAAACTGCGTGCTGCACACTGATCCCGGGTTTCCCATGACCTTGGGGGCCGGGGCCACGATCGGGCACAAAGCCATGCTGCATGGTTGTACCATTGGCCCGGGCAGCCTGATCGGCATGGGGGCAACCGTGCTGAACGGGGCTCGGATCGGCGCGGGATGCCTGATCGGGGCGGGGGCACTGATCACCGAAGGCAAGGTGATTGCGGATCATTCCCTGGTCATGGGGGCGCCGGGCCGCGTGATCCGGCAGCTCAGTCCCGATGACATTGCCGGCCTGCGCCGCAGCGCGGATCACTATATCGCCAATTCCCGGCGCTTTCGCCAGGGCCTGGTTCCCTTGTGATGCGGGACGCCCCGCGCGACAGTCTCGACGAGACATTGTCGATTTCGCTGCTCGACGGGGTACCGGTGCCGTTGATCCTGGTTGGGCCGGATGAGATGATCGTCCATATGAACATCGGCGCGGCGGCCTTGTTCGGGGGCGGAATGGATGGGCGCCATCTGCATACTGTTCTGCGCCGCCCTGACGTGTTGCACGCCATTGGCCAGACCCTGGCCGACGGATCCCGGCAGGAGGCACGGCTACTGGCCTCTGATCATACCCATGACACGATCTATCGGGTGATCAGCGTCCCCGTGGTCACGGGACGGGGGACAGGAACGCTGATCAGCTTTGAGGATATCACCCCGCTGGAAACCGCCGGTCAGATGCGCCGGGATTTCGTTGCCAATGTCAGCCACGAGTTACGCACGCCCCTGACCGCGCTGATGGGATTTGTCGAAACCTTGCGCGGCCCGGCGCGGGATGATGCCGCCGCGCGTGACCGCTTTCTGGCGACAATGGAACGTGAAGCGGAACGGATGAACCGGCTAATCAACGATCTTTTGTCCCTGTCGCGGGTCGAGGATCAGGAACGCATGGTGCCGACCGAACGGGTGGATCTGACCGCGCTGCTGATCTCGGTCTGCTCCGCGCTGCGCCCGCTGGCCGGCGACATGACCATCGAGATGGATGTCCCCGATGCCCTTGAGATCATCGGTGATCCCGATCAGCTGCGCCAGGTGATGACCAACCTGATCGAGAACGCGCTGAAATACGGGCGGGATGGGGGCAGGGTGCGCCTGGGCCTGTCCCATGTCGCCCGTGACCCGGTGTTGCGCGAGGCGGCGATCAAGCTGGATGTCGAGGATTTCGGCGCCGGCATCCCTGAGGTCCACATCCATCGCCTGACTGAGCGCTTCTATCGCGCCGACAGCCACCGATCGCGCGATCTGGGTGGCACGGGGCTGGGACTGGCGATCGTCAAGCATATCATGAACCGCCACCGTGGCCGGTTGACGATTCGCAGCGTGCCCGGCGAGATTACCTGTTTCTCGGCGATTTTCCCTGACCCCAGCGGAAAACCTGACGCCTGATCGCGGATTGTATCGCCTGCCGCAGGGTATCCCGGGCAGTGTCATAAATCTGTCATGTGGATGTCACAAAACCAACGCGTGGGGCGTTTAGACGGCGCTCAGGGCCACCGGATGCGGCGGTCCGCCCAACTGTCAGGAGCATTACATGT
Source organism: Qingshengfaniella sp. (assembly GCA_047971485.1). Taxonomy (GTDB): domain Bacteria; phylum Pseudomonadota; class Alphaproteobacteria; order Rhodobacterales; family Rhodobacteraceae; genus JBKDZR01. Next base: position 20,254 of record JBKDZR010000152.1, on the reverse strand, counting down.
CCTTTGTGAAACTCACCGCCTCGGCGCTCGCCATCTCCGCCGTTTGTGCCGGTGCGGCCGCAGCCCAAAGCCGTGGGCAGGTGCAGGTCGCCGGATCCTCAACCGTTCTTCCCTATGCTGCGATCGTGGCCGAAGCCTTTGCCGAAAACTTCTCGTTCCCGGCACCGGTCGTGGAATCGGGCGGGTCCAGTGCCGGGCTGAAGAAGTTCTGCGAAGGTGTGGGGACAAACACGATCGATATCGCCAATGCCTCACGGGCGATCCGGGACAAGGAAATCGCCGCCTGTGCCGAAAATGGGGTGACCGAGATCATCGAGGTCCGGATCGGCTATGACGGGATCGTGTTCGCCAGCCAGATCGACGGCCCGGGCTTTGCCGCTTTTGAGCCGGCCCAGTGGTACAACGCCCTGGCCGCCGAGGTGCCGATGGACGGCAAGATGGTTGCTAACCCCAACACGAAATGGTCGGATGTCGACGCCACGTTGCCCGACGCTGATATCATGGCCTTCGTGCCGGGCACCAAGCACGGGACCCGCGAGGTGTTCGAGGAAAAGGTGATCCTGCAGGGATGTGAAGACTCGGGTGCGCTTGAGGCGATCCTGACCATCAATGGCGGTGACGAAGATGCCGCCGAGGCCAGCTGCATGGCGCTGCGCACCGATGGCCGCTCGGTCGATATAGATGGCGATTACACCGAGACCCTGGCCCGGATCGAATCGAACCCCAACGGGATCGGTGTGTTCGGCTTGTCGTTCTATGAGAACAACACCGACAAGCTGAAGGTTGCGACCATGGGTGGCGTTATCCCGTCGACGGAAACGGTTGCCGCCGGGGACTACCCCGTGTCGCGTCCGTTGTTCTTCTACGTCAAAAAGGCCCATATCGGTGAAATCGACGGTCTGAAGGAATTCGCTGAATTCTTCGTCTCCGATGCGGTGGCCGGCCCGTCCGGCCCGCTGGCCGCCTATGGTCTGGTCTCGGATCCGGATCTGGCCACGACCCAGCAGAAGCTGGCCGACGAAGAGATCATGAACGGGGCGATGTAAGCCCCTGGACGATGGCGGCCCCGGCCAGTCCGGGGTCGCGCTTTTTTCCAAATGCGACGGTAAATTCCTTATGTCCGTGGTCACCGCTTTTCTTTTACTTTGCGCCCTGGCTGTGGCGGGCTATGCCGCCGGACGGCAGCGCGCGCTTTCCGCCGCCAATGGCGATACCCGCCTGATGCATTCCCTGGCCGGTTTTCACGGGTCCAGCATCGCCCTGGCGATGATGCTGGCCGGGATCGCGGCCTGGCTGATCTGGACGTTGGGTCTGTCGGCCCTGCCGGGTCTGGATGCCCCGACGATCGGGTCAGCCATCATTCTGGGGGCCGGTCTTGTGGCTGGTCTGGTCGCCTATCGTCCGATCGGGCGCGATTACCGCGCGCGTAATGTGGTGGAGACGATGATCAAGGGGCTGCTGATCCTGGCCGCTTCCATCGCCATTCTGACGACACTGGGCATCGTTTTGTCGATGCTGTTCGAGACGATCCGCTTTTTCGGCCAGTATTCCTGGAACAACTTTTTCTTCGGGACCAACTGGTCGCCGAATTTCCGGGGCAATTCCGATCTGGGCATGCTGCCGCTGTTATGGGGCACGCTTTACATCAGCCTGATCGCGCTGATCGTTGCGGTGCCTGTCGGTCTGCTGATCGCCATTTACCTGTCTGAATATGCCGGGTCGCGCCTGCGCTCGGTCATCAAGCCGCTGATCGAGGTGCTGGCGGGGATCCCGACCATCGTTTACGGGTTGTTCGCGCTGATCACCGTGGGGCCGCTGCTGCGCGATTATTTCGCCCAGCCTCTGGGGATCGGCAATTCGACCAACTCGGTGATGACGGCCGGGCTGGTGATGGGGATCATGCTGATCCCGTTCGTGTCCTCGCTCTCCGATGACGTGATCAACGCGGTGCCACAGGCCATGCGTGACGGATCCCTGGGCCTGGGCGCGACGAAATCCGAGACCATCCGCCAGGTCACGATCCCGGCCGCCTTGCCGGGGATTGTGGGCGCGATCCTGCTGGCGGCATCGCGGGCCATCGGGGAAACGATGATCGTGGTTCTGGGGGCCGGAGCGGCGGCGCGCATGTCGCTGAACCCGTTTGAGGCGATGACCACGGTTACCGTCAAGATCGTCAGCCAGCTGACCGGGGACACCGATTTCGCCGCGCCGGAAACCCTGGTGGCCTTTGCGCTTGGCATCACGCTGTTTGTCCTCACGCTCGGGCTGAATGTGCTCGCGCTCTACATCGTTCGCAAATACCGGGAACAATACGAATGACCGACATGACGGCAGACCGCGCGCCAGCGCGCAAAGGATCGCTGCTGACCGCCGATGCGCGCACCCGGCGCCGCAACGCGGCCGAGAAACGGTTCCGCCTGTATGGGCTGATCGCCATCGGCATCGGGCTTGCGGCGCTGATCGTGCTGCTGACATCGGTGGTCAGCAAGGGGGTTCCCGCTTTTTACCAGACGTATCTGCGGGCCTCGATCTATCTGGATCCGGCGGTTCTGGACCCGTCGGGACAGCGCGATCCCGAACAGATCGCCAAGATCCTGACCTTCAGCTATGCGCCACTGATCAAGGCCTCCCTGACCGATACGGCCGAAAAGCTGGCGGCCGAGGGGAATGCCGGGATCACCGCCAATCTGATGGCCGGGATGGTATCGGGGGCGGCAAATGCCGAGTTGCGCAACTACGTGATCGCCCACCCCGATCAGATCGGCCAGACCGTGGAATTCGACTTTCTCGCCAATGGCCGGATCGACCAGTACCTGAAGGGCCACATCACCCTGGAAAGCGCCGAGCGCGATTCCCGGGTCAGTCCCGCGCAGCTGAAAGCCGCCGATGTGATGGTGGCCGACGGGGTCATGGACACGCGGTTCAACTGGGCCTTCCTGACCAATCCCGACGCCTCCGAGAACCGCCCCGAAGCTGCGGGTCTTGGCGTGGCCCTGCTGGGATCGGCCTATATGATGCTGATCGTGCTGGGACTGGCGCTGCCGGTCGGTGTGGCCGCCTCGATCTATCTGGAGGAATTCGCGCCGAAGAACCGCTTTACCGATATCATTGAGGTCAACATCTCGAATCTGGCGGCGGTGCCCTCGATCGTCTTCGGGATCCTCGGGCTGGCGATCTTCATCAACTTCATGCATCTGCCCAACTCGGCGCCCATTGTCGGGGGGTTGGTGCTGACGCTGATGACCCTGCCGACGATCATCATCTCGACACGGGCCGCGCTGAAATCCGTGCCGCCGTCGGTGCGTGATGCGGCGCTGGGGGTGGGGGCCTCGCGGATGCAGGCCATCTTTCACCACGTCCTGCCGCTGGCCATGCCCGGTATCCTGACCGGCACGATCATCGGTCTGGCCCAGGCCCTTGGTGAAACCGCACCACTTTTGCTGATCGGCATGGTCGCCTTCGTGCGGGAATATCCCGGGGGCCTGCCCGGTGGTTTGTTCGATCCGGCCACGGGCCTGCCCGTGCAGATCTACAACTTCACCCAGCGGGCCGATCCGGCCTTTGTCGAGCGGGCCTCTGGTGCCATCATCGTGCTGCTCGTCTTCCTGGTTGCGATGAACCTGATCGCGATCGTTCTGCGCCGCCGGTTTGAACGCCGCTGGTAATAGGATCCCGATTATGAATGATATGAGACTGACAGACCGAGTCATGACCGATAAAGAAACCAAGTTCACCTGCCGCAACGTGGATGTCCATTATGGCGACAGCCATGCGATCAAGGATGTCAGCGTCGATATCGGCGACAAGACGACGACAGCCTTCATCGGGCCGTCGGGCTGTGGCAAATCCACCTTCCTGCGCAGCCTGAACCGGATGAACGATACCATCGACGGGTGTCGTGTGGGCGGCCAGATCCTGCTGGATAACGAGGATATCTACGATCCCCGGGTTGATCCGGTGCAACTGCGCGCCAAGGTCGGCATGGTGTTCCAGAAGCCGAACCCGTTCCCCAAGTCGATCTATGACAACGTGGCCTATGGGCCGCGCATTCACGGGCTGGCCCGCAACCGGGCGGAACTGGACGAGATCGTCGAAAAATCGCTGCGGCGCGGGGCGATCTGGAACGAGGTCAAGGACAGGTTGCATGCACCGGACACAGGGCTTTCGGGTGGCCAGCAACAGCGGCTGTGCATCGCGCGCGCCGTGGCCACGGAACCCGAAGTCCTGCTGATGGACGAACCCTGTTCGGCACTTGATCCGATCGCCACGGCGCAGATCGAGGAACTGATCGACGAGTTGCGGGCCAATTATTCCGTGGTCATCGTGACCCACTCGATGCAGCAGGCCGCGCGGGTCAGCCAGAAGACCGCCTTCTTCCACCTCGGAAACCTGGTGGAATTCGGCGACACCTCGGACATCTTCACCAATCCACAGGATCCGCGGACGGAAAGCTATATCACCGGTCGGATCGGATGATGGCGGTTTGGACAAACAAAGGCACGACAATGGGCGAAGAGCATATTTCCTCGGGTTTTGACCGCGATCTCGAAGCGGTCCAGGCCCGTATCATGAAAATGGGTGGCATGGTCGAGGCGGCCATCATGAATGCCGCCACCTCGCTGGAAACCCGCGATGAGGAACTGGCCGAAACCGTCCGGCGCGAGGACAGCGCCATCGACGCCATGGAGACCCTGATCAACGAGGATGCGGCGCGGATCATCGCGTTGCGCGCGCCCACCGCCAAGGATCTGCGCACGGTTCTGTCGGTGCTGAAGATCAGCGGCAACCTGGAACGGATCGGCGATTATTCCAAGAACATGGCCAAGCGCACCTCGGTTCTGGTGCAGCTGAACCCGATCAATGGCGCGCCTTCGGACATGCGGCGCATGGCCAAGGTGGTTGAAGGGATGCTGAAGGACGTGCTGGATGCCTATATCCGCCGCGATGCCCTGCTGGCCCGGGATGTGCGGCTGCGCGACAGCGAGGTGGATCAGATCTACAATGCCATCTTCCGCAGCTTTCTGACCTACATGATGGAAGACCCGCGCAATATCACCGCCTGCATGCATCTGCATTTCATCGCCAAGAACATCGAACGGATGGGCGACCATGTGACCTCGATCGCTGATCAGGTGATTTACCTTGTCACCGGCGAGATGCCCAATGACACGCGGCCAAAGGAAGATCGCACCTCCTTCATGAAGTTGCCCGAGGGCTGATCCCATGTCGGACACCAACCCAACGGTTCTGATCGTCGAGGACGAGGCCGCCCAGCGGGATATTCTGGCCTACAACCTGGAGGCCGAGGGCTATCGCGTGGCCCAGGCCTGCGATGGCGAAGAGGCCTTGTTGCTGGTCTCGGAAACCCTGCCGGACCTGATCGTTCTGGATTGGATGCTGCCCTCGGTCTCGGGGATCGAGGTCTGCCGTCAGCTCAAGACCCGCAGCGACACCCGGGGCGTGCCGATCATCATGCTGTCGGCCCGTTCCGAAGAGGTGGATCGCGTGCGGGGGCTGGAGATCGGGGCCGATGATTATGTGGTCAAACCGTATTCCCTGGCCGAGTTGCTGGCCCGGGTGCGGACCCAATTGCGCCGTAACCGGCCAGCCTCGGTTGGCGAAAAGCTGGAATTCGAGGACATCGTCCTGGATGCCGAAAGTCACCGGGTCTATCGCGGGGCGGCCCCGGTCAAGCTGGGCCCGACCGAGTTTCGACTGCTGACCACTTTCATGGAAAAACCCGGCCGGGTCTGGAGCCGGGAACAGCTGTTGGATCGGGTCTGGGGGCGCAACATCTATGTCGACACGCGGACTGTCGATGTCCATATCGGCCGTTTACGCAAGGCGTTGTGCCAGCACGGAGGCGCCGATCCCGTGCGGACCGTGCGCGGCGCGGGCTATGCCTTGGGCTAGCGCATGTTGCACAAAACTGGGTACCGGTTTTATGCTTCTCGGACATGCATTATCAAAGACTTAGGGCCTGCATTGTGAATGCGAATGGACGCGATACGCCCTAAGCGCGTCTTGTCGGTTACGGCTGCGTTCCGGCCATCAGAGGGCGCGCACCCCCCGCTTTGACGCCGGCGCGCCTTGGTTTTCCGGGGCGATGACCGCCTTATCTGAAAAGCCGCGCGCCCCGCGCCTCAGTAGTCCCTTTCAAAGGTGATGCCGATGCCGGTATTGCCGGTATTGTCGAACCCGGCCTTGGCCTTCAGGTCGTTGGTGATCGTGTATTTCAGCTCGATCTCCGTGGTGCCATCGGATCCGGCTGTCACATCCGTATACATCCGGTCGTTGATATACTTGCCCGCCGTGACCGCCGTGTTGCCGGCGGTATCGGATTGCACGTTCAGATTGTCGATCCCCAGCCCGTCACGGATCAGGCCAAAGATGCCGCCGCCGCCGCCCCCGGTCAGGGTGCGGATCGCCGAGGCCAGCTGGGCCAGTTCCAGCGGCGACAGTTCGGTCACCGGCTTGTTGAAGAACAACTGGGCCAGGATCTCATCCTCGGGCAACTGGGGTTGTGAACTCAGGCCGATCTGGGGCGCGGTGACCGGACCTTCGATGACGATACTGGCATTGACCGCATCGCTCTGCGACGAGGCAACCAGCCGCAGCCAGGGCTGCAAATCGCCCTGCATCGAAACCGTCGCTTCCTCAAATTCCAGCCGCCGGGCCAGAAGCTGCATGTTGCCCTGGATCAGGCGCAGCTCTCCCTGGGGCTGGGGGGCGGCGGTGGTGCCACCGATATGAATCTGCCCCCCCATTTCCACATCCAGGCCCCGGCCGCGCACGAAGATCTCGTTGGGCGCGGAAATGGTGATATCCATCGGATAGGCGATGCCGCCGCCCGTCGTCGTCCCGCCGGCATCCTCGGGGGTGATCAGTCCGGCCCGCTGGCGCGTCGCATAGCTTTGCCGGGTTTCCCCGATATGGATCATGTCCGGAATTTCGGCGCTGCCCCCGAAACTGCTGGGGATCTTGATTTCAGCACGACGGATGTCGACACGGCCGGCCACGCTGGCCCCACCGGCCAGAGGCCCCCTGATGGCAATGGCGCTGTCCACATCAATCTCGTACAGACGCGGGTCGATCAATTGCACATTGTGTAACGCCAGATCGAGGGTGGCCGGGAAAGGCGCGGCCAGTCCGACCGGGCCGGACACAGTAATCCGCCCCCCTGTCGCGTTGCGGCCACGCAGATCCAGGGTTGCCTGGGACCGGGCCAGCCGGATCGTGGCGGCCAGATCCTCGATCGCCAGGCCCGAGGCGGGATCTGACACGCGGCCATTGGCGACGGTGATCGTCCCGCTGACGGCATCAAGCCCGGGTTGCCCCTGGATCCCCAGATCAAACCGCAGATCGCCAAGCACCGAGCGCGGCGCGATCAGCCGGTTGGCCAGGGCCAGGGGCAAGGCGCCGGTAGCGGTCAGGTCGATGGTTCCATCGGGGCGCAGGGCATCACCACTGACCGAGGCCTGGGTGCCCCCCGGACCGCTCAGATCGGCATTCAGCGCCCAGATGCCATTGCGGTTCATCGTTTGTCCGTTCAGCGCCACGGCCCCGGGCAACCCGGGCACCAGCACCGCCAGATCGTTCAGCCGCGCCTGAAAACCGATCCCTTCACCTGCCGGGTGCATGTCGCCACTGGCCTGAACGGTGACTTCGCGCGAACGGACGGTGAAGGTTGGCAAGCTCAGGCCCTGCGCATCCTGCGCCGCCCGCAAGGTCACCGCAACATCGCCGGCCAGCAGGGAATCGGCCTGGGCAATGCCGGTACGCAGGCCGCTGCCCGTGCCTTCCAGATCGATCTGAAACTGATCGCTGCCCATGTCATAGGCGGCCTCGGCACGGGCTGTCAGACGTCCGGCGAGGGGCTGGCCGATCAACGGGGCGAACCGCTCAATCGCCCCGGTGTCGAGGTCGATCTCGGCGACGGCAGCCATGGTCTGCTGCCCGATATCGGTCATATCGGCGCTGCCCGACAGGACAAAGGCCCCCGCATTCAATGCCAGGTTGCGCAGCGCGGCGGTCCCGGCCGCAGCGCGGTAATCCAGATCGGCCAGCAGCGTCAGCCCGGGCTCCAATGCTGCGGCGAGCGCCGGGTCAGCTGCCGTCGCCCCGGTGATGTCCGCATTGAGATGGGCGGCAATCTGACGGGGCAGGGTATCGGTTCCTCTGTCCAGGGTGCCCGTGGCGCCAACTGTCGTACGCCCGATCGCGATACCATCGGCACGGGTTACATCGGCGATGCGGATCAGGGCCTGAAAGGCCTCTCCCGCCGTGGCGTCATAGCTGACCGTCAGATCCGCCGCGCCAAGATCGGTGGCGGGGCCGGGCAGGGGCAGGCGCAGCGGCGCGCCATCGGCACGGGCGATGCGCCCGGTGATCTGGGCCAGGCGGGGGAACCCGTCCGGTGCAATGCTGACCCGGCCATCCAGTGCCAAGTTTTCGCCGTCGATGTGCAGGCGATCCAGATCGATCCCCTCGGGGGTGCGCCGGGCGGCCAAGGCCAGGGTGGTGTCGCCCTGCAACAGGGTTTCGACATTTTCCTGACCGAAGCGGATATCCCGGGCGTCGCCTGACAGTTCCAGATCAAAGCCGCCCCCGGTCAGATCGTAATGCCCGGCAAGACCGGTGGTGATCGCCCCGCCCAGCGGCTGACCGCTGATCGCGGCAAAGCGCGACAGATCGCTTGCGGTCAGATCCAGATCAGTGTCGATACCGATCACGCCGCTTTGCAGGCCGGTGATGGACAGATCGCCGCCCGCCGTCAGCGTCTCGTCCGAGCGCAGCGACACCCTGGTAATCGCCAGCGGCCCGCCATCAGTCCAGGACAGGGCACCGGTCAGCGACGTGCTGTCGCCCACAGCCTGCCACAAGGCCGGATCGGTGCTGGAAAACCCGTCGATCAGAGCCGACAGGTCGCCGGAAACCGCGCTGAGTGTCGTCTCGGCCGCGCGCAGGATCTGGCCATCAAAGCCAAGACGGGCCCGGTCCAGCAACAGCCCATCGGCCCGCTGGATCCCCTCGGCCTCCAGCGCCGCACGCAGATCGTCCCCGGCGGCAGCGTCAAAGGAAACGGTGAGCGTTCCTTGATTGACCAGCAGCGCCGGGCCGGGCAGGGGCAGCACCACCGGCAGGCCGTTTTGGCTGCCCAGACGGCCGGTCAGTTCGATCAGGTCGGGTGCATAGGTCGATGACAACTTGACCCGACCGTTCAGCACCAGCCCCTGGGTGACCAGGGCCAGGTCCTCGACATCAAGCCCTGTCGCCTGGTTCTGCCGGGCCGTCAGGGCCAGGGACAGGTTGGCGCCAAAGAAATCGCGGTAATCGGGCAGGAACAGATCCGCGACATCGCCGGCCAGACGTGCCGTGACCAGCCGATCGGTGCCTATGCCGTCCTGGGCCGGTTCCTCGCGCAGGCTGACTGTGCCGTTCAGGCGATCAACGCCATCGGTGGCCAGGGCCAGTGTCGCGGTGAAATCGCTGATCGGGGCGTCGCCGGCCACGTGCAGATCGACCGAGGGCGCCCCGGGCATACCCGAGAGGCTGGCAATCAACCCGCCCGCGTCTTCGGCCGCGTCCAGCAGGACAAACAGCCGGCGTGTATCATTCTCGAACCCGGCATCCAGATGAAAGCTGCCCGCCCGGTCGTCGGTCCGGTCCAGGGCCAGTTGCACCGTGCCTTCCCCCCCGGCCAGCCGTGCCGCGCCGGTCAGGGTTGCGGTGATCGGCTGGCCCAGAACCGGCTGGCCGATGTCCAGGGTGCCTAGGCTCAGTTGGGTGACGTTCAGCGCCAGGGGCAGCTCGGGCAAGGCGAAAGGGGCAGGGTTTTCCTCGGCGGCAATCTGCGGGGGCTGGGCCGGGCCGGGCAGGGGCGGGCGGTGGAGCTCAACCGCGCCCAGGGTCAGGGCGTTGATCTCCAGCCGCCGGCGCAGCAGGGCCAGACGGCTCCAGTCCAGGGTCACATCGCGGATGACCAGCCAGGTGCCATCGTCATCGGCCACCTCGATCCGGGCGATGGAGACCTCGGAACTCAGCACGCCCTCCAGCCCAACGATGCGCACATCGCGCCCATCGCCGCCAAGCGCGTTCTGGATCATCCGTTCAAGGAAACCGGGATCGTCCGTTTCGTCCTGCGCCTGCAGGGCAAGGGGGGCCGGCACGCACAGCGCGACGGTCAGAAAAAGGATCCTGAAAGGGGCGAAACGCGTCATCAGAAGGCCTGTCCCACACCGATATACAGTTCATAGCGCGAAAACGCATCGCTGTTGCCTGAAACCGGCGTTGCCAGATCAACCCGGATCGGCCCGATCGGCGTTGCATAGCGGATGCCCAATCCGGCGCCGGCATGGGAATGGGCCTGATCGTCAAGATAACTTTCCGGGCCGACATAGCCCAGATCATAGAAAGCAACCATGCCCAGGCTGTCTGTGGCGCGATAGCGGGCCTCGGCCGAGACCCCCAGAAAACTGCGCCCGCCGGATTTGTCACCACCGCCCGCATTTACCCCCAGGGACTGGAACTTGTGCCCCCGCACCGTATCGCCGCCACCGGAAAAGAACAGGTAATCCGGCGGGGTTTCATCGAGATCCGATCCCAGGACCGTTCCGATCTGGGCGCGCCCGGCCAGGACGATCCGGTCATCGGCACGAGGGCTGAGATAGCCGCGCAGATCGAAATCGCCCTGGGCCCCGCTTTGGGATCCGTTCAGACCCAGAAAGGGGGTGCTCCTGGCATCGACATAAAAGCCGCTGGTCGCATCGCCTTTCACATCGCGCTTGTCCCATTCCACACGCAGGGGCAGGATCAGATGATAGAACTGGCGGTCGCCAAAAGCATCGCTGACGTCAGAGTAGCGTAGACCACCGGCGATCTCGCCGTAAAGTTGATCGCTGAAATAGCGGCTGACACCCAGACCAAAGGTCACCTGATCCTCGGTATATTCCGGATCGTCGCTATGGGTGTAATTGCCGTAGAAGAACAGGTCGTTGTCGGGGCCGAAGGTTCCCGGGCGCGTGGAGCGAAAGCCCAGATCATAGTCGACCCCCCCGGATCCGGGCGACAGCCCCTGGGCGGTGCCGCCGATATTGGAAATGCTGCCATCCACCCGAAACCGTTCGCCCCCGCCAAAGAGATTACGGTGCAGCCAGAAGCCGCTCAGCGACAGGCCATCCAGCGTGCCATATTCCGCTGAAAAACCAAAACGTCGTTTCTTTTCGTCGATCAGGGTCAGCGTATAGTCCAGCGTGCCATCGGCATTGGGGGTATCGGCCTCTTCGACGACGGCGGTGCGGAAGACGCCGGTCCGGCGCAGCCGGTCGACCGAGGCATTCAGATCCTCGGCCGAATAAACCTGCCCCTGGGGATAGCCCATGATTTCACGGATCCGACGGTGGCTGACCTCGGTATCGCCGGCAATGGCCAGGGGCCCGAAGCGCAGCAAGGGCCCGGGCCGCAGCGTGATATCGACATCAAGCCGACGGTCGGCATGGCGGGCGCGGACACTCTGGCCGGCGACCTCGGCCTTGGGATGGCCAACGGCGCGCCATTCCTGGACACCGGCATTGGCCGCCGCACCGATCAGGGGGCTGTGGGCGATCTGATGGCGCTCGAAACCAGCGACGACGGGACCGGGACCGGCCGTGTCCGGGCGGGGCCCGATCGTGGCCCGGTCAAAGCGGAAGCGGGGCCCGGACTGAACGGCGATCTCGATATGGTCTATGGTGCGCGGCGGACGGAACGGATCAATCTGGGCCACTTCGCGTCCGTCAGCAGTGATCGAAATGTCGGGCCCGTAATAGCCTTCGGCGTACAGCACCCCCAACAGGCGGCCGTAATCAGACAGTGCCAACCCCAGCAGATCTTGTGTGCCGGGGGCATCCACCGCGTCATCGTCAATGATCTCCGCACTCAGCGAGGCCGCGCGCAGCCTGTCGCGCAAGTTATCGCTGCGCGCCGCGTCGTTGATTCCGCTAACCCGGACCGTTACGCTGTCCAACGCGAACAAGGGCAGGGTGGGTATGGCGGACACCAGAAAAAACGCCGCGAATGGCAGCGGTCTGGGGCATTTGAAATGACGCATGCTCGACATCCCCGTCTCGCGCGGCCTGTTTGGCCGCGTTCTTAGTCCCTTGAAATTAACTATCCACATGGGCCAGTCGACCGCAAGTCACATTCCCGGGCATGGGAAAAGACGTGGCACGATTACCTGACCGGACAAGAAGACGAAGGACGGATCCAATGGCAAAAACAGCGTTTCTGGGACTTGGCGTAATGGGCTTTCCGATGGCCGGCCATTTGCGGGCAGCCGGGCATGACGTGACGGTTTACAACCGTACGGCAAACAAGGCAGCCGATTGGGTGGCCCGGCATGGCGGTACCCACGCCGACACACCGCAGGCAGCGGCCGAGGGGGCCGATATCGTCTTTGCCTGTGTCGGCAACGATGACGATCTGCTGGCGGTGACCACCGGGCCCGAAGGCGCCTTTGCCGGACTGGCCCCGGGGGCGCTGTTCGTCGACCATACGACGGCCTCGGCGACGGTGGCGCGCAGTCTGGCAAAGACATGTTCAGGTGCCGGGGTCGGGTTTGTCGATGCGCCGGTTTCGGGCGGCCAGGCTGGCGCCGAGGCCGGGCAACTGGCTATCATGTGCGGAGGCGATGACGCCGATTTCGCCCGCGCCGAACCGGTGATGGCCGCCTATGGCAAGGCCATCGTCCATTTCGGACCGGCCGGGTCCGGGCAGATGACCAAGATGGTCAACCAGATCTGCATCGCGGGTCTGGTCCAAAGCATTTCCGAAGGGCTGATGCTGGCCAGTCAGGCCGGGCTGGACGCCAAGAAAGTCGCCGCGCTGGTGGCCCAGGGGGCCGCCGGATCGTGGCAACTGTCGAACCGGGCCGAAACGATGATCGATGGCGAGTTTGATTTCGGTTTCGCCGTGGACTGGATGCGCAAGGATCTGGGGATCGCGCTGAACCAGGCCCGCGAGCTTGGCATATCGCTGCCTGTGGCCGCGTTGGTCGATCAGTTCTATGCCGATGTCCAAAGCCTTGGCGGTGGGCGGTGGGACACATCCAGCCTGATCCAGCGCCTGCGTGTTCTGAACGGTGAAAAGATCTGATCGGAGGATTTCAAGAAGATTGAGAAGCAGAGTTATGTAAATAACTGTGATATGTAAGCAATACTGGGCAAGCGACCGGCTAGCTGGTCGCTACGTCCCACAGCAACTTGAACGACACCACCAGCAGCGCCAGTTCAATCAACGCAAAGAACAGTTTATCCGACAGGATCTCGGTCAGGCGATATCCCATTCGCGCCCCGATCAGGGCCAGCGGTGTCAACAGAATGACCTTTTCGGTCGAGGCCAGTGTCACTTGTCCGGCCAGGATAAAGGCCGGCAGCTTGGCTAGGTTGACACAGGCGAAAAAGAACGTCGCGGTCCCGGCAAAGACCATTTTCGGCAGCTTCTGGGGCAGCATGTAGGCCTGAAACGGCGGGCCCCCGGAATGGCTGATATAGCTGGTCACGCCGGCCAGTATCCCCCAGAACAAGCCACGCGGCAGATCGGCCGGACGTGGCGGACGCTCAACGCGGGTATAGCGGTCGCGCAGCCTGTCGATCAGGAACCACAGCCCGACACCGGCCACGATCAGCTTGCTGGTGTTCTCGGAGATATGGCTGACCAGCAGAAACCCGGCGATGACGCCCAACACCCCGGCCGGGATCAGGATGGTCAGATTGCGGCGCGAGAAACTGCTGCGAAACAGCCAGACGGCATAGATGTCCGACAGCAGGAACAGTGGCAACAGCAACCCGGCCGCGTTGATCGGCGGCATGACCAGCGACATCACGGGGACAACCAGCGACGCGGCAATGGCGATTCCGCCCTTGGCCAGACCCAGCAAAAGCGTGGCCAGACCCGCCGCGATCCAGAAGGCGATGTCGGGGGTCATCGCCACCCCTGCCCGACCGGATCGCCAAGCCCCCGGGTCATACGAAGTACACGCGTGTCATCTGGGGCTTTCGGTCCGTCCTATCCGTGCGGGAGATCCGGGTCCCGGCTGTTCGCTGGCGACCGTAAGGGCTTGGTCTGGGGATGTCCACGGCAGTGACCGCCGATGTCTCGGTTGCCGCCGTCAGGAGGAGCGAAGATCTGTCTCTGGATCTGGGACGATCAACTGCTCCAATAGTTCGGTGATTCCCGGGTGATCGTCACGTCATGGACATGGCTTTCACGCAGCCCTGAGCCGGTGATACGGACAAACTCGGCGTTGCGACGCATGTCATTGATCGTGGCCGATCCGGTATAGCCCATGGCCGCGCGCAAACCGCCAACCAACTGATGGATCACCGCAGCGGCCGATCCCTTGTAGGGCACCTGCCCTTCGATCCCCTCGGGCACCAGCTTGTCGCTGGCCGCATCCTTCTGGAAATAGCGGTCGGCCGAGCCTCGGGCCATGGCCCCCAGCGATCCCATGCCGCGATAGGATTTGAACGAACGTCCCTGGTACAAGATGACCTCGCCGGGGCTTTCATCGGTGCCCGCGATCATCGAGCCGACCATGGCGCAGGACGCCCCAGCCGCGATCGCCTTGGCGAAATCGCCCGAAAACTTGATGCCGCCATCGGCGATCACCGGCACACCAGAGGCATCGGCCGCCTTGGCGCAATCCATGAGCGCGGTCAGTTGCGGCACGCCGACACCGGCGACGATCCGCGTCGTGCAGATCGAGCCGGGCCCGATCCCGACCTTGACGGAATCGGCCCCGGCATCAATCAGCGCCCGGGTCGCATCGGCGGTGGCGACATTGCCTGCAACAACCTGAACATGGTTCGACAAGCTTTTGATTCGGCGTACAGTTTCCGAAACCGAAGCCGAATGCCCATGGGCCGTATCGACCACAATCAGATCGCATTCGGCGTCAATCAGCGCCTCGGCCCGTTCAAAGCCGGAATCCCCAACAGTGGTCGCGGCGGCGACGCGCAGACGCCCCAGATCATCCTTGCAGGCCTGGGGGTTCAGCACCGCCTTTTCGGAATCCTTCAGCGTCAGCAAACCGGTCAGCATGCCCTTGTCATCAACCACCAGCAGCTTCTCGATCCGGCGCGCCTTCATCAGGCTTTTGGCTTCGTCCAGGTCGGCCGGTTCACGCAACATCGCCAGCTTTTCCGAGGTCATCATCGCCTTGACCGGGGTTGAATCCTCCGTGGCAAAGCGCATGTCGCGGTTGGTCACGATGCCCAGGACACGGCGGTTTTCATCGACCACGGGAAAGCCGGTGATGTTATAGCGTTCCTGCAGCGCCTTGGCATCGGCCAGGGTTTGCTCGGCGCGCAGCGTGACCGGATTATACACCACCCCGCTTTCAAAGCGCTTGACGGCCCGGACCTCATCGGCCTGCTGATCGATGCTCAGATTGCGGTGAACCACGCCCATGCCCCCGGCCTGAGCCATGGAAATCGCCATACGTCCCTCGGTGACCGTATCCATCGCCGAGGACAGAAGGGGCACATTCAGGCGAATGGTCTTGGTGACCCAGCTTGAGATATCGGCCGTCGAGGGCAACACCGTGCTGGCGGCGGGAACAAGCAAAACATCGTCGAAGGTCAGGGCCTCACGAATCTCCATGGTCTTCTCCTGCGGGAGTATCGTTTGGCGCGTCCCTATCCCATGCCGGGCCGGGAAAGAAAAGCGCCAAACGCACCGCCGGTTGAGAATGGCACCCGAAGCCCCGGCTTCCGGCACGTGCGGCCTGCGCCGGTGATCTGGCCGGGCGTCTGTGGCCCTTCTGTTGACAGAACGCGGAGGGTGGGGATCATACCCGACCCGGGCCAACCGACGGAGCGTTCCGCATGACCATTCTCAGTGCCGATGTCGGCGGGACCAATACCCGTATTGCGCTTTGCGATCCGCACAGCCTGATCCCGCGTGATATGCGCAAGATCCGGAATGTGGATTTCGACAGTCTCGGCACGGTTCTGGCCCGCTATGTTGCTGAAGCCGGCCATCCATCAATCGCGGCCACCTGCGTGGCTGTGGCCGGACCAGTTCGGGATGGGGTTGGGCAATTGACCAATCTCGACTGGTCCATGGATGCCCCAAGCCTGACTGCGGCTACCGGTGCGCCAGTGGGGATGGTTCTCAACGATCTTGAGGCGCAGGGCCATGCCCTGCCCCATGTCGCTGCACGGCGTATCCTGGGGAACCGCTGCAAATCCGCCGCTGCGCAGTTGGTTGTCGGGATCGGGACCGGGTTCAACGCTGCGCCGGTGCATCCGCTAGGCGACGGACAGGTGCAGGTGGCGCCGTCGGAGTGCGGGCATGTCACCCTGCCCGTCTGGGATGCGCCCAGCCTGGCCCTGGCCCAGAGCATCAGCGCGCGCAGTGGCTTTGCCTCGGTCGAAGAGGTGCTGTCCGGCCGGGGGCTGCTGCATCTTTACAACCATTTCGCTGCCCTTGAGGGAGAGCCCCCCGCCACCTCGACGGTCGAGGTGATCACCGCCCTTGGAACCGATCAGACCGCCGGCCAGCGCAGCGCCCGGTTTTTCGCCACCCTTCTGGGACGTGTGCTGGGTGACCTGACGTTGATCCACCTGCCCTGGGGCGGCCTTTATCTGATTGGCGGCCTGGCCCGGGCCATCACCCCGTTCCTGGCCCCCGGCGGCTTTGAGGCCGCCTTTTTAGACAAGGGCCGTTTTTCAGATTTTCTAAGGGATTTCAGCATTTTTCTTGTCGAAGATGATTTTTCCGCCCTGATCGGCTGTGCCAGTTACGCCCGATCCCGGCTGAATGGCATGCCGCCTGTCCACAAATGAAAAAGGCGCCCCGAAAGGCGCCTTCCACATCGAACAGTTCTGAAAAATCAGCTGGCTTCGGTGATGAATTTCACCGCATCGCCGAAGGTCTGGATGGTTTCGGCGGCGTCGTCGGGGATCTCGATGCCGAACTCCTCTTCGAAGGCCATCACCAGCTCAACCGTATCAAGGCTGTCCGCCCCGAGATCGTCGATGAAAGAGGCCGTATCCGTCACCTTGCCTTCTTCGACGCCCAAATGCTCGACAACGATCTTCTTTACGCGATCGGCGATGTCGCTCATGTTATTTCCTCACAGTCTTTTGGGTCTTGCCCGCTCTCGTTTCGGCCGCATGGCCAGTCCTGGCTTGTCAGCCTTGTACCGCAATCCTGAAGTCAGGCTGACCCGAATCCAGACTTTGCATTCCTAGTCCCTAAAGCAGGGCGTCCCTTGTGAAACTCCCTGTTAACTCCGCAGGCCTATAGCACAGGAGTTTGCGGACGCAAACGCTTTCCCCATGCCGTGCCCCGACGGATCAAACCATGGCCAGTCCACCGTTCACATGCAGAACCGTGCCCGTCGTATAGCCCGCCTCGGGGCTGGCCAGGTACAGAACAGCGGCAGCCACCTCATGTGCGTCGCCCATCCGGCCAGCGGGGACATTGCCCAGGATGGCCGATTTCTGATCCTCGTTCAGCTTGTCGGTCATCGCCGTGGTGATGAAGCCCGGTGCCACGGCATTCACGGTGATGCCGCGGCTGGCCACTTCATGGGCCAGGGATTTCGACATGCCCACCAGCCCGGCCTTGGCTGCGGCATAGTTGGCCTGGCCGGGATTGCCCGTCGCACCGACCACCGAACTGATGTTGACGATCCGCCCCCAGCGTTTTTTCATCATCCCCCGAAGGACACCGCGACACAGACGCATGGCGGCCGTCAGGTTGACCTCGACCACCTGGGCCCACTCGTCATCGGACATGCGCATGAAAAGATTGTCGCGGGTGATCCCGGCATTGTTGACCAGGATATCCACCCCGCCCATGGCCTCAGCCGCCTGTTTGGGCAGCGCGGCTACGGCATCGGGGTCGGACAGGTTGCAAGGCAGCACATGGGCGCGCGCTCCCAGTTCGGCGGCCAGGGCCTCCAGCGGGGCCTGACGGGTCCCCGACAGGCCGACCGTCGCGCCGGCCGCGTGCAGGACCCGCGCGGTTTCCGCACCGATGCCCCCTGAAGCGCCGGTCACCAGCGCCGTCTTTCCGTTCAGATCGAACATCTCTTGATCCCTTTCCTCAGGCCGCAATGGCGGCGGCAACGTCGGCCGGGGTGCCGACGGCGCGTGTCGTGGCCTCTTTGGCAATCCGCCGGACCATGCCCGACAAGGCCTTGCCCGACCCGATTTCCCAGAATTCCGTGACCCCCTGTTCCGCCATGTAGGCGACACTTTCACGCCAGCGCACGGCACCGGTGACCTGATCCACCAGGTGCCGGCGGATGACCTCGGGGTCTTGGGTCGCGCTGGCGGTCACATTGGCGACCAGTGGCACGACGGGCGCGGTGATGGCGATATCGGCCAGGGCCGAGGCCATGACATCAGCGGCCGGCTGCATCAGCGCGCAATGGAACGGCGCCGAGACGGGCAGGATCAGGGCCCGTTTGGCGCCGTTTTCCTTGGCCAGCGCCGCCGCACGTTCCACCGCTGCGGTGTTTCCGGAAACCACAACCTGTGCGGGATCGTTGTCATTGGCGGCCTGGCAGACCTCGCCCTCCGCCGCTTCTGCGGCAATGGCGCGCACCCGATCCAGATCAAGCCCCAGGATCGCGGCCATGGCGCCCTGCCCCACCGGCACGGCATCCTGCATGGCGGCCCCACGCTGACGCAACAGACGGGCGGCATCGGCGACACTGATCGCGCCGGCTGCTGTCAGGGCCGAATATTCGCCCAGCGAATGACCCGCAACAAAGGCCCCCTGGGCAATTTGGATCCCCTCGGCCTCAAGCGCGCGCATTGCGGCCAGCGAACAGGCCATCAGCGCTGGCTGAGCGTTGCGCGTCAGGGTCAGGGTTTCAAGGTCCCCGTCCCAGATCAGCGTGGAAAGGGCCTCGCCCAAAGCGTCATCCACCTCGGCAAAGACGTCGCGGGCCCCGGGATAGGCATCGGCAAGCGCCTTGCCCATGCCGATTGCCTGCGCCCCCTGACCGGGGAAAACGAATGCGCGTGTCATTGGCAGTCCTTTTACGTTTTTCTTATCGGTTTTTCGTCTGTCCTGGCCCACAGGGCGCCGGTTCTACCGGGCATAGCGAAGCCGCCCCTGCGTTGCAACGGCGCAGGCGCGGCATGATACCGGTCGATCAGCGCATGAAAAAGGGTGGCCGGTCCAGCCACCCTACCACAGTCGTGGGTGTCGTTTCAGGCGGTTGTGCGCCGTAGGCGCAGCGCGCCCAGAATCCCGACCCCGCCCAGCAACAGCGTGGCAGCCGCCGGCAGCGGAACGGGTGATACGGTGATCCCGTCAATGTCGAACCCATCGCGCAAGGTGTCGATCATGGGGCTGTCATCGCGGATCCGCAGGGTGTCGAAGACACCGCTATAGGCCAAAACGATCTCGGCGGCGGAGTTGTCGATCATGCCAAGCGAGGTGAAGACCCCTTTGGATCCAACCAGGACCTCGGCCCGTTCGAGATAGCTGGCCCGCGCGCCATTGGTGACCTCGGTGATTGAGATATCGCCCGCCACACTGCGCCCGAAAGTGAAATCGGCGATCCCGCCAATGCCTAGCGACAGGAACTGGCCGCTGATTCCATCCAGCGCGTTGCCGGTATTGGACCGTGGCTCTCCCAGATCGGCTTGGGCCCCGGGGGTCCAGGTGACGCCGGTTGGAAAAACGGTTGTCGCCGATAGCGGCGCCGCGAAACAAGTACCGATCAGGCCCAAAGCCAGAACCAGACGGGTCATTGTGACATCTCCACTCATAACGGTTCAGCGGCGGATGGTCCGGCCACTGCTGCCGGTTTTCGCAAAATATGTGCCGGTGGCCTTGTTCTTTTGGCTAAAGGGGTTAATGGCACCCCTCATGCCCCCTGTTCCACTGCTCTTGCATCGCGGGGCAGGATCGGTATAAGGGCGCCTCTTCCGCAAGGTACGAAATCGGCGCAGTCTCTCGTGGGTGGATGCGGAAGAAATGACCGCCCTATGAAATGCGCCCGTGAAAACAGGAGTCAGCATGCCGCTTTACGAGCATGTTTTCATCGCCCGGCAGGACCTGTCGAATGCGCAGGCCGAAGGGCTGGTCGAACATTTCTCCACTGTCCTCGCGGATAACGGCGGCAAGGTCGTCGACAGCGAGTACTGGGGGGTCAAGACCATGGCCTACAAGATCAACAAGAACCGCAAGGGGCATTACGCCTTCCTGAAATCCGACGCCCCGGCGCCGGCCGTTCAGGAAATGGAGC
>JBKDZR010000151.1:0-17594 GCA_047971485.1 Qingshengfaniella sp. | reverse complement strand
GAAACCGTGACGGCCGATATCCGCAAGCGCTTTGCCGCGATCCGGCGGGTTAAAAGCTTCCTGAGCCGCCACGCGCAAAAGAAGCTTATCCAAGAGATGCCCGAGGTCATCCAGCGGGTCGAGACCCGCATCGCGCCCACCGCCCCCGTCCTTTGGCACAGCAGTACTTGACCGAAGGCATGCGCGAGCGCACCAGATGACATCTGGGCACCATCCGCGCCATGCCGATCTGGACGGCAATATCTACGAGATCCTGACGCTACTGGCCGAGGAGATGGCCCCGAGAGACCGCTTCGAGTTAAGTGAAGGAAACGGAGGTTTCTCGCCCGTTTGTTCTGGGATTTCCAGGCGCGGCACACGGCCGAAGATAGCCGCGTGTTGCCCTCTTTGCGCTGGAGACAAAAGCAGAAAAATCCGCGGAACATAAAACGAACAAACTTTCCAACCGTTGACAGACCCGCTATCCTGATCCCATGAGCAGCGATCACTGGCCCGCCCCCGATTTTCCCGAAGACACCAGGCCTCTCTCGGTCCGGGCCATGGGGATGCGTCCGTCACCCTATCTGGATGGGCTGAACCCGGCCCAGAAGCTGGCGGTGGAAACCCTCGATGGGCCGGTGCTGATGCTGGCCGGTGCGGGAACGGGCAAGACCCGGGCCCTGACGGCGCGCATTGCGCATCTGCTGGCCACCGGCACCGCGCGCCCCAACGAAGTATTGGCCGTCACCTTTACCAACAAGGCCGCGCGCGAGATGAAGCAGCGTGTCGGCCAATTGCTGGGCGATGGGGCCGAGGGCATGCGCTGGTTGGGCACCTTCCATGCCCTCAATGTCAAGATCCTGCGCCGGCACGCCGAGATGGTGGGGCTGAAATCGAACTTCACCATCCTGGATACGGACGATCAGATCCGCCTGCTGAAACAGGTGATCCAGGCCCGCAACATTGACGAAAAGCGCTGGCCGGCGCGGCAGCTGGCCGGGTTGATCGACCATTGGAAGAACCGCGCCTGGCGCCCCGATCAGGTGCCCGCAGCCGAGGCGAGTGCCTTCAATCACCGGGGAACGGAACTGTATGATGATTACCAGCGCCGCCTGCGCGATCTGAATGCGGCCGATTTCGGTGATCTGCTGTTGCATGTCGTCTCCATCTTTCAGCGCCATGAGGATGTGCTGGCCCAGTATCAGCGCTGGTTCCGCTATATTCTGGTGGATGAGTATCAGGATACCAACGTTGCCCAGTATCTGTGGCTGCGTCTGCTTGCGGCCAAGCATCGCAATATCTGCTGTGTGGGCGATGACGATCAGTCGATCTACGGTTGGCGCGGGGCTGAGGTGGGCAACATCCTGCGCTTTGAAAAGGATTTCCCCGGTGCCCAGGTGGTCCGGCTGGAACAGAACTATCGCTCAACTGCGCATATCCTGGGGGCGGCGTCCGGTGTGATCGCGGCCAATCAGGGGCGGTTGGGCAAGACCCTGTGGACCGAGGCCGAGGGCGGTGAGAAACTGCGCCTGATCGGCCATTGGGACGGTGAGGAAGAGGCCCGCTGGGTCGGCGAAGAACTGGAGGCGCTGGGGCAGGGCACGCGCGGTCTGCGCCCCTACAGTCTGGATCACTGCGCGATTCTGGTGCGGGCATCCCATCAGATGCGGGCGTTTGAGGACCGCTTTTTGACCATTGGCCTGCCGTACCGGGTGATCGGCGGCCCGCGGTTCTATGAGCGGATGGAAATCCGCGATGCCATGGCCTATTTCCGCCTGGCCGTCAGCCCTGAGGATGATCTGGCCTTTGAGCGGATCGTGAACACGCCCAAGCGTGGGATCGGCGACAAGGCCCAGCAGAAGATCCAGATGGCAGCGCGATCAAGCGGGGTATCGCTGCATGAAGGGGCGCGCCTTCTGGTGGCCTCGGGTGGGCTGACAGGCAAGGCCAAGGGGCAGTTGGATCATCTGGTGCGGTTGATCGACCGCTGGCATCTGGAGGTCCGCGAAGGCGCAGACCATATTGCATTGGCCGAAGAGATCCTGGACGATTCGGGCTATACCGGCCATTGGCAGAACGACAAGTCGCCCGAGGCGCCGGGCCGTCTGGAGAACCTCAAGGAACTGGTCAAGGCGCTGGAACAGTTCGAAAACCTTCAGGGGTTTCTCGAACATGTCGCCTTGATCATGGATAATGAAACCGATGAAGGCGAGGCCAAGGTCACGCTGATGACATTGCATGCCGCCAAGGGGCTGGAATTTCCGGTAGTCTTCCTGCCTGGGTGGGAGGACGGCTTGTTTCCTTCGCAGCGGTCGATGGATGAAAGCGGCCAGAAGGGGTTGGAGGAAGAGCGCCGCCTGGCCTATGTCGGCATCACCCGGGCCGAGGACCTGTGCACGGTCAGTTTCGCTGCCAACCGTCGGGTCTATGGGCAATGGCAATCGGCGCTGCCTTCGCGCTTTATCGACGAATTGCCCGAGGCCCATGTCGAGGTGCTGACGCCCCCTGGGCTTTACGGGGGCGGTTTTGGTGCGGCTGCAAGTGGACGTTCGGAATTGCAGGACAAGGCGGCGCGGGCGGATGTCTATAATTCGCCAGGATGGCGGCGGATGCAGGCCCGTTCTGGGGGTGGGGCGGCATCGCGTGATGCGCGGCTGCCGGTGATCGACGCAACGGCGCTGTCCGCCTTTACTGTTGGCGAGCGGGTGTTCCATCGCAAATTTGGCTATGGCACGATCGACGGGCTGGAGGGCGACAAGCTGAGAATCGCCTTTGACAAAGCGGGAACCAAACATGTGGTTGCCGGGTTTGTTGTGGCGGCCGATGAGGTGGATGACTTGCCGTTCTGAGGGGGCGGTGCATCTGGCCTGTGCTGAAACGGGCCCTCCCGCCCACTGACGCCGCTGGCGCGGCGCAAGTGGTTGGGCCGTGCGCCGCTGACGCGGCGCGCCGGGGCCAGTGGCGGAGGGGCGCGCATCAGGCGTATCGCCTTCACGCGTCGCCATTCCTTATTGATCACCTGAGCAACGCGGAAAGACAGGGTTTGTCCCTGTTTTGGAAGAGTATGACCTAAAAGAAAAACCGGCGCTGGGATCCAGAGGATCGCACAGCGCCGGTTTTGAAAAGAAGCGGCGACACCAGGGAGGAGGAGGGTGTCGCCGCAAGCAGAAAGCCCAGGGAGGAGGAGGGGCTTCCTGATCCAAAACTCGTTACCAGGTTTTCCATTCTCTATTCTTCGGCCTTGCCGTGAACTCGATCTCGGGTTTTACCTGCACCGTCAGGGTCTATGTCCCTGCTGATGAGATGAAGATACTCTTTTTCTGCGGCTGCACAATCTCTTATGCCGCAATGCAGCTATGCGCTGGTCGCATGTGTTGTGAATTTGCCGCGGTTTTGATTTTCTCGTGGCAAGTGAGGGGGTTGGTGCAACGGGTTGGGTGAACGGAGAGGGCCGATGAAGGTAACGCAAGAGCAGGTTCTGGAATGTCTGGGGCAATGTGCCCTGCCGTCAGGGGGTAATCTGCGGGACAGCGGCATGGTGCGGGCCCTTGCCGTTGAGGACAAAACCGTGCGGTTTGTCATCGAGGCCCCCGATGCCGAGGCGGCCCGTGGTCTGGATCCGGTGCGCGCGGCGGCGCAGGCGGCGGTGGCTGCCTTGCCGGGTGTGGAGAAGGCCGTGGTGGCCCTGACTGCCCATGGCCCGGCGCCAAAACCGAAAGATCCGCCCCAGGGTCTGAAGATTGGCCGTCATCCGACCCCGCAGGACGGGGCCCAGCGGATCGCCGGGGTGAAAAGCATCGTCGCGATCGCCTCGGGCAAAGGCGGGGTTGGCAAATCCACCGTGTCTTCGAACCTGGCCGTGGCCCTTGCGCGTCAGGGCCGGCGGGTCGGATTGCTGGATGCCGATATCTATGGCCCGTCCCAGCCGCGCATGCTGGGGGTGTCGGAGCGGCCGGCCTCGCCCGATGGCAAGACGATCCTTCCCCTGACGGCCCATGGGGTAACGATGATGTCTATCGGCCTGATGATCGACCCGGATCAGGCTGTGGTCTGGCGTGGGCCGATGCTGATGGGGGCCTTGCAGCAGCTTCTGGGCCAGGTCGCTTGGGGTGAACTGGACATCCTGTTGATCGACCTGCCGCCGGGCACCGGTGACATCCAGCTGACGCTTTGCCAGAAGACGGCGATGACCGGGGCGCTGGTGGTGTCGACCCCGCAGGACGTGGCGCTGATCGATGCGCGCCGGGCCATTGACATGTTCGGCAAGCTCAAGACCCCTGTTCTGGGTCTGATCGAAAACATGAGCATGTATATTTGTCCCAAATGTGGGCATGAGGCGCATATTTTCGGCCATGGCGGGGTCGAGGCCGAGGCGCAAAAGATCGGGGTGCCCTTCCTGGGGGCATTGCCCCTGGATCTTGAGGTGCGTCTTGCCGGGGATGCCGGGGTGCCGGTGGCGGCCGGGGATGGGGCGCTTGCCAAGCCGTATCAGGCGTTGGCCCGGCGGTTGATCGACGGGGGAATCGCCTGACGCCGGATCAGGGGAAATCGGGGGATATGTGGTGAGAGCGGCCCGGGATTCGGGGCCGCTTTCTTGATTCTCACAGGGAATCGCGAAAGCGCGACTGAAAAGCAACAAGCAAGGGGTTTTTCCTTAAGCGCAGGTCTAGTGGGTACGGGCAATCTGATGGCCATATCTTGGGTTTGTTAATTCGTGTGGTCCGAGGATCGGCAAAGATTCACAAAAGTTCCCCAAATTCCCGGGAAATCCCTTGATTGGCGGGGTCTGCCATGGCATCACACTGTCACGGAGAAAACGATCCGGCCCCAACGCGGGCCACACAAAAAAAGCAGGTTCATACAGGCAAATCGCTTTCATCCGAAAACGGTCCGGCGCGCAGAGCAGTTCCCCAATACGGCGCGGATGGGCACGACCCCGGAGAGGGATATGAAGACGGCGGATTGAGCGGTGGAAACGGCGCAATCCGCCGTTTCCGTTTCCGCAAGACGGATGGCAGGACGAAGTGCGACACAGGTTCAGAGGCGAGCACGACTCAAAGGTCGACGGCAAAGGCCGGTTCGTCATTCCTGCGCTGTTTCGCGATGTCATTCAGCATGGCGATCCCGATTATGCCAAAGGTGGTCAGGCCAGTATCGTCGTTGTCTTCGGTGGCCAGCGTGATCGCAGCCTGGATTGTTATACCGTCACCGCCGCTGAGGAAGTTCAGGATCGGATCGAGCGGCTGGAACGCGGATCCCCCCTGCGGACGGTGATGGAGTACGAATTCAATACCTGTTCCGATCTGATGATGATGGACGACACGGGTCGGCTGGTTCTGCCCAAACCCTTGCGTGAACGTCTGGCCCTGGGGGAAGCGGGTGGGATGACCAAGATGAAGGGCCGTGGTGATACCTTCCAGATCTGGCACCCTGCGGCCTACGCCTCTGATTTGGAGAACACGGTTGGGGCGGCGCGTGCCGAACTGCCCACAGGGGTGGACCCGATGCTGCTGCTGTATCAGCAGACGGGCGGCTGAGCGATGGCTGCCCCTCATGTTCCCGTTCTGCTGACGCCGCTGCTGGCGTCGGTGGCGCCGGTTTCCGGCCATTGGGTCGACGGCACCTTTGGGGCGGGCGGCTATGCGCGTGGTCTGTTGCAGGCCGGTGCGGATCGGGTGACAGGGATTGATCGCGATCCCCTTGCGCTGGAGATGGCCGCGCCGCTGGTTGCCGAATGGGGGGGGCGCCTGCGGGTGGTCCCGGGCGAGTTCGCTGACCTTGATACGCTGGCCGAGGCGCCGGTCGATGGGGTGGTGCTGGATCTGGGCGTGTCCTCGATGCAGCTGGACCGGGCCGAGCGGGGGTTTTCCTTTCTGCGCGACGGCCCCCTCGACATGCGGATGAGCCAGACAGGCCCCAGTGCCGCCGATCTGGTACACGGGGCCGCCGAGGGTGAGATCGCCGACATTCTCTATCATTACGGCGAGGAACGGGCCGCGCGCCGCATTGCCCGGGCGATTGTTGCGGCGCGGGCCGAGGCGCCAATCGCCACCACCGCACGGCTGGCCGAGATCGTCAGTGCCTGTCTGCCGCGGCCGAAACCGGGGCAGAGCCATCCGGCGACCCGCAGCTTTCAGGCGCTGCGCATCGCCGTGAATGACGAGTTTGGCCAACTGGTGCGCGGGCTTGAGGCGGCGGAACGGGCGTTGTGCCCGGGCGGGCAACTGGCGGTGGTGACGTTTCATTCGATGGAGGATCGGGTGGTCAAGCGGTTCCTGGCCCAACGGTCGGGTCGGGCCGGGCGGGGCAGCCGTCATCTGCCGGATGCCACCCCCGAGGCGGCGCGCTTCGATCTGTTCAAGGGCTCGGGTATCGGGCCGGATGCGGCTGAACTGGCGGTGAATCCGCGTGCGCGCTCGGCTCGGCTGCGGGTTGCGCGGCGCACGGATGCGCCGGCGGGGCCCGCGCCGCGCGGCGCCCTTGGATTGCCACGTCTGGTTGAGGAGTAAGCGGTATGCGTGTTTTCGTTTCACTGGTTCTGGGCGCGATGGTGCTGGGGCTGGCCTTTTGGGCCTATCAGGAAAATTATCGCACCCGGGAAACCGTGGCCGAGATGCGCCGCATGGAGGCCGAGATCGGCCGTCTGAACGAACGGCTCAGCGTGCTGCGTGCGGAATGGGCTTATCTTAACCGGCCCGAACGGCTGCGGGACCTGGCTGAACTGAACTTTGAACGGCTGGGCCTGCTGCCGTTGTCCCCGGATCATTTTGGGCAGCTGGATCAGGTATCCTTTCCGGCCCGTCCGATCCCGCAGGCGATGAGCCCCGATGCGGCCGTCCCGGCGCGCTACTAGGGGAGACACATCATGTACCGGCAAACCGACGACAGCTTTCCCCGTCGCCCGCTGCGTCCGCTGGCGCGGGTAATCCGGGCGCGGGATCGGGGTGATGATCCCGATCTGATCGAACGCGAGAACCTGATGGCCCGGCGCGAACGCATGCGCGACCGGACCCGCCGGCAATCCGAGGGACGGCTTTTGGTGCTGGGCCTGTTTTTCGTTGTGGCCTTCGGTACGGTGGGCGTTCGCATGGGCGCGCTGGCCACCTCGGTGCCGGCCGAACCCAGTCGGGCGTCGTTTGGCCAGCACATCACCAGCGCACGGGCCGATATCACTGACCGTACCGGCCGGATCCTGGCCACGAACCTCAGCACCCAGGCGCTTTACGCCCACCCGCGCGAGATGGTGGATATGCCCCATGCTGTGGCCGAACTGAAAAAGATCTTCCCGGATCTGGATGCCGAGGGGCTGGAAAAGCGGCTCAGCGGCGAACGCAAGTTTGTCTGGATCCGGCGCACCCTGTCGCCGGAACAGATACAGGCGGTGCATGATATCGGCGATCCGGGGTTGTTGTTTGCCAGCCGTGACATGCGCCTGTACCCCAATGGCCGGCTGGCGGCCCATGTGTTGGGGGGCGCGGGGTTCGGCGACGAAGGGGTCAGCGCGGCCGAAGTGATCGGCGTTGCCGGGATCGAAAAGTACTTTGATGCCCGTCTGCGCGATCCCGAACATCTGGCCGAGCCGTTGCAACTGTCCCTGGACGTGACTGTTCAGACGGCGGTACGCGAGGTTCTGGCCGGCGGCATGAAACTGATGGGGGCCAAGGGGGCCAGTGCCATCGTCATGGATGTGCACACCGGTGAAGTGATCGCGCTGGCCTCATTGCCGGATTTCGATCCGAACAACCGCCCCCAGCCCCTGCTGGAAGGGGATCAGAGCGACGATCCGCTGTTCAACCGCGCGGTTCTGGGGGTTTACGAACAGGGCAGCGTGTTCAAGATCTTCACGGTCGCCAACGCGCTGGAGGATAACATCGTCACCCCGAAAACCGAGGTCGAGACCAAGACCCCGATGGTCTGGGGCAAGCACCGGATCCGGGATTACAAGAATTACGGGGATTATCTGAGTGCGCGTCAGGTGATCGTGAAGTCGTCCAATGTGGGCAGCGCGCATATGGCGCTGAGGCTGGGGGCGGATCGGCAGCGCGAATTCCTCGATCTGCTGGGCTTGCTGGCCCCCACCTCGGTTGAACTGGCCGAGGCTGCGACGGGCCGGCCGATCCTGCCGAAACGCTGGGCCGATATCCAGACCATCACCATCAGCTACGGTCACGGATTGTCGACCAGCCCGATGCATCTGGCTGCGGCCTATGCCTCACTGGTCAATGGCGGGACCAGGATCCAGCCGACCCTGTTGCGCCAGGATGATCCGCAGGACGGCGCGCGGGTGGTCTCGGCCAAGGTTTCGGCCCAGGTGCGCGACATGCTGCGCGCGGTGGTGACCGAGGGCACCGCCAGTTTCGCCGAAGTGCCGGGCTATGCCGTGGGCGGCAAAACCGGCACGGCGGACAAGCCCAAGCCCACGGGGGGCTATTACAAGAACAAGGTTCTGGCGACCTTTGCCGGGACCTTTCCGACCCATGATCCCCAATATGTCTTTGTCGTGACCCTTGATGAGGCCGAACAGCATATCGCCGGCGAGGACCGCCGCACCGCCGGCTGGACAACCGTTCCGGTGGCGGCAGAAATGATCCGCCGCATTGCCCCCCTGCTTGATCTGCGACCCGAGATTGAACCCCGGGTGGCAGTTGGGATACGAGAGGCGCGAAACGGCGGCTGAAGGGTGGTCGCGGATGAACTGGGAGCAGGCGGGCGTGATGCCAGAGACGAAGACACTGGCTGAACTGGGCCTGCATGCGCAGGGTGGCCAGGAGGCGCGGGTCACCGGGCTGTGTGCCGACAGCCGCAGGCTGCGTCCGGGCAACCTGTTCGCCGCATTGCCCGGCAGCCGGGTCCATGGCGGGGAACATATCGCCCTGGCGGTTGCGGCGGGTGCCGCAGCGGTTCTGACCGATCGTGACGGTTTGGCCCTGGCCGGGCCGCTGGCCAGCGCTGTGCCGATGATCCTGACCGAGGATCCCCGTCAGGCCCTGGCCTATGCCGCCGCCCTGTGGTTCGGGTCTCAGCCCGAGGTGACGGTGGCGGTAACCGGGACCAACGGCAAGACCTCGGTCGCCAGTTTCGCCCGCCAGATTTGGCAGGTGCTTGGGGTGCGCGCCGCCAATCTGGGCACCACCGGGGTCGAGGGCGATTACGGTGCGCCCTTGTCCCACACAACGCCCGATCCGATCACATTGCATCGCCATCTTGCGGCGATGGCCGCCGATGGGGTGAATCATTTGGCGATGGAGGCCTCGTCCCACGGGTTGGATCAGCGCCGTCTGGATGGCGTGCGGCTGGCAGCAGCCGGGTTTACCAATCTCAGCCAGGATCATCTGGACTATCACCACACGCTTGAGGCCTATTTTGCCGCCAAATGTGGGTTGTTCACCCGGCTGCTGGGCGAAGACGGGATCGCGGTGATCAACCTGGAGGATACCCACGGCGCCGATGTTGCCGCTCTGGCCCGCGCGCGCGGCCAGGAGGTGATCGGCGTCGGGCGTGCCCATGACGCCGATATCCGGATTGAAGGCGAACGCTTCGATGCCACCGGTCAGGTGCTGCGCTTTTCCTGGCAGGGCCGGCCCCATCAGCTGCGCATGGATCTGATCGGCGGCTTTCAGGCCGAGAACGCGTTGATCGCCGCCGGGTTGGTGATTGCCGGAGGCGAGGATCCCGATGCGGTCTTTGCCGCGCTTGCGCAGCTGCGGACGGTGCGGGGCCGGATGCAACTGGCGGCGACGCGGGAAAACGGGGCGGCGGTGTTCGTCGATTACGCCCATACCCCTGATGCGGTGGCCACGGCACTGCGGTCCCTGCGCCCCCATGTGATGGGCCGGCTGGTCGTGGTGCTGGGCGCCGGTGGCGATCGGGACCGGGGCAAGCGGGTGCTGATGGGGCAGGCGGCGGCCCATGCCGATCTGGTGATTGTCACCGATGATAACCCGCGCAGCGAGGATCCGGCCACGATCCGCGCCATGATCCTTGAGGGCTGTCCCGCGGCGCTTGAGGTTGGGGATCGGGCCGAGGCGATCCTGCGCGGCATCGACGCCCTGGGGCCGGGCGACGGGCTGCTGATTGCCGGCAAGGGCCATGAGACGGGGCAAATCGTCGGCGATGTCACCTTTCCCTTCGATGATGTGGAACAGGCCAGTGTCGCGGTGGCGGCCCTTGATGGGCGGTTGACATGAGCGCGCCACTCTGGACCTCGGAGGACGCGGTTGTCGCCACGGGCGGGCAGGCGCAGGGTCGCCCATGGCAGGCGACCGGCCTGTCTATAGACACGCGCAGCCTGGTGCCCGGCGATCTGTTCATCGCCCTGACGGATCGCCGTGACGGCCATGATTTCGTCGGCCAGGCCCTGGCGGCCGGTGCGGCAGCGGCGCTGGTTTCACGTCTTCCCGACGGGCTGGGGCCGGATGCGCCGCTGCTGTTGGTTGACGATGTGCTGGCGGGCCTGCGCGCCTTGGCCGCCCATCGCCGGGCCGCGACGCGGGCGCGGGTCATCGCGGTGACCGGATCGGTGGGTAAGACATCGACCAAGGAAATGCTGCGGGCGGCCCTGGCCCCCTTTGGGGCAGTCCATGCCGCCGAGAAAAGCTTTAACAACCATTGGGGCGTGCCGCTGACCCTGGCGCGCTGTCCGTTGGACTGTGATTTCGCGGTGGTCGAGATCGGCATGAACCACCCCGGCGAGATCGCCCCTCTGGCCCTGCTGAGCGCCCCGGATATCGGGCTGATTACCACGGTGGCCCCCGCCCATCTGGAGGCCTTTGGCCGGATCGAGGGCATTGCCGAGGAGAAGGCCAGCCTGTTTTCCGGCGTGCGTTCCGGTGGTGTGGCGATCTGGAATGCCGATCTGCCGACCAGCCCGATCCTGCGCCATGCCGCTGCGGCCGCCGCGCAATCTGTCAGTTTCGGGCAGTCGGCGGGCACCGATGTCACCTTGCGGCGCGCGGCCAATGATCGCGACGGGTTGGGCTTTGACCTGGAGATGGATGACCAGCAGCTGGCGGGGCGCCTGTCCGTGCCGGGGCTGCATCTGGCGATGAATGCGGCGGCGGTTCTGGCGACGGTGCGGGCGCTGGGGCTGGACCCGGTGGTGGCGCTGGAGCGGCTGGCCTGCTGGTCGCCGCCCGAGGGACGCGGGACACGCACGACCCTCGCCCTTCTGGGGGGGGGTGAAATCGTGTTGATTGACGAAGCCTACAATGCCAATCCGGCCTCCATGGCCGCCGCGCTGGACACCCTGGCCAGCACCGAGGCCAGGCCGGGCCGGCGCGTGGCGGTTCTGGGGGATATGCTGGAACTGGGCCCCGATGAGGGCATGCTGCATGCTGGGCTGGCCGCTTTGCCGGCCTTCGGGGCGCTGGATCTGGTCCATTGCGTCGGGCCGCGCATGCGGCACCTGTGGCAAGCGATGCCGGCCGCGCAGCGGGGCCTTTGGGCCGAAAGCGCCGAGGCGCTGGTGGAACAAGTCGGCCAGATCGCCCGGGCCGGGGATGTGGTGATGATCAAGGGATCGCTCGGCAGCCGTGTCGGGCAGGTGGTGATGGCGTTGCGCCGGATGGCGGACGCGGAAGAAAGGTCTGGCTGATGCTGTACTGGCTGGCGTTGTTTTCGGATGGCGGCGATCTGTTTAACCTGTTTCGCTATATCACCATGCGGGCGGGTGCGGCCTTTTTCACCGCGCTTTTGTTCGGGTTCCTGTTTGGGCGGCCGCTGATCAACCTGCTGCGCCGCAAACAGAAACATGGCCAGCCGATCCGTGAAGACGGGCCTGAAAGCCATCTGGTCACCAAGGCCGGCACACCGACCATGGGAGGCGTGCTGATCCTGGGGGCGCTGACGGTATCCACCCTTTTGTGGGCGCGGCTGGACAACCCTTATATCTGGATGGTGCTGCTGGTGACCATCGGGTTTGGCGCCATCGGCTTTGCCGACGATTACGCCAAGATCAGCCAGAACAACAACTACGGCGGGTTGTCGGGACGGGTGCGGATCCTGCTGGGGGTGCTGATCGCGGCGGCGGCTTCGGCTTGGGTGGCCTGGTACCACCCGCCGGCGCTGACCGGACAACTGGCGGTGCCGCTGTTCAAGAACTACCTGATCGACCTGGGTCTGTTTTTCGTGCCGTTCGGCGTGTTGGTGATCGTCGGCGCGGCCAATGCGGTCAACCTGACCGACGGGCTGGACGGGCTGGCGATCATGCCGGCGATGATCGCCGCAAGTGCCCTTGGGATCATTGCCTATGCCGTGGGCCGTGTCGATTTCAGCGAATACCTGGAGGTTCATTACGTCCCGGGTACGGGTGAGTTGCTGGTCTTTGTTGCCGGGCTGGTCGGCGGTGGGTTGGGGTTTTTGTGGTACAATGCGCCGCCGGCTGCGGTGTTCATGGGCGATACCGGTTCGCTGGCACTGGGGGGCGCACTGGGGGCGATTGCCGTTGCCACCAAGCATGAGATCGTGTTGGCCATCGTTGGTGGACTGTTCGTGGTTGAGGCCCTGTCGGTCATCATCCAGGTGGCCTATTTCAAGCGCACCGGGCGGCGGGTGTTCCTGATGGCCCCGATCCATCACCACTTCGAGAAGAAGGGCTGGCAGGAGCCGCAAATCGTGATCCGGTTCTGGATCGTTTCGCTGATCCTGGCGCTGATCGGGTTGGCGACACTGAAGCTGCGCTAGGGCGTGTCGCGTTCATTCGTATTCACACGACAGGCCTAAGTCTTTGACAATGCATGTTCGAGGAGCACAAAACCGGTACCCACTTTTGTGCAACATGTTCTAAGGCCCCCCGCAGCGCGAGGGATGCCCGTTTGCCGCCCGGTTATCGGGCGATGCGGCGGGCGATGGTTTCGGCCAGTTCCGTCAAGGCCTGTCCCTGGGCCGTCGCAACCGCCGTGGGGCCGGTATCGGGCAGCGGGACCGAGATGTCGAACGGTCCGGCCCTGTCCGCAAGACCCCCGTTTTGTCCGGCGATCGCATATTGCCCCGTCATGTGGAACAGCCCATCCGGCTGGGCCAGGACCTGTTCGATCCGAACCGTCACGTTGGCATCGGCCGGCTGTGAGAACGGCCAGGGTTCGGCTGCCACCCGGGCGCCGGTGATTGTGGCCAGGGTGCTGGCCAGTTGCAGGGTCATCCCCCGTTCGGGATCGTCGGCCCAGATCGCGCGGCGCATTTCGCGCAGGGTGCCGTCCTCGGCCTGGATCATGATCGGGTCGGCGGCCGCATAGCGGGGCAGGGACACATCGCGGATTTCCAGAGATCCGACCAGCGGGCGCAGGCGCAACACGCTGTCACTTGGGGGAATGAGCACCTGATTGGGGCTGCTGCAGGCGGTCATAACCAGGGTGGTCAGGACCAGAGGGAGGGCCAGGGGCAGGGATCGGGCTATCATCTCAGCGTCCTATGATAAGTGCGTTCGGTTTCCGTTCGATCGTGCGGGCCAGCGAGGTGACGGCCCGGGCCGCATCCCGCAGGTCGCGCAGGGCCGATATGGTCTGGGTGTTGAAATCCGACTGGGTGCCATAGGCGGCCAGCACCCCCTCAGCCTGGGCAATCAGCCCGTCCAGCCGCTGGCTGAGCTCGGGCAGGCCGCGGGCGGCCTCGGCGATGGCGTCGGCAGCTTGCGAGGCGGAGGCCAGGGCGTCGTTCATATTGGTGACGGCCCCGCCTTCGCGCAATTCGCCCAGGGTTGCGGCCAGCTGGTCCAGCGCATCGCGCAACGCGGCCGGCACCTGGGCGGTATCGTCCGAGGAGACCAGTGCCTCGGCCGAATTCACCAGTCGGTTGGCCGAGTTCACCAGATCGTCCAGCGGCAGGTCGTTCGCCTTGGCGGCAAGCGCCTCGATATCGTCAAGCAGCTGGGGCAGGCCCTGGGCGGCGGTGTCGATATTGGCGGCGATACTGTCGGTCCGGGCCAGCGCGGCGGCCAGGCTGTCCATCGCCGGCCCCTCGGTCAGCCGGTCGGTGATGGTTGCGACATTGCCCGCTGCGGCAGCCAGTTCAACCAGCGCCCCGTTCAGTGTTTCCGGCAGGGCGGCGGCGGCATCCGATCCAAGGATCGTATTGGCCTCGGCCAGGATGGCGTTGGCGTTCTGGCCAAGCTCTTCGATGGGCAGGGTCTGGGCCCGGGCCATCAGCCCATCGATCCGGGTGACCAGATCGGGCAGGCCGGCTGCGGTTTCGTCGATCGACGCGGCGATGCTGCTGGTGCGGTTCATCGCGGCCAGCAGGTTTTCAACCGCCCCGGATCCGCTGACCTCGGCGGCCAGATCGCGCAGATGGGCCGAGGCCCCCTGCAGGTTGCCCAGGGCATCGGACAATTGTCTGGGCAGGGCGGCTACCTGATCCGAAGAAATCAACCGATCCGCCGAGGCCACCAGATCCGAGGCCTGTTCCGCCAGTCGGCCCAGCGGCAGTTGGGCGGCATTGGCGACCATGTCGCGCGCATCGGTCAGCAGTTGCGGCAGACCATCGACGGTGCGCTGGATCGAGGCGGCGATGTCGTCGGCCCGGGTCAGGGCGGTCAGCAGGGCGGGCAGGGCAGGGCTGTCATTGACCTGGGTCATGATCTGATCGAGCGTGCCCAGGGCCGCACTGGCCGCCGAGATGGTGCTGCGCACTTCATCGGATCCGATCAGGGCCCGGGTCTCGTCGATCAGCTCGACCACGGCGCGGGGGGCTTCGCGCATGGAGGGCGAGGCGACGACCTGATTGATATTGGCCAGCAGATCGACACCGCCCTGCACCAGCCCTTCCAGTGGCAGGTTTTGCAGCCGGGTCAGCAGGGTGCCGGCGCTTTCCGAAAAGTCCGAGATCACGGGATCGGTTGTCGGGATGGCGGGGGCGGGCACGGCCGTTCGATCCAGCCCCATGGGGGGCGGGCTGGGGATGCTGACCAGTTCAACCTTCAGCGATTGCCCCAGCAATCCCTGGCTGGCCAGACGCGCGCGCAGCCCCTTGGCGATGGCCTGGTCGAGAAAATTCTGCGTGGTGGGGGCGTCGGCATCTGCGGGCAGGCCCAACCGTTCCGGCGACAGGCTGAAATCGGCACGCACCCGCACCGCGCCGGTTCCGCCCTCGGGGTCCTGAACGACGGCCGTGCCGGTTACCTTGCCGATCACCAGCCCCTCCAGCGTGACATCCGCGCCGGCAGGCAGGCCCGCCAGCGAGTCGTGGAAAAAGGCGGAAAAGGCGACACCGCTTGCGCTGTCGAAGGTCTGCACATCGCTGCGCGCCGCTGGTTCGTCATCATAGACGTCGAAAACGGCGCCCCGGGTGACGGGCTCGCCCGTGGGGATCACGTTGTCGAAGGTCACCCCGCCTTCCAGCAGGGCGGCGACACTGGCCACGTTCAGCGACAGGCCGCCGGCACCCAGCCGGACGGAAAAGCCCGACGCGCTCCAGAAGCGGGTGGCATCGGTGATCAACTGGTCATGGGGGGCCTGTACGAAGGCGTTGGCCGTCACGCTGTTGCCGTCGGGGGCCAGTTTCGGCGTGTCGATATAACCGACATCGACGCCGCGATAGACGATGGGGGCCCCGGCCTGCAACCGCCCGCCCTCGGTTGCGCGCAGGATGAATTGCAGACCTTCGGATCCCTGGCGGACCAGTGGCGGATCGGACAGGCCCTTGAACTCGGTGGTTGCGGTGCCGGGCGTGGAATCCCAGCTGCCCTCCAGATAGACCCCGCCCAGCACGGTGCCCAGCCCCGTCACACCGCGCGCGGTGACCTGGGGCCGGACGATCCAGAATTCCGAGCGTTCGTCGATATAGGGGGCCACGTCCTTGTTGACCCGGATGGCGACGATGACGGCGCGCAGATCGGGGGTAAAGCGGACGTCTTCGACCACGCCGACATCGACCTCGCGATATTTCAGAACGGTGCTGTTGGCGACGATCCCCTCGGCGCTGTCAAAGGTCACCTCGATCAGCGGGCCGCGCGCGGCATAGGACTGCCACGCGATATAGAGCGCAATGGCCAGCGCGGCCAGTGGCACCAGCCAGACCAGCGAAACCGATCCGCTGCGCTTGCCTTTCGGATCGAGGGGCAGCTCGGCAGGGTCAGTGTGGCTCATGATGTCAGATCTCCGGAATTGTCCCAGATGAGGCGCGGATCGAAGCAAAGGGCGGATAGCATGGTGAAGATGACCGACATGGCAAAACTGACTGCAGCGATTCCCGGGTAGATGTCGGCAACTGTCCCCAGGTGGACCAGCGCGGCCAGGATGGCCACCACAAAGACGTCGATCATCGACCAGCGGCCGATGAACTCGACGATCTCATAGACGCGATGCAACCTGTGGGCGCGTGGACCGGTCACGCGACGGCGGATGGCGATGGCCAGCCAGGCGATGGCGACGAATTTCGAGATCGGGATGACCATCGAGGCGAAAAAGACCACGCCGCCGACAAAATAGGACCCATGATGCAGCAGTTCCACGACGCCGCCGAAAATGGTGCTGGCGCCGGAATAGGCCAGGGTTTCGGTGATCAGCATCGGATAAAGGTTGGCGGGCACATAGACGATCAGCCCGGCCAGCCACCAGGCCCAGACCCGCTGCAGCGACTGGGGATACCGGCTGCTCAGCCGGGCGCCACACCGGTCGCAGCGGGTCTGGGCCAGGGGCCAGACCTCACCACAATGCAGGCAGCCTTGCAGCCTGGCGCCGCGGGCGGTCAGTGTCGGGCCGGAGGGGTGAGGATCTGCCACAGCGAACGCTCGCACATCAGGATATCTTTGGTTGTTATGATCAGGACCAGCACGGCAAAGGCCCAGAAGGCGGGGCCGAACTGCACATGGGCCAGGCCACCGATCTTGATCAGCGCCACGGCGACGCCGATCATGAAGATCTCGGCCATTGCCCAGGGCCGCAGGCGCATGGCGACGCGGAACATCAGCGCGGCGTGCGGCCGGGGGCGGTGGCCGCGCAACAGCGGACCCAGGGCATAGACCAGTGCCCCCAGCCGCAGGGCCGGCAAAAAGACGATCAGCGCGGCAATGACCAGCGACAGGGGCGCCATCATTCCGGTGGCCTCGGAAAAGGCCAGAATCGCGTCGATCACCGAGGCGCGGCTGGATAGGCCGCTGGCCTCAATCTGCAGGAAGGGGGCGTTTGTGGCAACGATCATCAGGATCAGCGCGGCCAGCGACAGGCTGACCACGGTCACGACCGATTGGTTGCGGGGGGCCAGCAAGACATGGCCGCAGCGGCTGCACCGCGCCCGCCGCCCCGCCCCGACCGGTTGCAGCCGATAAAGCGCGTCGCATTGGGGGCAGGCAATCAGCCCCCGACCGTCGATATGATCAGGCCCAAGTTCCATTGCCCCGAGTCTGGCATGGAACGCGGCGGACGCAAGGGCCTTGTCTGCGGTACATCAGTCATCGTGAACGAAAAGCAGGGCGGGTGCAGGAAAGGCACACGCCCCCGTTTCCGGACGCCCAAGCTATCCGTGACATGCCATTGAAATCAGCCTGACTGCAGGATTTCTTTGGCTCCGGCGGTAGGGATCGAACCTACGACCAATTGATTAACAGTCAACTGCTCTACCGCTGAGCTACGCCGGAACACGCCGCGCCTATAGCAAGGGGGGCTGGGGGCGTCCAGAGGCTA
>JBKDZR010000150.1:0-16850 GCA_047971485.1 Qingshengfaniella sp. | reverse complement strand
ACATGCTGGGATACGCCCATGCCCCAGAAGATGATCCCGGCCTTGGCGGTGGCGAAGGTGCGGGCGACGTCGCGCAGGGTTGCGGCATCGATCCCGCACAGGTCCTGCATCCTCTCGGGTGGGAAGCCCTTGAGATGCTCTTTCATCGCCTCCCAGTTTTCGGTGTAGGCTTGGATGTATTGTTCGTCGCACAGGCCCTCTTCGACGATCACATGCATGATCGCGTTCAGCATGGCCACATCGGATCCGGGTCGGAATTGCAGCATCTTCCAGGCGTGGCGTTTCAGGCCCATGCCGCGCGGATCCATCACCACCAGCTTGCCGCCGCGCTTGGCGAATTGCTTGAAATAGGTGGCGGCGACGGGGTGGTTTTCCGTCGGGTTGGCGCCGATGACGATGGCAACGTCAGAGTTTTCGATCTCGTTGAAAGTGGCGCTGACCGCACCCGAGCCGACATTCTCCATCAGCGCCGCCACCGATGACGCATGGCAGAGCCGCGTGCAGTGATCGACATTGTTGGTGCCAAAGCCTTCGCGGATCAGCTTTTGAAACAGATAGGCCTCTTCGTTGGAACATTTCGCGCTGCCCAGCCCGGCCACGCCCGTGCCGTCGGTTTCGCTGCGCACCTTGGCCAGCCCGGCGGCGGCGACATCCAGGGCCTCGTCCCAGGTGGCTTCGCGGAAATGCGTCCAGGGGTTGGCGGGATCCACGTTCAGCCCCTTGGCGGGGGCATCTTCGCGCCGGATCAGGGGGGTGGTCAGCCGGTGGCCGTGGTTCACATAGTCGAACCCGAACCGCCCCTTGACGCACAGCCGCCCTTCATTGGCCGGGCCGTTGATGCCATCGACCCAGGCGATCTTGTCGTCCTTGATCTTGTAGCTCAGCTGACAGCCGACGCCGCAATAGGGGCAGATCGATTGAACTTCGCGGTCATAGGCGCGGCTGTCGCCCACCTGATCGGCATTGACCATGGTGGCGGGTGTCAGGGCGCCGGTGGGGCAGGCCTGAACGCATTCACCGCAAGCCACGCAGGTCGAGTTGCCCATGGGGTCGTCAAAATCGAAGACGATCTTGCTGTCATGGCCGCGCCCGGCCATGCCGATCACGTCATTGACCTGAACCTCGCGGCAGGCGCGCACGCAAAGGTTGCACTGGATGCAGGCATCCAGATTGACGCGCATGGCCACGTGGCTGTCATCCAGCAGGGGCACCCGATCCCGTTCCAGCATGGGAAAGCGGCTGTCGGCCAGGCCCTGGCTATCAGCGGTATCCCACAGGCGCGAGGACCGGTCATGGGCCTGATCACGGGCGGGCTGATCGGCCAGCAGCAGTTCCGTCACCATCTTGCGGGCTTTCTCGGCCCGTTCGCTGGTGGTGGTGACAACCATGCCTTCGCTGGGCTGGCGGATGCACGAGGCGGCCAGCGTGCGCTCGCCCTCGATCTCGACCACGCAGGCGCGGCAATTGCCGTCGGGGCGATAGCCGACCTCGCCGGAATGGCACAGATGCGGGATCTTCAGCCCACCACCATTGGCGACGTCCCAGATGGTCTGGCCGGGTTCGGCTTCAACGGATTTTCCGTTCAGGGTAAAGCGGATCTTGTCTGGCATGTCAGGCATCCTTCCCGTTGGCTGCGGTGCCCCGCACTTCATCGGGGAAGTGCTTCATCACCAGGCGGATGGGGTTTGGCGCGGCCTGTCCAAGGCCGCAGATCGAGGCATCCCCCATGACATCGCACAGATCATTCAGCAGGGCTTCGTCCCAGCGGTCAGCCTGCATCAGCTTGACGGCCTTTTCGCAGCCCACCCGGCACGGCGTGCATTGGCCGCAGCTTTCATCCTCAAAGAAGCGCAGCATGTTCAGGGCGGCGGCACGGGCACTGTCGTGATCCGACAGGATCACCACGGCGGCCGAGCCGATAAACGTGCCATGGGGTTGCAGCGTGTCGAAATCCAGGGGCACGTCATCCATGCTGGCCGGCAGCAGGCCAGCCGAGGGGCCGCCGGGCTGATAGGCCTTGAACACATGGCCGTCCAGCATGCCGCCAGCCGCTTCGATGATGTCGGTGATGGTCGACCCGGCGGGCAGAAGGTGCACGCCCGGTGTCTTCACCCGGCCAGACACGGAATAAGATCGTAGCCCCTTGCGGCCGTTGCGTTCCACCGCGTTCAGCACTTCGGGGCCTTCGCGGCAGATGCGCGCCACCCAATGCAGGGTTTCGATGTTATGGACCAGCGTCGGGCGGTTGAAGATCCCGACCTGGGCCACATAGGGCGGGCGGTGGCGGGGCAGGCCGCGCTTGCCCTCGATCGATTCGATCATCGCGCTTTCTTCGCCGCAGATATAGGCGCCCGCGCCCCGGCGCAGGTCGATATATCCGGGCGCGACAAGGCCAGCGCCTTCCAGCGCGGCGATCTCGGTCTGCAGGATCTGGCGCACGGCGGGGTATTCGTCGCGCAGGTAGATAAAGCAGGTTTCAGCCGCAACGGCCCAGGCGGCGATCAGCATGCCTTCCAGGAACAGATGCGGGGTGCGTTCCAGATAGTAGCGGTCCTTGAATGTGCCCGGCTCGCCCTCATCGCCGTTCACGGCCAGATAGCGGGGGCCATCGGCGGCGCGCACGAAGCTCCATTTCCGGCCCGAGGGGAACCCCGCGCCGCCCAGCCCGCGCAGGCCGGCATCCAGCAGCTTGTCCTGCACCTCATCCACGCTGGCACTGCCGCCGCGCAGATCCTTCAGCGCCGTGTAACCGCCAGCTTTGGTATAGGCGGCGAAGTTTTCATAGGCGGGGATATGGGTGTGGGTATCATCGGCCTTGATCGCCGCGGCCACCTTTTCCGGGGTCGCGTGGTCGATGTGGTTATGCCCGATCTCCAGCACGGGGGCGGTATCGCAACGGCCCATGCACGGCGCGCGCAGCACCCGCACTTGCGCCGGATCATGGCCATCCTTCAGTGCCTGAAGCAGCGCCTGCGCCCCGGCCATTTCGCAGCTCAGGCTGTCGCAGACGCGGATCGTCAGGGCGGGAACCGGGGGCTCGCCTTCCTTGACCGGATCGAAATGGGCATAGAAAGTCGCGACTTCCCAGACCTCGGCCTGGGCCAAGCGCATTTCCTCGGCCAGGGCGCGCAGATGCGCAGCCGAGAGCTGACCGTATTCGTCTTGGATCAGGTGCAGGAACTCGATCAGCAGATCGCGGCGGCGTGGCCTGTCGCCCAGCAATGCGCGGACCTCGGTCAGCGCGGTGTCGTCAAACTGTCTTCCCTTAGGCGTCCGGCGGCCCTTGCCTTTCCCGGACTTCCAGACACCGGACGTGTTATCCAGCGGCGCCATTCGGTACCTCCCCCATCATGTTCGGACCCAATCAATCAGCCGCTTCGTGCCGGCTCAAATCGGAATCCGTTATCACATGATAGGAAAAGGTTATCGTTTGTCGAGTTCGTAATTTTTATTGGTGATTGATTGGGCGAAGGTCGTGCAGCAGATCTGCCGTCAAACCCTTAACTCCACAAGCATCGTACACCCGAATCACCCGCTTTGCCCAGCGATAGGCAGTCGTGATCGTTTTGAACGGTCGTCCAAAGCGGGGTCGAGGCAGGGTGCCGGTTGTGGGACGGGGCAGGGACAGGGGGGTCATCGGCGTATCCTTTCGTTGACAGGTCCGGGGACAGGCCAACTGAAAGGGGGAATCGCGCGGCGTTCAAATCGTAACCCCGGAAGGCGTGTTCACCGCCGGTTATCGTGCCGCATGGCGCAGGGCCTCGTCCAGGGCCAGGATCTTGGGGGGCAGCGGATCGCGATCGGTCAGCAACAGCCCGATCGGCGTGGTGATTTCGGGACCGGTCATCGGCAGGCGGATGGTGGTGTCCGATGGGGGCAGGGTATCGGCCAGCATCGCCGGGGCAATGGTCGCCGAGGCGCCGCTTTCCACCTGGGTCAGCAGCACGGACAGGTCGTTGGTTTCCATGACCGGTTTGGGCACGCGGCCCACATGGGTCGCGAACACCTCGTCCAGGAACCGGCGGTTGCGCATGTCCAGGGTCAACAGGCAAAGGGGCAGATCAATCGCCTCGGCCCAGGTGATGGGGCCGGACAGGGTGGGGAGCAACTCGGCCGGGGACAGCAGGACATAGCGTTCCTGATAAAGCAATTCGGGCTGGCCCAGGGCGGCGGGCAGGTCGCCCTCCAGATAGCCGATCCCCGCATCCAGCGAGAAATCCCCAAGCCCGCGATGGATCTGGCCGGTGGTCAGCGAATAGATCTGGATCGACAGGCCGGGGTGGCGCGTGCGCAAAACGGCCGGAATCCGCGCGACATAGGACAGCGCCGTCGGGATGACCCCGATCGACAGGCGGCCGGACAGCTCGCCCCGGGCCAGTTCAATCTCCTGGCGCAGGCCCTCGGCATCGGACAGGACACGCCGGGCCCATTTCAGCACGATGTCGCCTTCGCTGGTGAAGCCCAGAAACCGATTGCCCCGCTTGACGATGGGCACGCCGAGATCGGTCTCCAGGTTGCGGATCCGGGCGGAAAAGGCGGGTTGGGAAATGCCGCATTCCTCGGCCGCGCGGGCGAAATGGCGGTGGCGGGCAAGGGCGGTCAGAAGTTGCATGTCGCGGATATCGGCCATGCACGCCCTTACCAGCCCCTTTTCCCCCGGCCAAGCGCCGGCAGCGCTAAGGGGTGACATTTCCGTCGGCCCGTGGTCAATCAGGGGGCGGAAAGGTGCGAGGAGGACGAAAGACATGCTGCCCGAGACGATGAAGACAGTCGAGATGCAGACCCCCGGTGGTCCCGATGTTCTGACCGTGGGCACCCGCCCGGTGCCCGGCCTGCGTGACCATGAGGTTCTTGTCCGGGTGACTGCGGCGGGGGTCAACGGGCCGGAC
Source organism: Qingshengfaniella sp. (assembly GCA_047971485.1). Lineage (GTDB taxonomy): Bacteria > Pseudomonadota > Alphaproteobacteria > Rhodobacterales > Rhodobacteraceae > JBKDZR01. The sequence goes on along the minus strand of JBKDZR010000150.1, from coordinate 11,961 downwards.
ATGGTGCAGCGCCGGGGGCACTATCCGCCGCCCAAGGGGGCCTCGGACCTGCTGGGGCTGGAGGTCTCGGGCGAGATCGTGGCCCTGGGATCCGAAGTGGATTGGTGGAAGCCGGGCGACCGGGTGGCGGCGCTGACCAATGGCGGCGGCTATGCCGAATATGTTGCCATTGATGCCGGTCATTGCCTGCCGGTTCCCCAGGGTGTGGCCGAGGTGGATGCCGCTGGCATCCCCGAGACCTTCTTTACCGTCTGGAGCAACTGCTTTTACGACCTGCCGGATCGCAAGGGCGGTGTCTTTCTGGTCCATGGCGGGGCCGGGGGGATCGGATCGACGGCGGTGCAGATCGGGGCGGCCATGGGTATGCGGGTGTTCACCACCGTGGACGGGCCCGAGGCGGCGGCCTATTGCACCGGGCTGGGGGCAGAGCGCTGCATTGATTTCCGCACCGAGGATTTCGTGGCGATCCTGCGCGAGGCGGGCGGCGCGGACATGATCCTGGATATCATCGGCGGGGACTATTTCGCCCGTAATATCAAGGCCAGCAACCATGACGGGCGGATCGTGCAGATCGCCTTCAATGGCGGTTCCGAGGTGACGGCGAACCTGATGCCGATCATGCTGAAGCGGCTGACCTATACGGGATCCACGCTGCGTTCACGCCCCGATGAGTTCAAGACGCGGATTGCCCGGGATCTAGAGGACCGGGTCTGGCCGCTGTTTGGGGCCGGTGGGCTGAAGCCGGTGACCCATGCGGTCTTTCCCTTCGCCGAGGCCCGCGCCGCCCATGAGATGATGGAGGCCGCCGCCCATACTGGGAAGATCCTGCTGACCCCGGAGTGATCCTTTTCCCTCGGCATGAGGGGCTGCTCTGGTCCCTTCTGCCCCCCGACAGGGACAAGGCAGAGGCCGCCCCGGCCTGTGCGGCTTGTCCCGTTGTGGTCAACGACCATCTGGTTGGGACAACCGGGCACGGCCTGCGTCTTCCTCAACTCATCCGGGCAACCAGACGATCACAGGCCCAGCCCACCGCCTTGTGCAGGGCCAGCGTCATCAGTGCCAGCACCACCAGCGCGGCGAACATCAGGTCGGTTTTTGAGCGCCCATTGGCTAGCAGCATCAGATAGCCCAGCCCCCGGCTGGCCCCCACCCATTCGCCGATGATCGCGCCGATGGGCGCATAGACAGCCGCCAGCCGCAGCCCCGATGCCAGCCCCGGCAGGGCGGCGGGCACCCGGATCCGCCACAAGGCCTGGCGGGGGCTGGCCTGCATGGTTTGGGCCAGATCCAGCCATCCGCGTGGGGTTTGCGTCAGCCCGTCGAAAAAGGCCGATGTGACCGGAAAATAGATGATCAGCACGGCCATCAGCACCTTTGATCCCAGCCCATAGCCCAGCCATAGCGTCAGGATCGGGGCCAGCGCAAAGACCGGCAGCGCCTGGGTCAGCACCAGCGCGGGCTGCACGATCCGCCGTGCCATGGGGGATGAGATCAGCCACAGCGCCGTCGCCGCCCCAAGGATCGCCCCCAGCACCAGCCCGGCCAGCACCTCGGCCAGCGTCACCCAGGCGTGAAAGGCGATCAGCCCGGCATTCTCGATCAGCGCCCGGGCAACCCTTAGAGGCCCGGGCAGGATAAAGGGCGGCAGATCGGCAAAACTGACAATGGCCTGCCACAAAGCCAGCAGGACCACCGTCGCCAGCGCCCCGTTCAGCAGCGACCCCCGATCACGCGGCATCTGCGGCCCCTCGCAAGCGCTGCAACAACGCCGCCTGAAAGCGCAGCAGATCCGGGTCGCCCACCGGGCGGGCCACGGGGCCGGGCGGCGGGGGCACCTCATCCAACCCCTCCGCGCCGAGGATCAGGATCCTGTCGCCCAGACGCGCCGCCTCGGCCGGATCGTGGGTGACCAGCAGTACCGTGCGGCCGGCCAGAACCCGCGCCGCCAGATCCTGCATATCCGCCCGGGTGCGCGCATCCAGGGCGGAAAACGGCTCGTCCAGCAGAACCACGGGCTTGTCCTCCATCAGGGTCCGGGCCAGAGCGACGCGCTGGCGCTGCCCCCCGGAAAGCTGGGCGGGGCGCTTGCTGGCATGCTCGGTCAACCCCAGATCGACGATCAGCCGGTCGCGGCGCGCCGTGTCAGGCCGGGCACCACGCAGACGCGCACCCAGCTCGACATTGCCCCGCAGGTCCAGCCAGGGCAGCAGCAGATCGTCCTGGGCCATATAGGCAACGCGCGGGGCCAGAGCCGCACCATCCCCAGCCCCCAGGTGGCCGGTGAAATCGGCGCCGGTGTCCAGCCCGGCAATCAGCCGCAGGATCGTGGATTTTCCAACCCCCGACGGCCCTAACAGGCAGGTCCAGCGCCCGGCCGGCAGATCCAGCCGAAGCGGCCCGAACAGCGGTTGATCCCCTATCCGGGCCTGCCCCTTGAGGGTGATGGATGGCGCGATCACTGGGCGCCCAGATCGATGGCAAGCTGCGCGACGGGGCGGGTGCCCTCAATCAGCCCGGCCTCGGCCAGAAACGCCTCAAACCGGGTATAGCGGCCCGCATCCAGCCCCGCCGGGGTCAGGGTCAGGCGGGGCCAGGTATCGTGCCAGGCCATGGCGTTCAGATCATCCTGCAACTCGCGCGCGGTGGCGCTGAAGCGTTCCCAGGCCTCATCGGGGCGGTTGACGATATACTGAACCGCGCGTTCCGTGGCCTGCAGGAAGCGGCGGATCTTGTCCGCATCCATGCGATCAGGATTGGCGATGTAGATCAGTTCGTCATAGGCGGGCAGGCCATGTTCTTCGAGATAGAAACACCGGCCCGGAACCCCCTCGATCTGCATCTGGTTCAGTTCGAAGTTGCGAAAGGCGCCGATCACCGCATCCACCTGCCCGGCCATCACCGCCGGCGAGAGCGACCAGTTCACATTGACCAGTTCCACATCCGCCAGTGTCAGCCCGGCATTGCCGAGGATCCGGGTCAGCAGGGCCTCTTCGACACCCGCCACCGAGAAACCGATCTTGCGGCCCTTCAGATCGGCAATCTCGCGGATCGGGCCATCATCCTTGACCAGCAGGCAGTTCAGCGGCGTGGCAATCAGCGTGCCAACGCGGATCAGGGGCAGGCCCTCGGCCACCTGCAGGTGCAGTTGCGGCTGATAGCTGACCCCCAGATCGGCCTTGCCGGCAGCAACCATCTTGGGCGGATCGGCGGGGTCGGCGGGGGCGATGATCTCAACCTCCAGCCCGGCCTCGGCGAAATAGCCCAGGTCTTCGGCCAGCACGATTGGCGCGTGATCGGGGTTCACATACCAATCCAGCAGCAGCGTCAGCCGGTCCTGTGCTGCGACGGGTAGCGCGATCAGGGGGGTAAGGCCCAGGGTTACAAGGGCCAGGACGACTGTGCGGTACAGGGCGATCATGCGGGGTCCTCCAACGGGATTTGGGTGCGCCAGAGCGCGTGGAAATGGTGGGTGGGTCCGTGCCCCTGCCCGACAGACAGTTGCCCGGCGGTGGCGACAGCACCGGCGACATAGGCCTTGGCGGCGCGGAGCGCCTGGCGCGTGGTCTTGCCCTTGGCCAGTTCCGCAGCCAGGGCCGAGGACAGGGTACACCCCGTCCCGTGGGTGTTGGGCGTGTTGTGGCGCCGGCCTTCCAGCCAGTGGATGCCATGGGCATCGCACAGCAGATCGGGGCTGTCATCGCCGGGCAGATGCCCGCCCTTCAGGATGACGATGGCGCCGGATATGTCATAGAGGGCGCGGGCCTGGGTTTCCATCTGGGCACGGCTGCGGGCCGGGCCGGTTGCCAGAAGGGCGGCGGCCTCGGGCAGGTTCGGGGTCAGGTGGGTGGCCAGGGGCAGCAGGGCCTCGCGCAGGGCGCTCACCGCCTCGGGGTCCAGCAGCGGGGCCCCGCCCTTGGCCACCATCACCGGATCCAGCACCATCGGAATGCCGCGATGCGGGCCCAGCGATCCGGCAAGGGCTCGGGCGATCTGGCCGTTGGCGATCATGCCGATTTTCACCGCATCGACACGGATATCGGAAAACACGGTGTCGATCTGGGCGGCGACGAAGGCGGGGGGCAGGGCCTCAACCGCCGAAACGCCGGTGGTGTTCTGGGCGGTCAAAGCGGTCAGGGCGGCCATGCCATAGACGTTGCGGGCCGAGAACGCCTTGAGATCCGCCTGGATTCCGGCCCCCCCCGAGGGATCAGAGCCGGCGATGGACAGGACATTGGCGATCATCCGCACAGTGCCGGTGCGGTGCTGTGGATCCGGGGATCCGCAGACGTTGGGGTGGGGCGCATCCGTGTCTCCTTCTCAGCGCGAAGGAGGCCGGGTGCGCGATTGGGCATTGCGCACAAGACTTCCTACGCCGGTGCTAACCGGTTCAGGTTCAAAGGGTACATCTCAGCCCATGGGGCGCCCCTGTCTTGGCCACAGGTAGATCACAGTGGCGTTGCCTTGTCACCCCGAAACCGGACGGCGGTTTTTGGGTGCGGTGTTTTTTGTGGGTATTTGGTGTGGGGGACGGGGCGGTTCCAAACATGGCCCGGCGGCGGTTCCCGCCTGCCGGGCCATGGGGGGAGAGGCCGGTCCTTCGAGATCGACCGCCATGCAGCTGCCCGATTCCCGGGCCGGGCTGCCGGCTTTCTCTGAGTACCGTATTGTAGTTAATGGCTGGTAAAAATGCGCAGCGTCGGGACGCGGGTTTCCCCTTGTGGTTGCCTGCGAACACGTGTCAGCATTCGCCCATGACCACGCTGTTTCCCTGGCCCGATGTGGCCCCCGATCTTGTCGCCGTGGCTGCGGGCCGGGCCCCTGCGGAGATGCTCGTGCGGGGGGCGGCCTGGGTGAATGTGCACAGCCGCGAGGTGCTGGCCGGCTATGACATCGCCATCGCGCGTGGCCGCTTTGCCGTGATCGCCCCGGATCTGTCCCATCTGATCGGCCCACAGACCCAGGTGATTGAGGCCGACGGGCGCTATGCCATTCCGGGCCTGTGTGATGGGCATATGCATATCGAATCGGGCATGCTGACCCCGGCGGAATTCGCCCGCGCCGTCATCCCCCATGGCACCACGACCATGTTCACCGACCCCCATGAAATCGCCAATGTTTTGGGGTTGCGCGGTGTGCGGATGATGCATGACGAGGCGCTGATGCAGCCGGTCAACATCTTTACCCAGATGCCCAGCTGTGCCCCCTCGGCGCCGGGGCTGGAAACCACCGGCTATGAAATCACCCCCGAGGATGTGGCCGAGGCGATGCGCTGGCCCGGCATCATCGGCTTGGGCGAGATGATGAACTTTCCCGGTGTCGCGGCGGGCGATCCGCAGATGCTGGCCGAGATCGCGGCCACCCAACGTGCGGGCAAGACCGTGGGGGGCCATTACGCCAGCCCCGATCTGGGCGCGCCCTTTGCCGCCTATCTGGCCGGCGGGCCTGCGGATGACCACGAAGGCACGCGGGCTGAGGATGCGGTGGCCCGGGTTCGTCAGGGCATGCGCGCGATGCTGCGACTGGGCAGTGCCTGGTACGATGTGGAACGCCAGATCACCGCGATCACCGAGCAGGGTCTGGATCCGCGGGGGTTCATCCTGTGTACGGACGATTGCCATTCCGGCACGCTGGTCCATGACGGGCATATGAACCGGGTTGTGCGCCATGCCATCGCCTGTGGCTGCGATCCGCTGATCGCGCTGCAGATGGCGACGATCAACACTGCCACGCATTTCGGCCTGGAACGGGAATTGGGCGCGATCGCCCCGGGGCGCCGGGCGGATCTGATCCTGACGTCGGACCTGACGACGCTGCCCATCGAAACGGTGATCGCCCGGGGCCATGTTGTGGCCGAGGCCGGTGAGATCCGTGTTGCCTGTCCGCATCTGGACTGGCCGGCCGAGGTGCGCCGCACCGTGCATCTGAAGGCGCCGGTCAGCCCTGCCGATTTCGAGATCCCGGCCCCCGAGGGCGCCAATTCCGTCACGGCCCGGGTGATCGGGGTGATCGAAAACCAGGCCCCAACCAAGGCGCTGAGCCGGGAAATGGCGGTGACTGACGGGCTGATCGAAAGCGATGCGGCCCAGGATGTCTGCCAGATCGCGCTGGTCGAACGGCATCGCGGTACCGGCGCGGTGCAAAACGCGCTGGTCTCGGGCTTTGGCTATCGCGGATCCATGGCCATGGCCTCGACCGTGGCCCATGACAGTCACCACATGATCATCGTCGGAACCAGCCGGGCCGATATGGCGGCGGCGGCGAACCGTCTGGCGGAACTGGGGGGCGGGGTCACGGTGTTTCGCGACGGCGCCGAGATCGCCCATGTTGCGCTGCCCATCGCCGGGCTGATGTCGGATGCCCCGGCCCCACAGGTGGCCGAGGCTGCCCAGGGGATCGTTGCGGCGATGCAGGCCTGTGGCTGCACCCTGAACAATGCCTACATGCAGCACACGCTTTTGGCCCTGGTGGTCATTCCCGAGTTGCGCATTTCCGACATGGGGCTGATCGACGTGACGCGCTTTGAGAAAACTGGCCTGTTCGAGACCTGAGCGATGCCCGAGAACTATCCGTTGAAGACGCCACCCCCCGCCGCGCCGCGTGACTTTGCCGAACCCGGCCCTGCCGTGGCCTATCTGCAGGATCTGTACCGGCAGGCTACCGAATTCCTCAGCGAGGGGTTTTTCGACACCCTCAAGGGGGCGGCCCCCAGTCAGCGTTATCGCGCCTATTACCCCGAAATCCGCCTGCGCATGACCAGCCATGCACCGGTCGACAGCCGGCTCAGCTTTGGTCATGTCGGGCATCCCGGCACTTTCGCGACAACGGTGACCCGGCCGGATCTGTTCGAAAGTTACCTGACCCAGCAGATTGGCCTGGTGCAGCAGAATCACGGTGTGCCGGTCACAGTGGGACTGTCGGATACGCCGATGCCGCTGCATTTCGCCGTGACCGGGGCGCCGGTGCCCCAGGATGGGGCGCTGCAATTCCCACTGCGCGATGTCTTCGATGTGCCCGACCTGCTGACCACCAGCGATGATATCGTCAATGGCAATGCCAGGCCCGGACCCGATGGCACCCTGCCGCTGGCCCCGTTCACCGCCCAGCGTGTCGATTATTCACTGGCGCGGCTCAGCCATTACACGGCCACCGACCCAGCCCATTTCCAGAGCCATGTGTTGTTCACCAACTACCAGTTCTATGTCGATGAATTCGAGACCTACGCCCGCCGTATGCTGGCCGATGCGGGCAGTGGCTATACCTCTTTCGTCGGGCCGGGCAATGCCGAGATCCGCCGTCCCGATGATGAATTGCTGCAACCGGCCAAGCTGCCGCAGATGCCCAGCTATCATCTGAAACGGGATGGGGCCTCGGGGATCACGCTGGTCAATATCGGGGTTGGCCCGTCCAATGCGAAAACCGCGACCGATCACATCGCGGTGCTGCGGTCCCATGCCTGGTTGATGGTTGGCCATTGCGCCCGGTTGCGCAACACCCAGCGGCTGGGCGATTATGTCCTGGCCCATGCCTATCTGCGCGAAGACAAGGTTCTGGACGATGATCTGCCGGTCTGGGTGCCGATCCCGCCCCTGGCCGAAATCCAGATTGCGCTGGAACAGGCCGTTGCCGAGATGAGCCAGCTTCAGGGTTATGAACTGAAGCGCATCATGCGCACAGGCACCGTGGCCACCGTAGACAACCGCAACTGGGAGTTGCGCGATCAGTCCGGCCCGGTGCACCGCCTCAGCCTGTCGCGGGCTGTGGCGCTGGATATGGAAAGCGCGACGATTGCGGCCAATGGCTTTCGGTTCCGGGTGCCCTACGGCACGCTTCTGTGTGTGTCCGACAAACCCCTGCATGGCGAATTGAAGCTGCCGGGCATGGCCTCGGATTTCTATCAGACGCAGGTTGCCCGCCATCTTGAGATCGGGATCAGGGCCATGGAACTGATCCGGGACATGCCGTTGGCACGCATTCATTCCCGCAAGTTGCGCAGTTTCACGGAAACCGCGTTCCTATAAGCGGCAAAAAAGACTCAGTTTCCATCTTAACGCCAGAAAAACAAGGGATTGGCGATTGTCCCCGCCCGTCGGAATGCGTTTAATGCGCCGCACTGGTCATAGAAACAGATACAATCACTAGGAGACCGTCGAATATGAACAAGCCCATGACCAAGACCCAGCTTGTTGCAGCCCTGGCCGACGAAATGGACACCGACAAGAAAACCGCCGGTGCCGCATTGGACGCGCTGACCGCGCTGATCACCCGTGAGGTTTCCGGCGGTGGTGCCGTAACTTTGCCGGGCGTCGGCAAGATCTATTGCCGTGAGCGGCCCGAACGCATGGTCCGCAACCCGGCCACGGGTGAGCAGATCAAGAAGGATGCCGACAAGCAGGTGAAGGTCACCGTGGCCAAGGCCCTGAAAGAGAGCGTGAACGGCTGATCGGGTCGTCTTGTCTGTAAACACGACCGGGGCCGCCAGTTGCGGCCCCTGTTTTCTTTGAAGACATGTCAGATCAAAAGGGTGTGACGCTTCCTCTGATGCAGGGTATGATGACACGTTTCCGCGCGTGTTGCGTTCCCGCCCCGTCAGGGGGCACAGTCTGACCCATTGAGACACATGTTCGGGGCCCCAGACCGGTACCCGGTTTTGGGCAACATGTTCCGGGGGACGTGCGATGGATCCGAAGGCGATAGTCATGGGCATGGCGTTTGCCTTCATGTGGTCCTCGGCCTTTACCTCGGCGCGGATCATCGTGGCCAGCGCACCGCCGATGACCTCCCTGGCGCTGCGCTTTCTGATTTCGGGGCTGATCGCTGTGGGGATCGCCCGTGCCCTGGGGCAAAGCTGGCGGCTGACACCGTCGCAATGGCGGGCGACGCTGATTTTCGGGATTTGCCAGAACGCGCTGTACCTTGGCTTGAACTTCGTTGCCATGCAGACGGTTGAGGCCGGGTTGGCCTCGATCATCGCCTCATCCATGCCACTTGTCGTCGCCTTTGCCGGCTGGGCGATCTATGGTCGCCGTTTGCCGCCGCTGGCCTGGGCCGGGTTGGGCGCGGGTCTGGCCGGGGTCGCGCTGATCATGGGCGCACGCCTGTCGGGCGGTGCCGATCTGTTCGGTCTGCTGTTGTGTGTGTTGGGGGTGATCGCGCTGGCCCTGGCGACGCTGTCGGTCAGCAATGCGACCTCGGGGGGCAATGTGTTGATGATCGTCGGTTTGCAGATGCTGGTGGGGGCTGTTGTCCTGGCGATCCCGGGGGCGCTGTTCGAGGAATTGCAGGCCGAGCTGAGCCCACGTGTCGTTCTGGCCTTTATCTACACCACCCTGATCCCCGGTCTGGCTGCAACCTTCGTCTGGTTCCTGCTGGTCAACCGGATCGGCCCTGTCCGCGCCGCGACCTTTCATTTCCTCAACCCGGTTTTCGGTGTGGCGATCGCGGCTGTTGTGCTGGGTGAACCGATGACCCTGCTGGACGGGGTCGGGGTGGCAATCATCATGGTCGGGATCCTGGCGGTGCAGATGTCCCGCCCGGGGCCGACGCGCTGAGCGCAGCCCCGGGCACGCGTGTGCGTTGGCTCAGGCCGATTGTAGCAGGCGCGCGTCATAGTCGCCGGCTTGGCGCAGGGCGTCACGCGCCATGCAGCGGTCCACCCAGGCGCGGATCTCGGGCCGGTCAGGGATGAGATCGCTGAACCAGCCAAAGGGCGAAGCCAGCAACAGATCAGCGGCGTTATAGGTTGCGCCCATCAGGTAGGGTCCGTCGGCCAGGGCCTCGGACAGGCAGTCGGCCAGTTTCGGCATCCCGCGAAACGTGGCGTTCAGGGCCGGGTGGCTTAGCCCGGCGAAGCTGTGCACCATCACCGGTTCCAGCACATTGCCATAGTAGAACAGCCAGCTGAGAAAGCGGCCCCGGCGGGGATCGCCGACGGGGACACCCAGCCCGGCCTCGGGGAACAGTTCTGTCAGGTACAGGATGATGGCCCCGCTTTCTCGGATCGCGACTCCGTCATGGATCAGCAGCGGGACCTTGCCTTCGGGGTGGGGGTTGGCCGGATCGCGCTGGCCCGATCCGTCCTGGCGCGGGATCGAGGTGGGGATCACGGTCACTTTGTCCTGCGCCTGCAGTTCGTACAGCAGGCTGATGATCCGCGATGAGCGCGAGTGTGGGGCATGATACAGCGTGAGGGTCATGGCTGATGTTTCCATTGTGATGGGTCGTGAACTCACTATGGTCTCCCCACCCTGTCAGTTTCCGTCAGGAGGAGGGAATGGCCCGCAGCGATCGCCTGTTCCGGCTGCTTGATAGTCTGCGCCGGCTGCCTGCGCCGGTCACCGCCGCGCGGCTGGCCGAAGAAACCGGCGTGTCCGAGCGCACGCTTTACCGCGATATTGACACGTTGCGTGCAGGGGGAGCGCTGATCGACGGAGCGCCGGGCTTTGGCTATCGGCTGGTCGAGGATCCCGCCCTGCCGCCGCAAAGCTTTGACCGGTTACAGATCGAGGCGCTGGTTCTGGGATTGGCTGAGGTGTGTCAGCGGGGCGATCCGGCCCTGGTCGGTGCGGCGGAAAGCGCGCTGGCCCGGATCATCGCCACCCTGCCCGAGGCGCAGCAACGCCAGGCCCTGCACGCGGTGACCATGGTCCACCGTTCGGCCCCCAAGGCCCTGCCTTCCGATGAAATCGCGCTGGTCCGTGCCGCCTGCTGGGAGGAACGCGCCGTCGATATCGGCTATTGTGATCGCGATGGGCAGGTGACGCAACGACGGATCTGGCCATTGGCGGTGGTGTTTCTGGACCAAACCCAGGCGGTGCTGTCCTGGTGCTGCCTGCGCCAGGATTTCCGCCAGTTTCTGCTGCCCCGGATCCGCAGCATCACAAGGACGGATGACAGCTTTCGCCCCCGCCGAGTGCCCTTGCTGCGCGATTATGTCGCCCGGTTACGGGCCGGGGATAGGGGGTGAAAGGGGGCCTTGGATCTGCTGGTCGGGCGTAGTGCGGGACGAAGCCGCCGTTGATCCCACCCCGGCGCGGAACAAGCCCGGAACGGGCGCCGCGCCATCACTGGGGCGGCCCACCGGTCTGGCGCTTTGGCTTAAGACAGTGCAACGCTTAAAGGTCACGCTACCACCGCCACCATAAACCGCACTGATCACAGGTTGGATGCGCCAGCCCCCTGTCCGGCGCTGGCGCGGCCTGCTCTGCTGGGGCAATGGGCAGAATGCCCTCATACCAGCCGTTCGCAGAGGGAAGGTTGCCCTTGCTCAGACATGTTTCCTGTCCGCTTGGCGCAAGGATCAGCCGATCTGCCCGCGCGTCCCCTCGCCCACCTGGCCGCGGTGCAGCAGCAGGTGATCCAGCAGGACACAGGCCATCATCGCCTCGCCTACCGGTACGGCGCGAATGCCGACACAGGGATCATGGCGGCCTTTGGTGATGATCTCGGTGTCTGCGCCGTCCAGGGTGATCGTCCGCCGGGGCGTCAGGATCGAGGAGGTCGGCTTGACCGCAAAGCGCACCACGATGTCTTGCCCGGTGGAAATCCCGCCCAGGATCCCCCCGGCATGGTTCGAGGAATAGACCGGCCCGTCAGGGCCCATGGTGATCTCATCTGCATTGGCGCTGCCGGTCAGGGCGGCGGCGGCCATGCCTTCACCGATCTCGACGCCCTTGACGGCGTTGATCGACATCATCGCAGCGGCCAGATCCGTGTCGAGCTTGCCATAGACCGGGGCCCCCAGCCCGGCCGGTGTGCCGCTGGCGACCACCTCGATCACGGCGCCGACGCTGTCACCGGTCTTGCGCAGGCGGTCAAGGTAAGCGGCCCAGTCCTCGGCCGCCCTTGCATCGGGGGCCCAGAACGGGTTCGCGTCGATCTGGTTCAGATCAAAGCGGCTGCGGTTGATCGCCATTTCGCCCATCTGCACCATGTAGCCCCGGACCGAGAGGCCGGGCACCAGGG
>JBKDZR010000149.1:0-20752 GCA_047971485.1 Qingshengfaniella sp. | reverse complement strand
GCCTTCAGGCCTTCGGCCGTGTCTGGCGCGCCGTAGAACCGGGTTTGCAGCCGGGTCAGATCGTTGCCCATGGGGTAGCGGCCAAAATTGGCCTCGGACAGGGTGATGGTGGCCATGGGGCGGTTGTCGCCGTCAAATTCGCCCTCCATCATGTAGACCCGGTCCACCGACCACAGCAGTTCCGCCAGAACCCCGGCAAAGCAGGATCCGTGTTCGACCAGCGCCACCATGGAACGCGAGGTCACATCCACCCGCTTCAGCAGGCGTTTCCAGAACTTCAGGATCTCATTGGCCAGCCAGTCGCCATCATTGGCCAGAAGCTGCGCTTCGTGGGCCAGCACGGCCTGCGGGTCGCCCTGGCTGCGGAAGGCGATCAGGCCCAGCTCGCGCTCATTCAGGCGCAGGTGCATGATCGCATCGTCCAGTTCCCGTGCCAGACGCAGCAGATAGGACTGATCGCCCTGGGCGTGCAGATCCTCGACGGATGCCGGCACCGGGCCATCGGGGCCCTTGATGGTGATCGTCGCCTTCTTGCCGGCGCGGTCCAGATCGACCTCGACCAGCGAGTAAGTGACCGAGCCATCCTGCCCAAAGGTCCGGTTCAGGGGGGTCAGCTTGATCCCCTTGCCCGTAGCCTTGCCGGAGGCTGCGGCGAATTCCTTGGCCCGCGCCACCACGGTTTCATCGAATTTCGAGTTTGGAACAACTTCGTCGACCAGATCCCAGTCGGCGGCGCGCTTGCCCTTCACGCCCTCTTCGATGGAGCAGAAGATATCGGCCAGATCACGGCGCACCTTGCGCTTGTCGGTCACCCGGGTCAGCCCGCCTGTGCCCGGCAGAACGGCCAGCAACGGCACCTCGGGCAGGGCCACGGATGAAGTGCTGTCATCGGTCAGCATGATGTAGTTGCAGGCCAGCGCCAGTTCATAGCCACCACCCGCGCAGGCGCCCTTGACCGCAGCGATGTATTTCTGGCCGGAATCGGCCTCGGCCGCCTCGAACGTGTTGCGGGTTTCGTTGGTGAACTTGCAGAAATTCACCTTGTGGGCATGGCTGGCGCCGCCCAGCATGCGGATATTGGCGCCGGCACAGAACACCTTGTCCTTGGCCGATTGCATGACGACAACCTTCACCTCGGGATGTTCAAAGCGCATCCTCTGAACGGCGTCGGACAGCTCGATATCCACCCCCAGATCGTAGGAGTTGAGCTTGAGCTGATAGCCCTCGAACAGGCCGCCATTTTCATCGACATCCATGTACAGGTTGGCGACGTCCCCGTCATATTCGACCCGCCAGTGACGGTACTTGGACGGATCGGTCTGGAAATCTATGGTCTTGGACACGTGCGGTCCCTCCTCCGGGTGTCTTGGCTGAACGATATATGCACAATAGTGCGATATTTATCTTCGGTAAACATTATAATGCGCAAAATCATGGGGGTGATTTCGGGTATTTTCCCAGATTTAAGGCACTATACTGCATATTTCTTTCTGCCCTCCGCAGCAGCCTGATCGCGCAGCGCCCGGATTCGCTCCGGGGCCAGCCCGATCTCGGCGCCGCGCAGCCGGGCCTCGGCCAGCCCAGCATCGGCCAACGCCATGATTCGCGCCACCGCCTGTCCCCGCCCCATGCGGGCCTTCAGCCCGGCATTGGCGCATTGGATCAGGCCACGCAGCATCACCCGTTCGGCGCTTTGGGGCGGCAGGGCCATCCACACGGCTTCCCACAGTTCATGGGCCTCCCAGTAATAGCGCGCGCCATAGGCCTGCAGCCCGGCCCGGAAGGCCGCACTGCCGATCACCGCCCCCGGTGCGGCCCCCTCCAGCCCACCCTTCAGCGGATCGAACAGATCCTCAGGCGGGCGCGGTGTCTGCCCCGGCAGATGCGGAACAGGGGGCAACGCCAGGGCCGTCATGCGATCTCGGCGGCTGCCGCCTCGATCCGCTGAAGCCTCGCGCAGAACTCCGACACGGCGGCCAGGGTGGCCTCGGGCTGGTCGAATTGGGGGGCGTGCCGGCAATCGGGCAGCAGCGCCACATCGACGGGGGCATAGCTGCGGGTCTCGACCTCGCGGACCTGTACAATGGTGCCATACTGGTCCTCGACCCCCTGGATGACCAGCGCGGGAATGCGAATGTAATCAATCACATCCGCAACATTCCAGGCCTCGAACCCGGGATCCAGCCAGGCCCCGTTCCAGCCGCGAAATGCCCCCTCGGGATCACGATGATACTTGGCCATCCGCTCCTTCAACCCGTCCTGTTCAAAAGCCGTGCGGGCGCGGGCAATCTCGGCCAGGCCACCAGGTTCGGTGAAGAAATGCGGCGCCATCAGAACCAGCCCCCGAACACGGGGATCCGGGACCCGGCCCGCATATTCGGCCGCAATGGTCGCCCCGTCGGAATGACCCATCAGGACATAGCTTTCGGCGCCCACCGCATCCAGCACATCAGGCAACACATCCACCGCCTCGCGGGTCATGTAATCCAGCGGGCGCGGCAGATCGACCGGATCCGACTGGCCATAGCCAACCCGCGAATAGACGAAAACCGGCAGACCCGTGGCCTGCGCGATGGCCCGGGGAAAATCGCGCCACAGCGCCAGACACCCCAGCCCCTCATGAAGCATGACAATGACCGGCCCGGACAGGGGGGAAGGCGCCGGCCCGAACGCGCCCCATTCCAGCCCCTTGCCATTGGCCGTCAGCCGCCCCGTCCCGGCCGCCCAGTCCAGCGCCATCAGGCCGGTTCCGCCATATGCGTATCCCGCAGCTTGAACCGCTGGATCTTGCCGGTCGCGGTCTTGGGCAGTTCATCGACCACGGCGATCCAGCGGGGATACTTCCACATGCCGACCTTCTTCTTGACGAAGTCCTTCAGTTCATCAACCGTGGCGGGATCGGCCCCGTCCTTGAGCACGATGAAAGCCGCCGGCTTTTCCAGCCCATCCTCGGTCTTGCGCGCCACCACTGCGGCCTCCAGCACCGAAGGATGGTCGATCAGCGCCTGCTCGACCTCAAAGGGCGACAGCCAGATCCCCGAAACCTTGAACATGTCATCGGCCCGGCCACAGTAGACAAAACGCCCCTCGGGGGTGCGTTCATACTTGTCACCGGTCCGTGTCCAGTGGCCCGCGAAGGTCGACTGGGACTTGTTGCGGCGGTTCCAGTAGCCCTCGGCAGCGGATGGCCCACGAACCAGCAACTCGCCGACATCACCGCGTTCCACGTCCTCGTCATGTTCATCGACAAGGCGAACCTCATAGCCCGGGACCGGCAGACCCGAAGTCCCATAGACGATATCCCCGGGACGGTTCGACAGGAAGATATGCAGCATCTCCGTAGATCCTACGCCGTCGATGATCTCGGCCTTCCACAGCCGTTCCCAGCGTTCACCGATCTCGCGCGGCAGGGCCTCACCCGCCGAGGTACATATCCGAACGGCATGATCCGGCAAGGTTCCCGCCTGTTCCTGGGCGCTGACCATCGCGGCATAAAGCGTTGGCACACCGCAGAAAATCGTCGGTCTTTCCGTGGCCAGAATCGCCGACACCGCCTCGGGCGTGGGCCGTCCGGAGAACAGCACCGTGGTGGCGCCGACCGACATCGGAAAGGACAGGGCATTGCCCAACCCATAGGCGAAGAACATCTTGGCGACGGAAAAGACCACATCGTCCTCACGGATACCCAAGACCTGGGTGCCAAAGGTATCACAGGTGGCTTTCAGGGACGAATGGACGTGGCGCACCCCCTTCGGCATGCCCGTCGACCCCGAGGAATACAGCCAGAAGGCCAGCTCATCCGCACAAGCCTCAACCGCGTCCAGAACCGGGGCGTCCTTGACGAAATCGGCAAAGCTGACCGTGCCCTCGGGTGCCTCGCCGATCACCACGATGCGGCGCAAAAAGGCATTGCCCTGCACCGCCGGCTCAACCGCAGGCCAAAGCGCGGCGGACACGACCAGCACAGTGGCCCGGCTGTCGGCCAGGATGTCTTCATAGATCGCAGAGGCCAAAAGGGTGTTCAGCGGCACGGGCACCGCGCCCCCCTTGATCGCGCCCCAGAAGATGATCGGAAATTCGATCTGATCCGTGACGATCATGGCCACGCGTTCCTCGCGGCGCACCTCGGCCCGGACAAGGGCGCCGGCAAAGCGGGCCGTGGCATCGGCCAACTCGCCATAGGTCAGACTGCGCTGTGCGCCGTCAGCTTCGCGAAAGGCGGTCTTGCCGCCCCGCCCCTCGGTCACATGGCGGTCGACGAAATACACTGCGGCGTTGTGGTTTTCCCTGGATTTCAAGTCTTTTCCTCCCTTGGTCCGGGCCGCCCGTCCCGCCCGCCCGGGCGGAGAACGACCCGAAATCTTATCCCTTGGTGAATTCGATCGCGCCCTCGGGCAGCAGATAGAGCACATAGGCATCGCCACCCGTCACCGTCGGGTGGTGATCGGTGCCGGGCCCATAGACATACCAGCCCTCGGGGAAGTCATCGAAATGCGGCGTCCCGCTCAGGCCGATGACGGCCCCGATCTCGCCGTTCGGGTGGATGTGATGGGGTCCGCGGATGTCCTTCATCCGCACGACATCGACGCTGAACGCCCCTGCGGACGTGCCCGGCTTGACCACACGACCAAAACGGATGCCCCCCGCCTGATGGGCCATCAGCCAGCCATCGCGTTCGCCCGCCGCACACAGGTCGCGCAGTTCGGCAAAGGCCGGACCGTCCGCCGGCCAGGTACGGTTCAGGTGATCAGCCATCGAATCATCCAACGGTCGATCCGCCAGATCCCGGGCGATTTCCCCGACAAGCTGTTCAAAACGGGATTGAGACATGGCCCCTCCTGCTGTGTCTCTGGCCACCTTGCGGTGGGCTTATGCGTTATACTGCACAACAAAGACAGGTTTGCAACAAAAAGCTTTACGATGTGCATTTTTATGCATACACCAAGAATAGGCCATCGTTGGAGGAACGCGGCCCGTACATCACGAGGGAGGACATGATGAAACCCGGACTGTCTACTTTTGCACTGGCCGCACTGGCCGGCCTGGCCGTTGGCACGACCGCCGAGGCCCAGACCAAGGTTGGGCTGCTGCTGCCCTATTCGGGCACCTATGCCGCGCTTGGCAATGAAATCACCGACGGGTTCATCTTTGCCCTTGAACAGGCTGGCCGCGCCGATCAGTTCACCATCGTCAGGGAAGACAGTGAAGCCAAGCCGCCGGTCGGTCTGGCCATGGCGCGCAAGCTGGTCATGCAGGATCAGGTCGACGTGCTGGCCGGGATCGTTTCCTCGGGCGTGCTGGGCGCAATCCGCGATTTCGTCGATGGCGCCGAAGTCCCGCTGATCGTTGCCAATGCCGGCAATGACGAAGCGACCGGCGAGGCCTGTTCCCCCTATGTGGTGCGCGTGTCCTTTTCCAACGGCCAGGTCAACCGGCCCATGGGCACATGGCTGGCCGAAAACGACATCAAGAAGATCTACACCCTGGCCCCCGATTACGCCGCAGGCCGCCAGATGATCGGCGCCTTCACCGAAGGATTCGAAGCCGCCGGAGGCGAAATTGTGGGCAGCGAATACACGCCCTTCGGCCAGACCAGCGATTTCGGCCCCTACCTGACCAATGCCCAGGCCTCGGGCGCCGATGGGATCTATGTCTTCTATGCCGGCGGCGAGGCGATCAGCTTCGTCAAGCAATACGGATCCTTCGGCATCGAGACGCCGCTTTACGGATCGGGCTTCCTGACCTCGCCGCTTTATGTCGCCGCCCAGGGCGATGCGGCCATCGGGGTGACCGCCGGGTTGCACTATGTCCCGACCCTGGACACGCCGGAGAACACGGCCTTCGTCGAGGCCTATGAGGCCAGGTTCGACCGCACGCCTTCGGAATACACCGTGCAAGGCTATGATGCCGCCCGCACGCTGATGGAGGCACTGGATGCCGGCGCGACGGACCGGGCCTCAATCGCGGCAGAGCTGCCCAAGGTCAGCTATACCGGCCCCCGCGGCCCGCTGGAGATTGATCCGGCGACCAACAACATCGTCCAGAACGTCTATGTCTATGAGACGGTGAAGGACGGCGACACCCTGACCCAGAAGGTCATCGGCACGATCGAGAAAGTCCGCGATCCGGTGAACGGCTGTACCCTGACGCAGTGATCCACCCGTCCTGCCCGGACCACCGGGCAGGATCCCCGCCACTCCCATCAACGGAGACGCCAGGATGGATGCCGGTTTCTGGATCCTTCAATTCCTCAACGCTACCCAGTTCTCGATGCTGCTGTTTCTGCTGTCGATCGGGCTGACGGTCATCTTCGGGTTGCTGCATTTCGTCAATCTCGCCCATGGGGCTCTGTACATGCTGGGGGCCTATATCGGCATCTCGGCGGCAGCGGCCACCGGCAGCTACTGGGGGGCCTTCGTGCTGGCGCCACTGGCGGTGATGGCGATTGGCGCGGTTCTCTATTTCACCCTGATCGACAGGCTGCGCGGCGCCGGGCCGATGAACCAGGTGCTGGTCACCTTCGGGCTGATCTTCGTGATCCTGGATCTGGTGCGCATGGGATGGGGCGATATCGCGCTGGGGCTGGATGCACCGCGCGCGCTGGCCGGGACCACCAAGCTGCTGGGGGTCACCTATCCCAGTTACCGGCTGTTCATCATCGCCCTTGGCGCGGTGGTCATGGCCGGGCTGTGGATCGTACTGGCCCGCACCCAGATCGGTGCGATGATCCGGGCCAGCGTTGAAAACGGGGCCATGGCATCCTCCATGGGGATCAATGTCAGCCGGTTGTTCTTTCTGGTCTTTTGCGTCGGCTGCGCGCTGGCCGGGTTGGCCGGTGTGGCGGCTGCCCCGATCTTTTCGGCGACCACCGGCATGGGCATCTCGATCTTGATCCCGACCCTGATCGTCGTGGTCATCGGGGGGCTTGGCAGCCTGCAAGGGGCCATCGTCGGGTCCATCATCGTCGGGTTTCTGGAGACCTTTGGTGCCGTTCTGCTGCCCGGTCTGGCGGCTGTGCTGACCTATGTGCTGCTGGCGGCGGTGCTAGTTCTACGGCCCCAGGGCCTGCTGCCGGCGCGGGGGTAAGACATGTTTCATCAAACCCTTCCCCGCACCGTCGTTCTGATCCTCTGCCTGATCGGGCTGGCCCTTCACGCCATCACCGGCGGCTATTTCGCCGGTGAGATCGTGGTCGAGATCGCCATCCTGGCCATCCTGGCCATCAGCCTGGACGTCGCCGCCGGGTTCGGCGGCATGGTATCGCTGTTCCATGGCGCAATCATGGGGGTGGCCGCCTATGTCTATGGCATGCTGGAGGCCAAGTTTGGCGTGCCGGCCCTGCCCGCCGCCGTGCTGGCCATCGCCGCCTCGGCGGTGTTCGGCACGCTGGTTGGCTGGATCACCGGGCGGACCACCGGGATCTTCTTCATCATGGCAACGCTGGCCTTCGGGCAGATGGCCTATACCCTCTTCTTCAAGTCGCGCTGGCTGGGCGGCGATGACGGAATGGGCGGGTTGTCGCGCTTTGATCTGGGCTGGGCCGGGATCAATCTGAATGACAGCGTAAGTTTCGCCATCTACGCGCTGATCCTGCTGGCCGGGGTCTATGTAGCCGCCGCCTGGGTGCTGCGCTCGGCCTGTGGGCGCACGCTGAGCGGCATCCATTCGAACGAGGACCGGATGCAGGCGCTTGGGGTGAACACCGTCCTGCACCGCGCCCGCGCCCTGGGTTTTTCTGCCCTGCTGGCGGGGGTGGCGGGGGTGCTGGCGGCGCAGCACACGATGTTCGTTTCGCCCGAGTTGCTGTTCTGGACGGTTTCCGGCGAGGTGCTGATCATCGTCATCCTCGGCGGGCTGGGCACGTTGGTCGGGCCGCTGGTGGGCGCGATGATCTTCGTTTTCCTCAAGCACGAGGTGTCGGGCTACACGGTTCACTGGCACATCGTTGTCGGCATCCTGCTGATCGTCACGGTGCTGGCCGGCGGGCGCGGGATCTATGGCCAGGCCGAACACTGGCTGAGCGCCCGCAAGCGCCCGGCGAAGAAGGAGGCCGGCCATGCTTGAGGTCCGCAACCTGTGCAAGGCCTTCGGCGGCATCAAGGTCACCCGCGACCTGTCATTCCGCCTGCAACCGGGGGAACGGCGCGTGATCCTGGGCCCGAACGGTGCCGGCAAGACCACCCTGTTCAACCAGCTGGTCGGCGTGCTGAAACCGACCTCGGGCGATATCCTGATCGACGGCACATCCGTGATCAGCCTGTCCGTGGCCCAGCGGGCCCGCCGGGGCCTGTCGCGCAGCTATCAGAAGAACAACCTGTTCGAGGATTTGACGGTCCGCGAAAACCTGATGCTGGCGGCGGCGGCCGCCCAGGGGAAATCCGGCTGGATGATCCGCGACAGTTTCACCGACGCGGCCTTGCGTGAAACGGTGGAAGAGGTGGCCCAGCAGGTCTCGCTTTCCGATATGCTGGATCATGAGGTGCGCGCGGCATCTTACGGGAACCGCCGGCAGTTGGAGGTCGGCCTCGCCCTAGCGACCAAGCCGCGCATCCTGCTGATGGACGAACCCACATCCGGCGTCGGCCCCTCGATGATCGACGGGTTCCACAAGCTCCTGCACGATCTGCCGCGCGACCTGACCGTGCTGATCATCGAACATGACATGGATCTTGCCTTTGACGTGGCCGACAGGATCACGGTGCTGAATTTCGGCGAACTCGTCTTTGAGGGGACACCCGATGAAACACGCGGAAACCCGATCGTCCGGGACATCTATCTCGGGGACTGGCAAGCCGATGCTTGATCTGACGCAGGTGCACAGCGGCTATGGCGAAACCCAGGTACTGCACGGGGTGGATCTGTCGGTGCAGGCCGGGCGGGTTCACGCACTGCTGGGCCGCAACGGGGTGGGCAAGTCGACCACGCTGAAGACCATCGTCGGCCAGGTTACTGCCAGCCAGGGCGAGATCACCTTTGAAGGCCAGGCGCTGACCGGCCTGCCTGCGCACAGGATCGCGCGGATGGGGATCGCCTATGTGCCCGAAACCCGCGATATTTTCGGGGCGCTTTCGGTGCGCGAAAACCTGGATCTCGCCGGTCGGCTGGCCGGGCCGAACCCGGCCTGGACGGTGGACCGCGTGGCCGAGTTCTTCCCCAACCTGGCCAATCGCATGGGCAATGGCGGGCATGAATTGTCGGGCGGCGAACAACAGATGCTGGCCATTGGCCGGGCGCTGATGACCGATCCGAAGATCCTGATCCTGGATGAGCCAACCGAGGGCCTGGCCCCGATCATCATCCGTCAGATCTTCGTCAAGCTGGAAGAATTGAAGGCCGAGGGGCTGACCGTGCTGCTGGTCGAACAGAACCTCAACTTCGCCCTGGGGCTGGCCGATGATGTCAGCCTGATGAGCCGCGGCCAGCTGGTCTGGCGCGGCAGTTCGGCCGAACTGGCCGCCGATGATGCGTTGCACAGACGCTGGTTGGGGGTGTAGCTTTTCCCCAAGGCACCGCACGATGCGCCCTGCCGGATCACCGGCACGGCCCTTGCCCGGTCCCTGACGGAGGACCTGATGTCCAAGCCACCGGCCACGGATCTGTCACAGTTCAGCCTGGAAACGTTCCTGCCCTACCGGTTGAACGTGGCCGCCGCACGCGCGATTGCCGGACTGGCCCGGCGTTACCGCGACGACTTTGGGATCTCGGGGGCCGAATGGCGTGTGCTGACCCACCTGCTGCAATTCGGGCAGGTTTCGGTGCGCGATATCGAACACCAGCACTATCTGGAAAAATCCAAGGCCAGCCGTGCCGCGGCGCGTCTCGAAATCCAGGGCTATGTCACGAAGACAGTCAACACGGCCGACCGGCGGCTGGTGCTTCTGTCCCAGACCGATCAGGGCCATGCCCTGCTGGCCGAGTTGATCCCCCTGGCCCAGGCCTGTCAGTCCGAACTGGAACAGCGCCTGGCCGGGGATCTGGCCGGACTGATGACCGCGCTGGACCGGCTGGCCGATCCCGATGACTGAGGCCTGATTGCCCGGGATCCATCCCCGGCGCGGAACAAGCCCGCAGAGCCCCGCGCCAGCGCGCCCCCGTGTCAATTCGCCGCTTGGCCAAAACCATCCCGCACCTATTTGAAGGACAAGGCCGGTTTCATCGGTCGAACGGTCGGGGTCCGCACCAAAGCGCCCGACCACAGGAGAAACGAGGGACCGTGAATATAGACTGCGCCTTCAGAGCCGATCCTGCCCAGCGTTGCACCAATTGCAGCCTGCGCAGCCGGGCCGTCTGCCGGGCCGCCAGTCCCCAGGCACTGCGGGATCTGGCCCGCCAGTCCCGGCACCGCACCTTCGCCGAGGATGAGATCATCGACGACGGCCAGCAGGGCCTGACCGGCGTGGTCCTGTCCGGCGCCCTGCGGCTGATCCGGGTTTCCGGCGACGGGCGCCAGCAACTGGTCGGCCTGGTCTTTCCCGGCGAATTCGTCGGCAGCCCCTTCGACCGATCCTCGTCCTTCATGCTGGAGGCAGCCAGCGACAGCACCGTCTGCGTCTTTGACCGCGCCGCCTTTCGCGACATCCTGCGCCGCAACCCCGAGGTCGAGCGCGAAGCCTTCGAAAGCCTGACCCGGCACCTCGACTGGCTGCGGCTGTGGATGGCTGCGCTTGGCGGGCTGTCAATCGTCGAGCGCCTGGCCGTCCTGCTGCTGATCCTGCCGGCCCGCCTGGACCAGCAGGGCACCAGCGATATCGTCGATATGCCTTTTGGGCGGGCGGATCTGTCCGCGCTGCTGGGTGCGCGCCATGAAACGATCAGCCGGATCACCCGACGGATGGAACGCGACGGGCTGATTGAAATCCTCAATCCCCGCCGCTTTCGCATCCGCGACCGCGACATGCTGATCGAAGCCTCGACCCTGGACCCCGAGGAACTGGCGGCCTTTACCCGAGGCTGATCCCGACCCGGCGGATTGACCTGCGTCAATGCGCCCCGGCCGGGTGGATCGTCTAGTATCAGGATACGCCAGCCAGGCACGCCGGTTTCAACACCGCGTCTCCACCCTGGCCCGCCCTATCCGGACCCCGCCCATGCCCGACGCCACCCCAGATCTGCCCCGCCGCCCCGATCCCCTGGCCGATGACGGCTGGGGCCGTATCGACGCGCTGCGTCACGAAATCGACCGCCTGTTCGACGCCGGTCCGCCCCCCTTGGGCCGCGCCGCCACCGGCTTTGCCTGGGAAAGCCCCCGGTCCGGCACCGCCGGCTGCAGCCCCCTCGCACCGGCCATGGACCTGACCGAAGGCCAGAACGCCTATCGGCTGAGCGTGGAACTGCCCGGAATGACCCCCGAGGATATCGAATTGCGGCTGAAGGACGACCGGCTGATCGTGATCGGCGACAAGATCGACGACGACCCCGAGGCCCGGGATTACTTTCTCTGCGAACGTCGCTTTGGCCATTTTCACCGCTCGGTCCGCTTGCCCGCCGGCATCGACCGCGATGCGGTCAGCGCCGATTTTGCCCAGGGCCTGCTGACCGTGATCCTGCCCAAGATCCCCCGGCAGGGCCGCGAACCCCGCATCATCGCCATCCGCACCGGACAGATCAGCACCCCCGACCCACAGCCCTGAGCGCCCTTTTGCCGCACCATACAGGGCCCTTCCGCATGCTCAATTTGCGTTGGGTCAAGTCAGAGACCGGTGATTCTGTGATATATTGTTGACGATTCGAGCCATTCATTCAGAGAGGAGAGCGACATGAACCAGACTGTACGGACTGGCTTTGGCGCATGGCAGCCCGAAGCATCGGCCGCCACGGCGAAGGCGCAAAGCGACTGGCTGGCCCATATGGACGATCACATGCGGTCGATCATGGGCTTCTGGGCCGGGGCAACGGGGGAAACGCTCAGCTTCATGGCCACCCGGCTGGAAGAGGATATGCGCCTGCAAAGCGAACTGATGCGCTGCCATAACCCAACCGATCTGCGGCGGGTCTGGGAGGAATTCCTGCAACGCGCCCTTGATCAATACGCCGAACAGACCGGGCGCATCATGGCCCTGAACCATGACAAGCTGGGCTCCCTCACCGGTCCACTGTTCAGCAAAACCGTCAATATCTGACGGACAACACACAGACCACACCGGCCTTGACCCGGACGCCACGCTGGCGGGTCAAGGCGTTATGGTGCCGGCCTCAGGAACTGGGTGTTTCCCGTCGTGCCAGGAAGTCACGGAATGCCAACCCCCATCTCCCCCAAACCCCGCAAAAGACCTTCCACCGCAGCCGATTATCTGCACCGCGAAGAACAGCACCATCTGCGATGGACGATCATCCGCATCGCCGCCTGGACCGTGGGGATCGCGCTGGTCGTGCTGAACTTCGCGGCCCTGTTTCTTATCCTTCGCTGACGCCACCCGTTTTTGGGGGCCCGGTCGGCACCTGCACATCGCGGTGCGGAACAAGGGCCTGTGGGCAAGCCGGGGTAGCGGATCGGATCACAACACCATGATCGCCCGGAAATCGTTGACATTGGTCAGCGTCGGGCCGGTCTTGATCAGATCCCCCAGACGAGCGAAGAAACTGTAGCTGTCATGGCCGCTCAGAAAGGCCCCCGGGTTCAGCCCGGCCGCCCGGGCCCGTGCCATCGTGTCCGGCCCGATAACGGCGCCGGCGGCATCTTCGGTCCCGTCGATCCCGTCGGTATCTGCGGCCAGGGCATGGATCCCCCCGTGGCCATCCAGCGCAATCGCCAGGCTGAGCAGGAATTCCGTGTTGCGCCCCCCGCGTCCGGCCGGACCGGCTCCGACAGTCACCGTCGTTTCGCCGCCTGACAACAGCACAGCCGGCGCCGGTGCCGGCGTGCCATGGGCGGCAACCGCGCGGGCGATGCCCCCCAGAACGGTACCTGCCTCGCGGGCCTCGCCTTCCAGCGCGTCCCCCAGCAGGATCGGGGTCAGACCAGCGGCACGGGCGACCTCGGCCGCCGCCCGCAACGAGGTTTGCGGCGTCGCGATCAGCCGATAGTCCGTCGCGAAGGTCGCCGCCCGCGCCCGGTGACCAAGCAGCAGGCCACGCGCCGCCTCGGGCAAATCGGGGCCCAGGCGTGCGACAAGGGATCCCAGGTCTTCATCCGCGCTGGGATCGGGCACTGTCGGCCCCGAGGCAATCGCCGCCGGATCGTCGCCGGGCACGTCCGAGATCGCCAGCGTCACCACCCGGGCCGCCCCCGCCGCCCGGGCCAGCCCGCCGCCCTTGACCAGCGACAGACGGCGCCGGATGCGGTTCATGTCATCAATGGCCAGCCCGGACCGCAGCAACAGCCGGTTGACCGTGATCTTCTCCTCCAGGCTGAGCGGCGGAACCGGCAGCGTCAGCAGCGCCGACCCCCCCCCAGAGATCAGCGCCAGGACCAGGTCATCGGGCCCAGCAGCGCCAACCACATCCAGGATTTCACGGGCCGCCGCAGCCCCGGCGGCATCGGGCACCGGATGGGACGCCTCGCGCACGGCAATCCGCTGCGTCGCCACGCCATGCCCATAGCGGGTCACGACAACACCGCCCAGATCGACATCCGGCCAGGCCTGTTCCAGCGCATGGGCCATGGCGGCTGCGGATTTCCCCGCCCCCACGACAAGACAGCGGCCCCGCGGCTTTTCTGGCAAATATCCAGCCAGAACCCGGGCCGGATCCGCCGCCGCAACGGCCGCCTCGAACATTCCCCTCAGCACAGCCTGGGGATCTTGATACGTCATGTCATATCCAAAGACTGTTTCTCCCGGGCGCCAACTTTCCGGGGATCGGCGCCGCCGTCAAGCCAGGCAACAGCCCAGACGTGGATCGGTTTGCAAATCCATGCCGCCACGACGCCCCAAGGCACAGCGCCATCCGGCCAGTTGGCACGCGGCGCCGGCCGCGCCTCTCCCCACATTCCGGGCCTGACAATGTCATACCGAAATCTGACACCCCGGAACATTGACCCCTCCCGATCAAACCCTGAGCATCATCCCACCAGAACGGGAGGAAACCATGCTGGACAGGACAAACGATCAGACAAAGACGGCCTGTGCACAGGTCGGAACCACAGCCAGAGATCATCAATCGCAAACGCGCACAAACCGATGCGCACCCTCGCCGCGCACGGGCTGTGCCTCGCCCTGGGCCTGCTGTCCGGCCCCACCCCGGGGATCGCACAATCGGCCACCGCCCCAGCGCCCGCAACCGAAACAACCACGGCCGCGAACGCCGCCCTGTACGAGCAACTGGATTTCAACGACCGCAGCGACTTTGACGACGCGCTGCGCGGCCGGATTGCGGAAATCCCCCACGACACACTGACCGCGCCATCGGGCCGGGCGATCTGGTCCCCGGGCGATTTCGACTTCATCGGGCAGGACGGCGAGGCGCCGGCCTCGGTCAATCCCAGCCTATGGCGACAGGCGCAGCTGAACGGCATTACCGGCCTGTTCGAGGTGACCGAGGGCATATACCAGATACGCGGCGCCGATCTGGCCAACATCTCGATCATCGAGGGCGAAACCGGGTTGATCGTGATTGATGCCCTGATGTCGGCCGAAACCTCGCGGGCCGCGATGGATCTGTATTTTGCCCATCGCCCGCACAAACCGATCCGCGCCTTCATCTACAGCCACAATCACGTGGACCATTTCGGCGGCGCCCGGGGGATCCTGAATGCGGACTTCACCGACGAGACCACACAGATTCTGGCCCCAGAAGGGTTCATGGAAACCCTGGTCGGCGAGAACATCATCGCCGGTCCGGCAATGAACCGGCGGATCCAGTATCAGTTCGGCACCGGGCTGGACACAGGCGACAGGGCACGTGTGGACGGCGGATTGGGCCAGACGATTTCCGTCGGGACGGTCACCGTCGTTCCGCCGACGCTGGAAATCGGGCCGGACAACCTGAACCAGACCATTGATGGTGTGGATTTCGAGTTCATGATCACCTCGGGCGCGGAGGCCCCGGCGGAACTGGTGTTCTACCTGCCGCAACACAAGGCCTTGAACACCACGGACACCGTGACACCCCTTCTGCATAACCTGTATGCGATCCGGGGGGCGGCCGTGCGCAGCGGCGCCGACTGGTCAAGATACATTTTCCGGATCATGCAGCGTTTCCCCGAAGCCGAGATCATCTTTGGCCAGCACCACTGGCCGAAATGGGGCACGGAACGGGTGCAGGGGTTTCTCACCGCCCAACGCGACCTGTACAAGCACATCCACGATCAATCCCTGCGGATGATCAACAAGGGCTTCACCGCACAGGAAATCGCCGACGCCATCACCCTGCCCGATGCCCTGTCCGACAGTTGGTGGATCCGGGGGTACTATGGCACCGTCGAACATAACGCCAAGGCGCAATATCAACTGTACATGGGCTGGTATGACGGCAACCCCGCCTCCCTGAACCCGCTGCCCCCGCAGGAGGCCGCGATGCACTATGTCGATTACATGGGCGGCGTGGCAGCAGTGATTGATCGGGCACGACAGGATTTTGAGGCAGGGAACTACCGCTGGGTGGCCGAGATCCTGCGCCATGTCGTCTTTGCCGATCCGGCCAATACCGAGGCCCGCGCCCTGCAGGCCGCCGCGTTCGAACAACTGGGCTATCAGGCGGAATCAGCGATCTGGCGCAATGCCTATCTGCAAGGGGCCCATGAGTTGCGCAATGGCGTGAACGCCCAGGGCGCCCAGATTGTCAGCCCGGATCTGATCAGCGCCATGACGCCAGACATGTATTTTGACTTTCTCGGCGTGAACCTCGATCCGGAAAAAGCAGCGGGCCACACGATTTCTGCAGTCTGGACCTTCGAGGATCTGGACCAAAGCTATTTCGTCACCGTCGAAAACGCGACCCTATCAGCCATCGCCGGGGATTTCCCCGCCGAACCCGATGTCACGGTCACACTGGACAAGACGTTGCTCGATCAGATCGTCGGCCGGGCCACAACCTTTGATGAGGCCATCACCGCCGGCGATATCACCGTGACGGGCGATGGCGCAGCCCTGTCCGCATTCTTCACCTTCTTCGATCGGGGCGTTCCCAATTTCAACATGATCGAGCCCTGATTGCAGGTCTCATCACCGGTGGGGGCCCAGATGGGCCCCTGCGCATCCCAAGCAAGGTTTCAGGCCGCCCGGCCCCGGGCCAGGTTATCAACAGCACAGCACAGCCGGAAATACCGCGCCGGATCAGCGTCTGGGGCAAGTCCCCCAGGGTACAGACCAGCATTTGTCCCCCGGGCTTGCTGACATCGGCCGCCACCGTGATCTCGGCCTCCGGCGCCATGCCCCGCGCGATCAGCCCCGCCGAGATCCGGCCCGCCTGCCCCACGGCCATGTAAAACGCCAGCGTCGTCCCCGGCATGGCATGGCGCAGACAGTCAGGCAGCGGATCGCCGGCCTGCGACATGCCTGTGCTCAGCACCAGGGTATCAGCCACCCCGCGCGCGGTCAGCGCCTGCCCGGCCATCGCCGCCGCCGCACAGGCCGCCGTCACACCGGGGACCACCTCGACCGGCAGATCGGCGGCGCGGGCGGCGGCAATTTCCTCCGCCACCCGGCCAAACACGCCGGGATCGCCGGATTTCAGCCGTACAACCCGGCGGCCCTTGCGCGCTTCGGCGACGATCAGCGCGTTGATCCGGTCCTGGGGCCAGGCATGGGCGCCCACCACCTTGCCGACAAAAACCCGTTCGGCATCGCGGCGGGCCAGGTCCAGCACCTCGGGATCCACCAGCCGGTCATAAAAGATGACATCCGCCTCCTGCAGCCGGGCCACCGCGCGCAGGGTCAGCAGATCGCGGGCGCCCGGCCCTGCCCCGACCAGCGCGATGGACCCACCATCGGATCCTGCCACCGACCGGCCGTGCCCGGCGATGGCCTGCTTGATCCGATGGGCCGCGTCACGCTCGGCCCCGCGCTGCCAAAGCCGGGCAGGGGTTTCGGCAAAAACCCAGCGCCAGAAAGCCCGCCGCCGCGCCCGGGGCACCCGCGCCGCCACCACCGGGCGCAACCGTCCGGCAAGGGCGGCAAAGCGGCCCAGCCCCGGTGCCAGCATCCCCTCGACCCGGGCCCTGATCTGGCGGGCCAAGACGGGTGCGGTGCCATCCGTCCCGATCGCCACCACCACCGGATCGCGATCGACCAGCGACGGGGTGATCAGATCGCACAGCTCGGGGCGATCCACGACATTGACGGGGCAGCCCCCCTGTTGCGCCAGCCCGTGCAGGCATCCATCCAGCGCCGGGCAGCCGGTGGCGATAAAGCCCATGACCGCGCCATGAAACAGCGCCGCGGTGGCCGGCCCGGCATGATGCGTAGCCCGCCCGCTGGCGACCAGCGCGGCCAGTTCCGGATCCAGATGCGGCGCGATCAACACGATGTCCGCGTCGGTTTTCAGCATCAGCCGGGCCTTTTGCGCCGCTTGCTCCCCCCCGCCCGCAATCACGACCCGGCGTCCGGTGGTGCGAAGAAACATGGGAAAGCTGTGCATGGGGATCTCCTGTCAGGCGGCCTGTACGCGCCTGTGCCGGGCCCAAAGGGCGGCGGCCTCGGTTTCGGGGTCGGCGGTGCCCAGGGTATCGAGGGCCAACGCGGCCGTGCCGGTGACGATGGCTTCATCAAAGGGGTCGCGCCGCCGGCCCTGCCACAGATCGGCCAGTGCCGAAACGGGCTGGCAACCATCGGCCAAGCGGCGGGTGATATCCATCCCCGGGGGCAGGGTTGCCTCCCAGCCGGCCCCATCGCGCAAACCGAAAGCGATGATCGCCTTGCCGGGGTGGCGCTCGAATTCACCGCCGCCGCCCTTTATCACGCTCAGGGCCTGCCAGCCCATAACCTCGGCAGCATCGGCCTGAAGCAACCGGTAGGACGGATGAAACACACCCTGCACACTGGCCCGCGCCCCGGCCGGGTTCAGCATCCGGCACACCGTATTGACGCAGGACCGCAGCCCCAGCACCTGACGCAGCCCCAGCAGATGCACCAGCCCGGGCGAAAGCCCCTCAAGCGGAAGATAGGCGATGCCATGGCGATCCAGCAGCCCCTGGCTGTCAGCGATACTGTCGGCCACCGGAATGCCCGCCACGGCCAACCCATCGCGCACCGCACCATGGGGCCCGTTCCAGCCGTGCAGCAGCACCCGGTGCCCTGCCATGGCCACCAGTCGGGCAGCCAACAGGAAATAGGGCAAGCCCCGGGTGCGCCCCGCAGCATAGCTGGGCCAGTCCAGATCCACCTGCGGCAAGGACCCAACCCCGGCCCGGGCGGCTTGGGCAAAGCCCGCGATCTCGGCAGCGGTTTCGCCCTTCATCCGCAACAGCATCAGCAACGCGCCAATCGCCTCGGGGGCGGCATCGCCAGAAAGGATCAGGGTCATGGCCGCATGGGCCTCGTCCTGGGTCAGGTCACGCGACCGGCTGGGTCCGCGGCCCAGAATGCGTACGTAATCAGCAAGTGTCATTCGGCAGCCGTCCTCGTGTGTACCTGTGTCAACAAGGCGGCTATCTCGGAGCGGCAGGATCCGCAATTGGTTCCGGCTTGCAGTGCGGCACCGATGGACTCGACACTCATCAACCCGCCCTGTTCGATCCCGGTCAGAATGGTGTTCACCCCAACACCGAAACAGGCACACAGAATGGGGCCGGGATCGGGCTGATCCGCGGGCATCCGGCCGGTCAGCACGCCGGCCCCCTCGGATCCGGGCAGACCGGCCAGATAGTCACGCATCACCGCCACGGGTTCAGGGGCGACAAACAGGGCCGCACGCAACCGCCCCTCCTGCATGAAGGCCAGCCGGGCCCGCCCCCCCGCCGGATCCGAAACGGACAGGAGATCGGCATCGGGCAGGTTGAACATCGCCCGCGCGGTGATTTCCCAATCCCCCGATACGTTCAGCCCGGCCATTTCGGCGCGAAAGCCCTGACCGGTGCGGGCCAGCGCCCAGTAATCGGCCGACAGACACATGGGACGATCAGCCACAGCAAAGCCGTACCAGGCGGCAGAAAAGCGTGCAACGGCGACCACGCTGGCCTTGCTTTCCGGCTGACCCGAGACCGGATCCACCGCTGCGGCAACCACCGTGTCGATGCGCGCGCAGGGTGCGGTTTCCCCGGTCCAGTGCATCGGCGCAAACACCTGCCCGCGCTGCACCGCATCTGTGATCCGTGCGCGCAGGATGGCCTGACCCGAGGGACTGGACACGCGGACCAGATCGGCCGGCCGCACCCCCAGGGCCCGGGCATCCATCGGATGGATCTCCAGGAACGGTTCGGCCAGATGGGCCGACAGCCGGGCTGACAGGCCGGTGCGCGTCATCGTGTGCCACTGGTCGCGGACCCGCCCGGTGTTCAGCCGGAACGGATAGCGCCGCTCGCGCCGCGCCGCAGGCGGGCGCCAGGTGACGGGAACCATCCGGGCCTTGCCGTCGGGATGGTAGAAGTGCCCATCCGCGAAGAACCTTCCCCCCTGACGGACGGCTGAAACCGGCCAACGGGTCGGCGGCATCGCCTCATAGGCGTGCCGATCCATATCGCTCAGACCGGAAATATCGAAATCCCCGCCAAAGACGGCAGCCACACCGGACAGCATGGCATATTCGCGGAAGATCTCGGACGGGTGCGTATAATCGAAGGCCGTGTACCAGCCCATGCGCCGGCCGACCTCGGCCATGATCGCCCAGTCGGGGCGGGCCTGTCCAGGGGCGGGCAGAACCGCGCGCTGACGGGACAGGGTTCGGTCTGAATTGGTGACCGTGCCGGTTTTTTCCGCCCAAGCGGTGGCCGGCAGCAGCACATCTGCCAGCCGGGCGGTATCCGTCGCCCCGGTGATATCACTGACCACGGTGAAGGGGCACGCGGCGATGGCGGCGCCCACGGCATCGGCCTCGGGCAGGGTGACGGCAGGATTGGTGTGCACAATCCACAGCGCCTTGATCTGGCCATCGCCCACGGCGCGGAACATATCCACCGCCTTCAGTCCCGGCCCCTCGGGCAAGACCGGCGCATTCCAGAAGGCCTGGACCGCGACCCGGTGATCGGGGCGTTCCAGATCCAGATGACAGGCCAGCATGTTGGCCAGGCCGCCCACCTCGCGCCCGCCCATGGCGTTGGGCTGGCCGGTGACGGAAAACGGCCCACAGCCCGGTTTGCCAATGCGTCCGGTGGCCAGATGGCAGTTGAGGATCGCGTTGACCTTGTCAGATCCGGCAGAGGATTGGTTCACCCCCTGGCTGAAGATCGTGACCACCTTTTCGGTGCCGATCCACAGCCGACAAAAGGCCGTCAGGGTGGCCTCATCCAGCCCGGTCGCCCCCCCGGTTTCCCCTGAGGCGGTCGCAAGCGCGGCATCGAAACCGTTCACATGGGCCATGAAGCGGGTATCGACGGCGCCCTGGGTGTGGATCTCGGCCAGCAGGCGATTGAACAGGGCCACATCGCTGCCGGGTTTCAGGGCCAGATGCATATCCGCCCCATCGCAACTGGCGGTGCGGCGTGGGTCGATCACCACGATGCGGATCGCACGCTTGCGCCGCGCGGCCAGGATCCGCTGGTACAGAACCGGGTGGCACCAGGCCAGGTTGGATCCGACCAGCACGATCAGATCGGCCTCTTCCAGATCCTCATAGGTGCCGGGCACGGTATCGGCCCCAAAGGCACGACGCTGGCCAGCCACGGTCGAGGACATGCACAGCCGCGAATTGGTGTCGATATTGGCCGAACCGATGAACCCCT
>JBKDZR010000148.1:0-8015 GCA_047971485.1 Qingshengfaniella sp. | reverse complement strand
GAAGTAATAGCGCACCGTCGATACCGGCGGGAAATCCCTCGGCAGGAGAGCCCATGCACAACCCGCCGATGCGATATACTGGATCGCATCCCAGACATCGCGCAGATCGACCTCGCGCGGGGGGCCAACGCGGTTGCGCCCGGGCAGCAGCGGGGCCACGGCTGACCATTAGGCATCGGTCAAATCGCTTGCATACCTATCCACTTTGCGCTCGGGTGGTTTCGGTCCAGGCCATCATGATCTCCGTTCGTTCTCGCAAACAAACAGAATCATAACCTCCTGAAATCACCCAACTCATGTCCGATCAGGCTCTGAGGGCCCGGTCGGCGAGATCGGCCAACCTGCGGGATGGTCCCCAGGCCGCGCGCGTCGCCGACCGCATCCTGTTTCTCAAGGATGGGGCGCTGGTTGCCGATGACCGCACCGCGGCGGTCATGACCAGCCCCATGCTGAGTCAGATTTACAACATCGAAGCCGAGATTCTGCGCACCCGCACCGACGCAATTCAGGTTGCGGCCTTACGGCACATGGAAGCCGCCTTGTAGGATTGCCGTTGCGGTATCCGACTACCGGTCGCCCAGTAGGTGGGATACTCGACCGGCAGCGTGCTTGACGGCTGGAACAAGTTTATCGCGCAACTCGGTCGAGAAGCGGAACTGGGGGACTGACACGCCGACCGCAGCGACAAGTCGCCCGCGGCCATCGAAAACGGGCGCGACGATGCCGCAACCGCTGTCGTCGAACTGTTCTTGCACGCTTTCGGCAAAGCCGTTCCGGCGGATCTCGGCGAGGCTTTCCTTCAAGCCGACCCGATCCGTGATCGTGTTCGTGGCCAGTTTATCAAGCTGCACCCGTTCCAGGTATCCGTCGAGTTCCTCATCAGTCAGCCCCGACAACAGCACACGGCTTGCCGCGCCGGCATAAAGCGGCTTTGGCACGCCCAAGGGAATGACCCGGCGCACTGATTGCTCGCCCACGACCTGTTCAAGGTCAATCCTGTGATCGCCGGATCGCACGCTGATCGCGGTGGTTTCCTGAAACTGGCGGGACAGTTCGCGCATATGGGGCAGGGCCAGAGCAACGATCCCCCCTGAGGACCGGGCGATATCGGCCAGCGCGATCAGTTCATAGCCCAGCCGATAGCGCCCCGTTGTTTCATCCTTGGCAACCAGCCCTTGGTCGCGCAGCACCGAAACAATCCGCAGACAGGTACTGGCATGAAGCCCAGTCCTGCTGCCAAGATCCTTGAGGGACAGGTCCCCCTCACCGGCGCGGAAGGCCTTGAGGATCGAGACCGCGCGCTCCAACACGTTGATCTTGTAGGCGTGCTCTCCGCCCTCCTTGCCTGCGCGTCTGGCCAAATGTCGTCTCCTCAAGCGATCATCGTATAAGAGATGCCACTTCAATCTAATGCAAGGCGGACGCCGCTACATGTCAATTCCTGAGGGCAAGGGCAATCGCTTTGGCGCTTTGTGTGAACGCGCTGCAGATTTGGCAGTAGATTGCAGTCGAGGAAACGTGGGTGGGCGATGGCCTGCGCCGACCTCTTGCGACAGGCGGTGTACCACGGGCCTGTTCGGTGGCGGTGAAGACGCGGGGCCCAGACAGCCTGCACACCGCGCTTACCGTCGCAGATCGATCCTGTTTTCGATGAAGTACCCGACCCGGCGGGTCATCAGGTCGTTGTCCCAGAGGCGGGCATCTACCATGCTGGCCTCAAGTTCCAGAACCGGCAGTCCTGCCTCTTCCAGTGCTTTCTTGCAGGCCCGCGTGCCATAGGCTGACAGGCGATCCCCTGTCGGGGTCAGCATAACCGCGCCGGAGGCCCCGAAATCCTGGGCCTGTTTCAGGATCCAGCCGGCCATCCACGGGGGCAGATGAAGTTGTTCATTCATCGAGATGGACCGGGCAGCAAGCGCGCGCAGCGGATCGCCGTCGAAGTACTTTCGATAGCCGTCGGAGAAGTAGTTTGAATACATGGACCAGACGAAGACGGCGCCGTGGCTTTCCTCGAACTGGCGGTAAAAGCCGGTGTTGAACCACAGGCCGGTGTTCAGCCACAAAAGCCGGTGCTTTTCGTTCGGGCAGATCCCGTATCCCTGTGTGACCCGATCCTGGATCTCGTCCCGATAGGCTTTCATGTGGTCAACGGCCCATGCCGAGCCGCGATTCCATGTTGCGGCCATAACGTTGGTCAACTGGTCGGGCAGCGCGATTGGGCAGGGGCGGGCCGCGGCGATCAGGCCACGTGCTTCGTCCAGATACTCGCCGGCACGGTTGATCCGGTGCATTTGCTCGGTCAGCACGTCGCGGTCCAGCAGGCGCCCAAAGCGGGTTTCGGCGTGGGCGATCAGCTCTTCTATCTGTTCAACCTGATAGTCCAGCCGGTCGCTTTCATAGAGCTGTTCCCAATTGTGCTGGGATTGGGTCCACCAGTCGGTCGTCAGATGACGCTGGGCTGGGACATCCAGAAAGAAGGTCGGGCAATCGAAGGCCCGCGCCCATTGGGTTGAAATGCGTTGCGCGTATTCCCCCCTGAGACGATCCAGAATCATCGCGGGTTTCGGCAGGCCGCCATAGGGGGCCTTCTCGGGGTCGCCATCCAGCGTCGAAATCATGGGCAGGCTGAGATAGCGGGGCAAATCCGCATGATAACCAAGGCGATCCATCAGATCGAAGTAATGCTGAGAGAGGCGCTTGGCCGAGATGATCGACGAATACCAGGTATTGGTGACAAGGGGGACGTCCATCGCATGAAAGATCTCATGTGGAGAAACGGCCGCCGCAATGACATAGGGCTCATCCTCTTCGATGGCCCGGCGACGAAAGTCGGTAAACCATGATTTCTGCCGCGCCCGGGCCAGGGGGGTCAGGTTCATCGATCCGGGCGGGGATGTGCGGTGCTCGGTCATTGTGTGGTCTCTTCAAGGGAGCGGATGAACATGTTAACCCGTTCTGTCGTGTCCGGGCTTTGCTCGAAAAACGACAGGCGCGTGAGGGTGAGTGACGGGATGCCACGTGCCTTGGCGGCCTGCACGCGGCGGGGCACATCCCATCCGATCGTGTCGTCATTGGCTTCCAGGGCAAGGATCACGCCATTGGGGCGCACCTCGTCGAGCAAGGCTTCGAAGCGCGCGTCCTCGGCCTCGACCGCAAGGCGGGGCGTGGGGGCGTGGTATTGATAGTGCTCTACTAGCCCATCGATCGGGTCATCCGTTTTGGCGACCTCATGGTGCCAGACCCGTTCGCCCCAATCGTGGTCTTCGGCAACGATTGGGGCGCCGGCATCTTCAACGGTCTGGGTAAGACAAGTGTTATCCAGAGAGCTTCCCCAAAGCAGGATCTGCGGTCCGGTCCGGGGCCGGATCCAGTCGTGGGCCTGTTTGATAAGCGCAGTGGCCTCGTCGGTTGGCATGACTTGCCCCGCCACCGAAAGCGCCAGAACGTCAGACCCTGACACGGCCGGACCGCCCTGCCGCCGCGCGCTGGACAGGGCCGTGATCTGGCGGCGCATGGCATTTGCCTTGCGTACTTCTGCCCTGATCGCATCATCGGTCACCGGGCGGCCCGTCAGGGTGGCCAGCATCTGTCTCAGATGCGCGATTTCCGCGCGGTCAAAGCGTGTGCTGCGCGGTTTGGGTGTCTGCAGAAGGTTGAAAAGATAGATTTGGGGCAACGGGGTATCGGGTCTCGCCTGTCGCACATGTTCGGCGAGGTGATAAAACTGCAAGAGCTGTTCTGAGCTACGCGGAACGATGAGGGCGTCCAGCCAGTCATAATCGCCGGAAATCAGCCGCTGGAAGATCGTTCTGAGGGCGCCTTCCTGCACGGGTTCCATCCATTCATCCGCCTGTGCGGTGCCGCTTGCCGCGTCGCCCCGCAGGCGGACAGGAAGGGTGCCGGCGGCCCGGATCACCTCGGCCGGGGCGGCTGCGCCGAGCGTGCCCAGCACAATGCCGCCCGCCGCCTTGTGTTGGCGTCCGGCGGCCTCGGGGTGGGCAAGGATGGCCGCAAGTGCATCGTTCATGCCGGTTCTCCGGCTGTCATTTCCGCGATTTCACCGTCTGAGAAGCCAAGTTCGCGCAGCACCTCTTCGGTGTGTTCCCCCAGATCCGGCGAAGATCCAGCCGCACCTGGTCCGTCTTCTGTCGCGCTGAAACCGCCGTTCAAAACGGTCATCGTGCGCCCAAGCGCGGGAACGTCGATGTTCAGGAATGTGTTGCGGCCCTCGAAATGCGGGTGATGGACGATCCCTTCAAGATCGCGGACCACCGCTGCCGGCACACTGTCGGCGTTCAGCAGGGACTCCCATTCTTCGGCGGGTTTTGTCGCAAAGGCGGCCTCGATCTCAGCGCGCAGGGGGGCGGCGTGCTCCCAGCGGCCTGCGGGATCGCCATAACGTGGGTCGTCGATCAGATGCGCCTTGCCCAACACCTTGCAGAGCCGCGCGAACTGTTCGTTGGTGTTTGCCCCGATCGAGACCGGCCGATCCGCAGCCTGAAACATGTCCGCCGTTGCGGACAGGCTGAAGCCACTGTTGCCCACCCGTTTCGGCAGCTCGTCGGTTGCCGTGTATTTCAGCACCATGGAGGACATCAGCACCATGGCCGCGTCGATCATCGAAACCTCGATCCGCTGCCCCCCACCGCTTCTTTCGCGCCTCAGAAGGGCGGACAGGATGGCAAAGGCTGCCATGTGCCCCGCGAAGGTGTCGATCAGGGGGAACCCCACCTTCATCGGTGGATCGCCCTCTGTGCCCTGCAGGGACATCAGCCCGGACATGGCCTGCGCGATATGGTCGTAAGACGGGTTGTCGCGCAGGGGGGAATCGCTGCCGTATCCCGAAATGGAGCAGTAGATGAGATCGGGGTTCATCTCGCGGCAGGTCGCCCAGCCGAAACCGCGCCTGTCCATCACGCCAGGGCGGAAGTTCTCGACCAGCACATCCGACCGGGCGACCAGTCGTTGCAGTGCGCGGCGCCCTTGTGGCGTCGAGATGTCGAGCGCCACTGACCTTTTGCCCGCGTTATAGCCAACAAAGTTTGCCGAGTTCCGTCCGAACCGTTTGTCATGCCCATAGTAGCGCATGACATCGCCGGATCCGGGGCGTTCGATCTTTGTGACCTTGGCTCCCAGCAAAACAAGCTGCCGCGTGCAGAACGGGCCTGCCATCACGTGTGTCAGGTCGAGAACCCGTATGTCATCAAGCGCTTGTGCCATGATATTTTCCATTATGTGAATTTTTATTGCACGATG
Organism: Qingshengfaniella sp.; assembly: GCA_047971485.1. GTDB lineage: Bacteria > Pseudomonadota > Alphaproteobacteria > Rhodobacterales > Rhodobacteraceae > JBKDZR01. Next base: position 2,759 of record JBKDZR010000148.1, on the reverse strand, counting down.
TGATATCAACTACTAGGCTGCTTTGCAATCCTGTAGGCCGGAGGAAGCTTGGATGGTGGGAGAAATGCAGCGCCAAAGGGGGTCGTCGGTTCCAGATCTGGGCGAAACGGATCACGCCGCCCGGGGGGGGGCGTCCGATCGTCCCCGTGTCACGGTGCGGAACCTCACAAAGGTGTATCGGACTCGCCATGGGGAGCATGTCGCGCTCGATAACGTTTCGCTTGAGATCGGCGCGGGCGAGTTTGTCGTGCTGCTTGGACCATCGGGCTGCGGGAAAAGTACGTTGCTGCGCTGCATTGCCGGCCTGGAGGAACCAGATGGAGGCGAGATCGTGATCGATGGGAAGACCGTGTTCTCGTCGGCGAAGGGGGTTTTTCTGCCCCCCGAAAAGCGTAAGCTGAACATGGTCTTTCAGTCCTACGCCCTTTGGCCCCATTTCACCGTGGCTGAAAATGTTGCCTATCCGTTGCGGAACGTGGGTTTGGGACGGGCAGAGGCGCGCCGCCGCGCGGTCGAAACATTGGAAACCGTTGGGTTGGCCGGGCGTGAGGATGCCTATCCGGGCCAGCTTTCCGGTGGCCAGCAGCAGCGTGTGGCGCTGGCCCGGACCATCGTTTCCGATGACGGTCTGGTCTTGTTAGATGAACCGCTGTCGAATCTGGATGCCAAGGTGCGCGACCGGCTGCGGATTGAGCTGCTCGCCCTGCAGGAACGGGTCGGTTTTTCCGCCCTTTATGTCACCCACGATCAGGTCGAGGCTTTGGCCCTGGCCGACCGTATTGGCGTGATGGATTATGGTCAGTTCGAACAGCTGGGCACGCCCGAAGATATCTATGACCGCCCCAAAACCCGCTATGTCGCGGATTTCGTGGGGGCTGCGAATATCTTGGATGGCACGATCATGGGCCTTGAGGGGGAATACGCGCAGGTCTCAACGGCGCTTGGGACGATCCGGGGTGTGCCTGCAACGCAGCGCATGGCCGCTGGCGATACCGTTTCGGTCGTGATCCGTCCTGAGCATTGCGCGGTCATCCCCCCCGGGGAAACGCCGCCACCGGGGGCGGACACTATGCTGGCTGGTCGCCTTGAGCGCAGTCTCTACCTGGGGGCTGTGACCGAATATGTCCTGAAGATCGAGGCCGAGACCCTAATTTGCAGCATGTCCGGTGGACCCAAATTCGACCCGGGCTGTGCCCGTCAGGTTTGTTTCCCCGCCGAACGGGCGCGCATCTTTCCGAAGGCGGACAAGTGATGGTTGCGTTGGATCAGCCCGCTGCCCCCGGCCGTTTGCGTCTTGCCTGCCTGCGTAGGCAAACCCCTTTCTCGATCCTGCTATGGGTTTTGCTTGGGGCGATCGCCTTTGCCGTGATTTACCCGCTGATCGTGGCCATTGTCCGGGAATTCGATGCGATCGTCGAAGGATGGCAGGCCATTACCGGGGGGGAGCTTCGCAACACCGTGCCCGGTGTGTTGCGCAACACGGCCATTGTGGTTGCCGGCGCCACCTGCCTGGCACTGGTCATCGGGTCATCCCTGGCGTGGGCAAATGAACGCAGCGATGCCAGCCTCGGGTTCGCTGGGCAATTGCTGCCCCTTTCGGCGCTGATCGTGCCGCCGGTGGCCGGTGTGATTGGCTGGGCGGTCCTGCTGGATCCCCGGGTTGGGCTGATGAACTATGTGATTCGTGTGCCGCTGGGCTGGGTCGGTCTTGATCTGCGTCAGGGGCCCTTCGACATCTACACGATGTCCGGTCTGGTTGTGGTCACCGGTCTGTACACGGTGCCCTATGTCTATCTGGTGATCTCGGCCGCACTTCAGCGTCTGGACCCATCCGTCGAGGAAGCATCGCGGATTTCGGGGGCGGGCCCGTTTGCAACAATGTTTCGGGTGACCCTGCCGGCGGTGATGCCTGCGCTGGCGGCCTCGGTGCTGCTGGGGGTGATCTCGGGGGTCAGCCTGTTCTCGGTTCCGGCTGTTCTGGGCGGTGGTGCCCGGATTGAAGTCTTGTCGGTTTTCATCTTCCGTCTGCTGGCGGAATACCCCGCGCAGACCGGCCCCGCCCTGGTGCTTGCCCTGGTGATGCTTGTCTTCGTGCAACTGCTTCTCGTGGGGCAAAGCCTGCTGGTCAGGGGCGGCCGCAATGCTGCGATGTCGGGTAAAGGGTTTCGGGTGACACCCGTGCGTCTTGGCCGGTTGCGCCCGGTGATCCGGGGTGTCGCGGGGCTTTACCTGATCTTCACGGCGGTGCTGCCGCTGCTCGGCCTGGTGCTTGTCTCGCTTCAGCCCTTCTGGACGCCGCAGATCGACCCGTCTGCCTTCACGTTCGAGAACTTCCGCAATGTCCTGTTCGAGAACCGCTATACCGTGTCAGGCCTGATCAACAGCCTGACGCTGGGCCTTGGCGTTGCGACCGTGAACATGCTGGTGACCGGGGCAGCAATGCTGCATTTCAGCCGGTCCCCGGGATCACGGCGCTTTGCCGATGCCCTTACGGGGATCCCCGCAACGATCCCCCATACGGTGATCGGCGTGGCCTTTATCCTTGCCTTTTCGGCGGCGCCCCTGAAGCTTTACGGCACGACGTGGATCCTGTTCATCGCCTTTTTGGTCATGACCCTGCCCTATGCGGGGCGGGCGGCTGCCTCAGCTGCGGCCTCAATCGCACAGGAACTAGGGGAATCCTCGCGGGTGAATGGTGCGAGCGATGCCCGGACCTTGTTCCACATCCTGTTGCCCCTGGCGATGCCGGGCCTCGTTGC
>JBKDZR010000147.1:0-15382 GCA_047971485.1 Qingshengfaniella sp. | reverse complement strand
GTACCCGGCAGCTTCCATGACGCGCATCAATTCGGCATGCCCCTTGATCGCCATGTCCAACGGCGGCGAAATCCGGGGGTCCTGCTCGGCTTCGACCACGAACCAGCCTTCATAGCCCTTGGCCGCCAGCGCTTTGACAATCGCCTCGAAATCCAGATCACCATCGCCCGGCACAGTGTAGACGCCTTTGACCACCGCATCGAGAAAGCTTTCAGAACTGCGGTCCAGCCCGTCGATCACCGATTGGCGGATGTCTTTGGTGTGCACATGGGTGATGCGGCCATGGTGGTTCTCGATCACCCGCAGGCAATCGCCACCCGCGAAATGCATGTGCCCCGCGTCGAACAAAAGCGGCACCGAAGAGACCGCCATGAACTGGTCCAACTCGTCCTCGGTCTCAATCGCCGCCGCCATATGATGGTGATAGGACAGTGGCATTCCCTGCCCCGCGCACCAATCGGCGAAATCGCTGATCTTGCGGCCATAGGCCTCCATCTCAGGGGGGCTGAGCACGGGCTTGTCCGCCAGGGGGACATGCCGCTCACCCTGGATCGAGCGTGCGGTTTCGCCATATACGATGCACGGGGCACCAGCCGCCTTGAAAAAGGTCATCTGGCGGGCAATGCGGTCCTTTTCCGCCTCGATATCGCCGTCCAGTATCTGACCGGAAAACCAGCCACCACAGACGGACATCCCGTGACGGTTCAGAACCGGCCCCAATTCGCCCATATCCATGGGAAACCGGCGGCCGGTTTCCATCCCGGTAAAGCCCGCCTGCGCGGCCTGGCGCAAGCACTCCTCCAAGGTGACATCGTCGGACAGTTCGGGCAGATCGTCATTCCACCACGCGATAGGGGCGATCCCCAGCCGGGCCTTCATCACTATACCCCGATGCGCTGGCGGGCGCGGATCGCGTCTTGCGCCTTGCGCGCCTCACGTACCTGCCCGAGGGTCGAGACCTCGGGCACGCCCACGTCCCAATCGGCATCGCCGGGCACCCAGGTCCAGGCATCCGACACGATCGAGATCACCGTCGTCGTGTCATTACCCTTGGCCCAGACAAGCGCCTCTTCCAGTTCTGCCAGGCTGGTCACATGGCGGCTGTGCGCCCCCATCGACGCGGCATGGGCGGCGAAATCGACATGACGCGGATCATTGCGGTTCTGGACACGGCAATCGGTCAGCAGGTTATTGAACCCCGGCACGCCCTTGAATTGCTGCAAGCGGTTGATCACCGCAAATCCGCCATTGTCCGCCACCACCACGATCATCTTATGGCCGGTCAGAACGGCAGAATAGATGTCCGAGTTCATCATCAGATAGGTGCCATCCCCCACCAGAACGAAGGGCGTTCCCCCCGGGGTGCCCGGCCCCTGCTGGGCCATGGCACAGCCCCAACCCGCCGCGATTTCATAGCCCATGCAGGAAAAGCCGAACTCGCAATCAAAGGTATTGGGATCCTTGACCCGCCAGTTCTTGGTGATCTCGCCCGGGGTGCCCCCCGCCGCGCCGATCAGCGTGTCATTGGGGGCAGCCACCTTGTTCATGACGCCGATGACTTGCGCATAGGAGGGCACCACCTCTTCAGCGGGGGCCGCTTGGTGCCCGTCAAGAATGTCGTTCCACTCGGCAAAGAGCGCTTTGGCATGTGGCATCAGATCGGCAGGAGCCGCCCAATCGCCAAGGCCCGCGTCGAGGTCGGCCACGGTTTCCAACGCGTCGCCCACTACGGAATGCGCCCGATGTTTCACTGCATCGAATCGCGCCGCGTTGACCGAAACGAATTGCGCCTCGGGCGAGAACGCGGTCCACGATCCAGTGGTGAAGTCCTGAAGCCGGGTGCCAATGGCCAACACCACATCGGCCTCGGCGGCCAAAGCGTTGGCACTGGTCGAGCCGACGATTCCAATGGGGCCTGCATGCACCGGGTGATCATGGGTCAGCCCGCCCTTGCCCGCGATGGTTTCCACCACTGGAATACCGCGCTTGGCCGCAAAGTCGGCCACCGCGTTTTCGGCTTGGGCATAGCGCACGCCGCCGCCCGCAATGATCAGCGGCTTTTGGGCGCCTTTCAGAATCTCGACGGCCTTTTCCACCGCATCGCGCGAGGGGCGCGGGCGCGGGATGGTCCAGACTTTGGGCTCAAAAAAGACTTCGGGATAATCAAAGGCCTTTTCCTGCGTGTCCTGACACAGGGCCAGAAAGGCCGGGCCGCAATCGGCCGGATCCAGCATCGTCGCCACCGCCTGCGGCAGCGACCCGATGATCTGTTCGGGAAGCGTGATCCTGTCCCAATACCGCACCACCGGCTTGAACGCGTCGTTGACCGTGACCGTCGGATTGCCGAAATGTTCAACCTGTTGCAGCACCGGGTCCGGCAGCCGGTTGGCAAAGGTATCACCGGCCAGCAACAACACCGGCAGACGGTTCGCCATCGCCACCCCGGCCGCCGTCACCATGTTGGTCGCCCCCGGTCCGATGGAACTGGCCGCGATCATGATCTGGCGCCGGCGTTTTGCCTTGGCAAAGCCGATGGCGGCCAGAGCCATGGATTGCTCATTCTGCCCGCGCCAGGTCGGCAGCTGATCCTGCACCTGTTCCAGCGCTTCGGACAGGCAGGTCACATTGCCATGCCCGAAGATGCCGAACAGCCCGGCAAACAGGGGCACCCGTTCCCCGTCGATCTCTGTGAACTGGTTGCAAAGGTATCTGACAAGGGCCTGGGCCATGGTCAGGCGCACGGTTCCGGATGTCATGTCCGCCTCCTCCCGCGAAGATGTCCGGGTCAATTTAGGAAATACAGATTGACAATGCAAGAATTTTGCAACGATCATTGCACTGACCTGGGAAAACAAGGTCAGGGAGGAAGCCGCCATGAGGATCGCCCCATCGGGTGCGGGCCGCATCCGTGTGATGCATGCCGCCCCGGGCGCCGTCACGGCCCCGCCCCGGACCGCCCCAAACGGAAAGGCGCCGGAATGTTCGAGAACAAATTGAAACACATGCACAGCGCGGGCCGGCCGATCCTGAACGGATGGCTGTCAATCGGCAGTGCCTTTACCGCCGAGATCATGGCCGCGCAGGGCTATGACAGCCTGACCATCGACATCCAGCACGGCGCGCTGGACTATCGCGATGCCCTGGGCATGTTGCAGGCCCTGCGCGCTTCGGGGGTGACGCCCCTGGCACGGGTGCCCTGGCGCGAACCCGGCATCGTGATGAAGGCCCTGGATGCCGGCGCCCAGGGGATCATCTGTCCGATGATCAATTCCGCTGAAGAAGCAGCGGAATTCGTCAGCTTCATGCGTTATCCTCCGACCGGGCAGCGCAGCTTTGGGCCGACCCGGGCCGCGATCGCCTATGGCGGGTACGGCCCCGAGGCCAATGACCAGGTGCTGGCCCTGGCGATGATCGAAACCCGCGAAGGGGTGGCAAATCTGGAGGCCATCGCCGCCACACCGGGGCTGGACGGGATTTATATCGGACCGGCCGATCTGACCCTGGGCACACAGGAGGGACGCCTGCCACCGGGGTTCGACCGCGAGGAACCCGAACTGATCGACCTGATCCGCCGGATCGCCGCCGCCTGCGACCGCAACGGGCTGATGGCCTGCCTGCATTGCGGCACCCCCGCCTATGCGGCCCGGGCGATCGACTGGGGGTTCGACTTGCTGACCGTCTCGGGTGACAGCCGTCTACTGGCCACGGCGGCCGGGGCCTCGGTGGCCGAATGGCGCACTCTGGTGACGGAGGCGAAAGGGGGCACGCGATGACCCATCTGCTTGTCGCAGGCAAACTGCATCCGGCGGGCGAGGCCTTGCTGGCCGAACTTCCTAGCCGGGGCATCACCGTGGATTATGTCGAGGAGGTCTCGGAACCCTCTTACGCCCCGCTGATCCACAAAGCCGACGCGCTGGTGATCCGCACCCAGCCGCTTACCGCCGCGACGATTGCCAAAGCCGAACGGCTCAAGGTCGTGTCGCGTCATGGGGTTGGCTACGATTCCGTCGATCTGGAGGCTCTGAACGCCCGCAACATCGGGCTGACCATCGTCGGGGATGTGAATTCCATCTCCGTCGCAGAACATGCGATGATGATGATCCTCGCCGCCTCGAAATCCGTGCTGCGCGCCGATCACGCGGTGAGGGACCCGGCACAATGGAGCTGGCGCAACCGAATGGAGGCGCGTGAGATCAGCGGCAAACGCCTCTTGATCATCGGCTATGGCCGGATCGGGCAGCATATCGCCCGCATGGCCCAAGGGTTCGACCTGAACATCAACGCTTACGACCCGTTTCTTGAGGCACGCGGCTGGCCCAAAGGCCCCGTGTCCGCCGCCGCCGATCTGGACGAAGCCCTTGCTTGGGCCGACATCGTCACCCTGAATATACCACGCGGCAAAGAGCCGTTGCTCAACGCCGAGCGGCTGGCCAAAATGCGCCCCGGCTCGGTTCTGGTGAACGCTGCCCGCGGTGGCGTGGTGGACGAAGCGGCCCTGTCCGAAGCCCTGCGTTCAGGTCAGATTTTCGCCGCCGGACTGGACGTGTTCGACGACGAACCCCCCGGCCCAGATTTTCCCTTCGCCGGGCAGGATAATGTGGTGCTTTCCCCTCACATTGCCGGGCTGACCGACGAATGCGGGCAACGTATGGCTATCTCATCTATCGAGAATGCTTTGACCTTTTTGGACGGGGCCATCGACCCCGATCTTGTTGTGAACAGAAAGACCCACGATGCCCGATAAACCCAAACTTCGCATCGGCCTGATCGGCTCAGGCTTTATGGGCAAGGCCCATGTGTTCGGCTTCGCCACCGCCGCCAAGGTGTTTGACCTACCCATGGAGATCGAGCTGCACACACTGGCCGACATCTCCGACGAGGCCGCCGCACGCGCCGCCGCCGATTTCGGCTTTGCCAATGCCACCTCGGACTGGCGCAGCCTGATCGACACCCCCGAGATCGACGTGATCGACATCACCGCGCCGAACGCCTTGCACAAGGAAATGGCACTGGCCGCCATCGCCGCAGGCAAACACGTCTATTGCGAAAAACCGTTGGCCCCTTTGGCTGCCGATGCGCTGGAGATGGCGGACGCCGCCGAGGCCGCCGGGCGCAAAACACAGGTCGGGTTCAACTACCTATGCAACCCCATGCTGTCCCTCGCGCGCGAGATGATTGCGGGCGGCGAACTGGGCGAAATCCGCGGCTATCGCGGCTTGCACGCCGAGGATTACATGGCCGACGCCAACGGCCCTTGGACCTTCCGCCACGATCCAGCAGGCGGCGGTGCCTTGGCCGATATCGGCTCGCACGCGCTGGCGACGGCCGAATACCTGCTGGGCCCGATCACCGAGGTCATGGGCGATTGCGTCACGATGATCTCCGAACGCCCCGACGGCAAAGGCGGGACCAAACAGATCACGGTGGACGATGTAGGCCGCGCCTTTGTGCGGTTCGAAAATGGCGCGTCCGGCTCGATCGAAGGCAACTGGATCGCCACCGGGCGCAGCATGCAGCACGATTTCGAGGTCTATGGCTCGAAAGGTGCGCTGGCCTTTAGCCAAGAACGCTTTAACGAGCTTCATTTCTTCACCTACGACGACCCCGAGGGGCGGCGCGGCTTTCGCCGGATCGAGGCTGGCCCGGCCCATACGCCCTATGGCCGCTTCTGCGTCGCACCCGGTCACCAGATCGGCTTCAACGATCTCAAGGCCATCGAGGTCGCCGGATTTCTGGACGCTCTCGCCGGCACGGCGCCCGAGCCGTTCAACTTTCGCAAGGGCGCCCGGATCCAAACCCTGGTCGAACGGATTCAGGCCTCATCCCGGCAGCGCGCCTGGCTGTCGGTCTGACATCGCCGCTTTCAGGGCCGCAATATTTATTGCATGATCGGACAAGGAGATCCGCCATGCCGACACCGACACCGCCGCAGGACGTTCCACAGGATTACGAGGAGCTGATCCGCCTGATCCACGCCCGCCACGATCAGATGAGCAAAACCTACCAGAAAATCTCGGTTTTTCTGACCCAGAGCCCCAATGATGTTGCGGTGCATTCGGTCAATGCCATCGCTGAACGCTGCGGGATCCATGCCTCCAGCTTCGTGCGCTTTGCCCAGTCCCTGGGCTATCGCGGGTTCAAGGAATTGCAGGCCCTGTTTCAGAAGCGCCTGGCCACGGCCGCGCCGGGCTTTGAGGCGCGGGTCAAGGCGCTTGGCAGCGAGCTCAGCGCGCGCACGGATCATTCCGAATTCGGCTTTCTCCGCGATCTGGTGGTCCGCGATATCGCATCGCTGCACGGGTTGCTGGAAGAGATTGACCAGGATCAGCTGGCACAGGCCGTGGATCTTCTGCACAGGGCCGAGACGATCTACCTTCTGGGGCAGTTGCGCTCGGCCGCGGTAGTCGACCTGATGCGCTATGTGTTGACGATGGTGGGCAAGACCTGTGTCCTGTTGGATCCCGGGGGCGGGCTGGCCACCCATATGGCGCGCACGATCGGCCCCAGGGATGTGCTGTTCGTCGTCTCGTTCCGCTTTTACGCGCATGAGGTGGTCAGCATCACCGAGGAAACCGCCCGCCGCGCCGTGCCGATCGTTGCCATTTCAGACAGCAGCCTGTCCCCCTTTGCCAAAAGCGCGGATGTGCTGTTCGCGGTGCCGGAACATGATTACACGTTCTCCCGCTCACTTGCCGCACCGATGTGCCTGGCCCAGGCGCTGGTCGTCGCGGTAGCCGCCCGGGTACAGCAGAACGCCACCTCGCCGCGCATTCCGACCGTGACGGGGGCTTGATTGGGACCGCTTTACACCGCCTTGGGCTGATTCACCCTTAGCGATAGTTTCTCGTGGCTTTCGACGCGTTCGGAATAGCGGTCCACCAGATGATCGCGAATGTCGCGGGTGAGCCAGGTGAAGCGGGTCAGTTCCTCCATCACATCCACGATCCGGTTGTAGTATGGCGACGGCTTCATGCGCCCCTCATCGTCGAATTCATCCCATGCGCGGGCGACCGAGGATTGGTTGGGGATGGTCAGAAGACGCATCCAGCGGCCAAGGATGCGCAGCTGGTTCACGGTGTTGAAGCTTTGGCTGCCGCCGCAAACCTGCATCACCGCCAGCGTCTTGCCTTGTGTCGGGCGCACACCGCCAAGCGACAGGGGGATCCAGTCGATTTGCGTCTTCATCAGCCCGGTCATCGCACCGTGACGTTCGGGCGAGGACCAGACCATGCCCTCGCACCATGTCACCAGATCGCGCAGTTCCGTCACCTTGGGGTGGTCGGCAGAGGTCTCATCGACCAGCGGCAGGCCACGGGGATCGAACAGCCGGGTTTCAGCGCCAAAGGCGGTCAGGATGCGCGCGGCTTCCTCGGCGGCGAAGCGCGACATGCTACGATCCCGCAGCGATCCATAGAGCAGCAGGATGCGCGGCGGATGGGTGCTGCGCGTGGCCGGGAACAGGTGGTCCGGGTTGATCGGGTGGAAGCAATCGGCGTCGATAGTCGGCAGCTCAGGCAACGATCTCACCCTTTTTCATTCAGGATCATCTGGCCGTCTTCCTTGTAAAGCGGCCCCACGGGCGGGCGGTCCAGCAGCGGTAGCACCGCCTCGGATGGACGGCAGAGGCGCACACCCTTGGGGCTGGCGACAATGGGCCGGTTGACCAGCACCGGATAGGCGATCATCGCATCAAGGATGGTGTCGTCGCTGACACCGTCTTCCAGCAGGCCCAGCTCCGCCGCCGGTGATTTCGTCTCGCGCAGCGCCTGCCGAAGGGTGAGGTTCGCGGCGGCGAACAGCGCCAGAAGCTGCGGGCGTGTCCAGCCTTCGGTCAGATAGTCGATAATCACCGGCTCGGCGCCCGAGGCGTGGATGATCGCCAGCACATTGCGCGAGGTGCCGCAGGCGGGGTTATGGTGGATGACGATCATGAACCCTCCGGGAAACGTGTGCGGGTGCGGTTGGCGAAGGCGACGAGCGACAGCATCACCGGCACTTCGACCAGCACGCCGACGACGGTGGCCAGCGCCGCGCCCGAGTTCAGGCCAAACAGGCTGATCGCCACGGCCACCGCCAGTTCAAAGAAGTTCGACGTGCCAATCATCGCGCAGGGCGCCGCGATCCGGTGCGGCACGCGCAGGGCGAAGGCCGCACCATAGGCGATGGCGAAGATGCCATAGCTCTGGATCAGGATCGGGCAGGCCCCAATGGGCGGTCATCGGCTGACCCGGCCAGATCGGGCAAACCTCACCGGCGGCATTGTCGCAAACGGTAAAGACGAAATCCAGCGGCGGAGCACCGGGTGTCGCCCACTCATCCCAGCTTTTCGACCGCAGCCCGGCAGTGTCATGGCCCTGCCGTTCCAACAGATGCAAAGCCATGGGATGAACCGTGCCCCCCGGATGCGAGCCGGCGGGAAAAGCCCGAAAGCGGCCCTGCCCGCGCGCATTCAGGATAGTTTCTGCGATAATTGATCGGGCCGAGTTGGCCGTGCAGAGAAACAGGACATTATAGAGGGGATCGGGCATGGCAACCTCAGCAGCTACAGGCGATTTGGTCGAGAACGGGTTGGCACAGATCGGGCTGGCCGCCACAGCAATCCTGCATCAGAAAGGCCAGCAGGTCGCGCATCGTATCCATCTGCGCGAAATAGCGGATTGAGCGGCCCTCACGCGCGGCACGCACCAGATCGGCCGCGCTGAGGATCGTCAGGTTGTTGGACAGGGTGTTCGCCCGAACCCCCAGCGTTGCGGCGATCTCACCGGCGGCCATGCCCTTGGGCCCAGCCTGGATCAGCAGGCGAAAGACATCCAGCCGGATATCATGGCCTTCGGGCCATGCATTCAGCGCATTGCCCTGTCCCACCTCTGGCCGACTGCACCTCCTTTGGGACATACAACACTGCAAAATCGCACATAAACATGTCGAAATATCGCGGATTTAATCACGCGATGCTTGATTGACTCTGTGATCCCCCTTTCGTACCCACCGGCTCGACCGATCAGTTGCAATGTAAAGAAGGTCGGAGATCCAGAATGACATATCGTTTCTGCGCCCCGCTGGTCCTGGCGGCGGTAATGGCCGTGATGCCGGCCCTGGCCCAGACCGTTGCGCCGGTCCCCGTGCGGACCCTTCAGATCACCCATAGCGGCACCCATGAGACACGGCAGTTCTTTGGCCAGGTCCAAGCCATCGACACGGTAGATCTGGCCTTTGAGGTCGGGGGCCGCCTGATCGCCCTGGATGCCCCCGAAGGCCAGCGGCTGCCTGCCGGCACGTTCGTCGCCCAGCTTGACCCAGCCCCCTTCGAGCGGGCAGTTCGGCGCGCGGAACTGGCCCTGGCCCAAGCCGAGCGCGACCTGACCCGCGCCGAGGCGCTAGCCGCACGCAGTGTCGCCTCGGCCGTTCAGGCGGCGGATGCGGCCACCGCACGCGATCTGGCCCAAGTGGCGCTGGAAGAGGCCGAAGAGGCGTTGGCCGATTCACGCCTGATCGTGCCCTTCGATGCCCTGGTTGCCGATCGGATCGCCCCGATCCAGTCCATGATCACCCCGGGCCAGCCGGTCTTGCGCCTGCACGACATGTCCGAGACACGGGTTCAGTTCAACCTGCCCGAACGACTGCTGCAACATGTCGACGCCCTGCCCGACATCCGGTTCGAAGGCCACCTGACCGGGCGTGACCGGCCACTTGTGCTGAGCTTCCGGGAATTCCGGGCCGAGACGGGTGAGATCGGGCAAAGCTACGCGATCTCACTGGCCGTGACGGATCCGGCCGAGGCCGCCGCGCTGATCCCCGGGCGGGCTGTGACCGTACGGGCCAGCCTGCACCGGCCGGATGCGCCGATCTTCATCGCCCCCGATGCCATCGCCACCCTGCCCTCGGGCCAGACCGTCGTGGTTGCCGTCCGCGATGAGGACGGCACCCTGATCGCCCGCCATGTCCCGGTCAGGATCAGCCTGCCCGGCGGCAGCCGCGTCGCTGTCGAGGGGCTGACCCCGGGTGACGAAATCGTCGTGGCCGGCGCCCATCTTCTGGCCGATGGCCAGGCCGTGACCCGCTTCACCGGCCTTCTCACCCGGACCGAGTAACGCCCATGAAAATCGCCCGCTGCGCCATCCAACGACCGCTCTACACATGGCTGTTGATGCTGTTTTGCCTGCTCGGGGGTGCGGCGGGATATCTTGGCGTTGGCAAACTGGAAGACCCTGTTTTTACACTGAAATCTGCGTTGGTCATCACCCTCTATCCAGGGGCCACCGCCGCCGAGGTGGCAACCGAGGTTTCGGATGTGCTGGAGGCCGAGATCCAGCAGATGGGCGAGGTCGATTACATCACCTCGACCAACACCCCGGGCGTTTCAGTGATCGAGGTCAATATCCGCGACACTTTTGGCGGCCAGGAACTGGCCCAGATCTGGGATGACCTGCGCGACCGGGTGGAAAACGCCGCCCCCGCCCTGCCCCCCGGATCCCAGGCCCCGATCGTCAACGATGCCTATGGCGACGTCTACGGGCTGCTCTATGCGGTCACCGCACCGGGATATACGGATCGCGAGATCCACGATATCGCCGGGTTCCTGCGTCGGGAAATGGCCACAGTCCCGGGCGTCGCCAATGTCGAACTGCGCGGCCTGCCCGAAGAGGCGATCTTCATCGAACCGGCAGCCGAGGTCATTACCCAGCTGGGCGTTCCACCCAGCGTGATGCTGGGTGCCGTCGCAGGGGCCGATGCGGTTACACCGACCGGCGCGCTGAACGGCCCGCGCGCAAACCTGCGGATCGAAGCGCCGCGCCCCGACGGCAGTGTCGGTGAAATCGCGGCGCTGAGTTTCGGCCATCAGGGCGAAGTGATGAACCTGGCCGATATCGCCGATGTCAGCCGCGGCCGGATCGAGACCCCCCGCCAGATCCTCCGCCATGACGGGGCCGAGGCCTTTACCCTGGGTATCGCCGGGCTGACCAGCCAGAACATTGTCACGGTCGGCGCCCGGGTCGAGGCGCGGCTGGCCCAGATCGCGCCCTTGCTGCCCGTCGGCGTCACCCTGGCCCCGATCTACGAACAACACCGCGTCGTCGATGCCGCGAACAAGACCTTCATCGTCAGCCTTGCGGTATCGGTCGGTGTCGTTGTCGGTGTGCTGGCCCTGTTCATGGGCTGGCGCGCGGCCGTGGTGGTCGGGGGCTCGTTGCTGCTGACGGTCAGCTTCACGTTCTTCTTCATGAACCTCTTCGGCATCAAGGTCGAACGGATCAGCCTGGGCGCCCTGATCATCGCCATGGGGATGCTGGTCGATAATGCCATCGTCGTCGCCGAGGGCATGCAGGTCGAGATGCGGCGGGGGCGACGCGCCAGCGCCGCGGCAGAAGAGGTTGCCCGCAAAACCCAGGCGCCCCTGCTGGGGGCCACGGTCATCGGCATCATGGCCTTTGCCGGGATCGGGCTGAGCCCGGACAGTTCCGGCGAGTTCCTCTTCTCGCTCTTTGCGGTGATCGGCATTTCGCTGCTGCTGTCCTGGCTGCTGGCGATCACGGCCACGCCGCTGCTGGCCAGCTATTTCTTTGTCGTCGGGGCCCCCGACGGCGCCGCTGATCCCTATGACAACGTCTTTTTCCGCAACTATGGACGGATGGTGCGGACAGCCCTGAAACTGCGCTGGCTGGTCATCGCCCTGCTGATCGGATCGACCATCGCCGGTGTCGGGGCCATGGGCTTTGTGCGTCAGCAGTTCTTTCCGCCCGCCACCACACCGCTGGTCTATCTGAACTACAAGGCGGCCCAAGGCGGCAATATCCACGCCACGGCCGCGGATCTGGACACGCTGACCAGTTGGCTGCACACCCGCCCCGAGGTCGTATCCGTCACCGCTACGGCAGGATCGCCCATGTCGCGCTTTCTGCTGACCTACATGCCCGCCGATACGGATCCGTCCTGGGGGCAACTGGTGATCCGCGTGCAGGACGCCACCCAGATCCCCGACCTGCGGGATGCCCTGTCCGCCCATGCGGCACAGGCCTTGCCCTGGGCCGAAACCCGGGTCCAGCAACTGATCTACGGGCCACCGGTTGGGGCCGATGTCGAGATGCGCTTTTCCGGGCCGGACCCGGCCATGCTGCGCCGTCTGGCCGAAGAGGCGCGCCAGATCCTGATCACCGAAACGGACCTGTTGCAAACCGAGCGGACCGACTGGCGCGAGCGTGAGATCAGCGCCCAACCCATTTTCGCAACCGAACGCGCCGGTGCGCTTGGCATTGTGCGCAGCGATGTGGCCCAGGCCATCGCCCTGGCCACGGATGGCATCCGTGCCGGTGTCGTGCGGGAAGGCGACCGGCTGATCCCGATCGTCCTGCGCACCCCGCGTGCCGAACAGGTCCCCGGCACCGAACTGATCGACCAGCCGATCCATGCCCCTATCCCGGACCGCTATACCAGCCTTGCGCAGGTACTGGATGGCTTTGTTCCGATGATGCGCGACACACTGATCCAGCGCCGCGACCGCCAGCCGACGATCAGCGTCCAGGCCTTTACCGCCCCGGACGTTCTTCCCCCCGAGGCCTTCACCGAGGTCCGCAGCGCGATCGAGGCCATGCCCCTGCCCCCCGGGTACCGCATGGAATGGGGGGGCGAATTCGAAAGCGCCAGCGACGCCCAGGCCAGCCTTGGCCGGCAAATGCCACTGGCCTTCGGCACGATGTTCCTGCTGACCGTCCTGCTGTTCGGCAAACTGCGCCAGACGGCCGTCATCTGGACGGTGGTGCCCATGGCCGTCACCGGTGTCGGACTGGGGCTGCTGTTCACCGGCCTGCCCTTCAGCTTCACCGCGCTTCTGGGTTTGCTCAGCCTGTCGGGCATGCTGATCAAGAACGCCATTGTTCTGGTTGAAGAAATCGACGCCCAAAAGGACGAAGCCGGATTGCCGCAAGAAGACGCCATCGTTGCCGCCTCGATCAGCCGTCTGCGCCCTGTCATGCTGGCCGCCGCCACGACGATTTTGGGCATGGCCCCATTGCTCAGCGACAGTTTCTTTGCCTCGATGGCCGTCAGCATCATGGCCGGGCTGGGCTTTGCCTCGCTCCTCACACTGATCGGGGTGCCGGCGCTCTACCACACCTATGTGCGTCCCCTCCGTCCCCGGCGCGAGGACCCTATCCTTACCATCCACGACACACCGCAGACGGGTCAGGGCGCAGCCGGGCTGGCCGCCGAATAGCCAGCCCGAACACGGAATCCGCTGGTCGGCCCGGTCAACGCGGGCTACCAATCGGATATCACAACCGCCCGGCGCATCTACGTGGCGCTCGGGTCCATGCGACAGGCGGGCCCCGGTCTGTCCTGTTGCCCCAGCATAGGACACATGACATGAAGCTCTACTATTCGCCCGGCGCCTGTTCCCTGGCCTCGCACATCACCCTGCGCGAAGTGGGCGCGCCCTTTGACATCGAACTGACCGACATTCGCGCCAAGACCACGGCCAGCGGCACCGATTTCCGCCAGATCAACCCCAAGGGCGCGGTACCTGCCCTGGCGCTGGACGACGGCACAGTGCTGACCGAGGGTGTGGCGATCATGCAATATGTTGCCGACAGCGCCGGCATGACGGATCTGGTCCCCGCTGCGGGCACGGTAGAACGGGCCCGGATGCAGGAGATGCTGAATTATATCTCCAGCGAGGTTCACAAATCCTATTCGCCCTTCTTCAATCCCGCGATCACCGAGGCCGCCAAGGCCGCGCAGATCGAGATCCTGAATGCCAAGCTGGGCTGGCTGGAAAACACGCTGTCGGATGGGCGCGCCTATCTGATCGGCGCCACCTTTACCCCGGCGGATGCCTATCTGTTCACGGTCACCAACTGGTCAGGGATGCTCGGCCATGATCTGTCCGCCTTCCCAAAGATC
Organism: Qingshengfaniella sp.; assembly: GCA_047971485.1. Lineage (GTDB taxonomy): Bacteria > Pseudomonadota > Alphaproteobacteria > Rhodobacterales > Rhodobacteraceae > JBKDZR01. The sequence continues at coordinate 1,486 of JBKDZR010000147.1, read as the reverse complement.
GAAGCCCTGCGGGCCCGCGTTGCCGAACGTCCGGCGGTGCAGGCCGCCATGGCCGCCGAAGGTCTGACCGGCTGATCCCCCTGGCGCGGGGGAAGGGCCGGCACCGGTCCCTTTCCTCCGCCCCCACCGGCGACCGCAATGGCATCCATGAGCTCGCTTCTCGATATCAAGGCCTTTCTGGCCACCGCCCGGGCCGGCAGCTTTTCCGCCGCAGCGCGGGAAATGGGGGTTGCCCCCTCAATGATCACCAAACGGGTTGGGCGGCTGGAAGATCAGCTGAAAACCCGGCTCTTTCTGCGCTCGACCCGCGCCCTGACCCTGACCTCCGAGGCCGAACGTCTGCGGCCACGGCTGCTGCTGCTGATCGCACAGCTTGAGGACGTTCTGGCCGGCGAAAAGCCGACGGCGCAGGGACTGGCCGGGCATCTGCGGATCAAGGCCCCGACCACGCTGGGCACGCTGTTCGCTGGCCGCACCGTCGCCCGGTTTCAGGCCGAGAACCCCGCCATCACCACCGAACTGATGCTGATCGACCGCTCTGTTAATCCGTTGGAGGAAGGCTTTGACCTGGCCCTGGGGGCTCTGCCGCAATCCTATGCCAGTGTCGTGGAAACGCCGCTCTGCCCTTATCCGCGCGTGCTGATCGCCACCCCTGATTATCTGGATCGTCACGGCACCCCCGCCACCCCGGGCGACCTGACGCGCCATCGCTGTATCGTCTATGTGGCCGCCGGGCATGTGTGGCAATTCGAAAGCGCCAGTGGCCCCCTGTCGGTGGTGGTGAATTCGGTGATGACGGTGAATGACAGCCGGCTGCTGCATTTCGCCGCCAAGCGCCACGTGGGCATCGCCATTGCACCGGAATTCCTGGTGCAAGAGGAACTGAAACGCGGGGACCTGATCCCCCTGATGCCCGATTTCCCGATATCCCCCTTGTGGTTCAAGGCAATGGTCCCCAGTAACAAGATGCGCCGCCCCGAGGTGGCCGCACTGCTGGATGCGTTGAAGGCCGATTTCGCCACGCCCCCCTGGGAACGCGAACCTGTGCCGTCGTTGTAGTTGTTTGATCCCAGGGTTTGATGCTGTGATCCTTTCGTTGGAATGGACGGAAGCATCATGGGCCAAATTCGTCACGGCAGGGCTACGACCACGCATGCGATCAGAGCAGCGATACAGCGATCTCAAGATTCGATCGGGGAGCTGAGCCGGGAGCTGGGCATCACCCCCAAGACGGTCGCGAAGTGGCGCAAGCGGCAGAGCAGGCCAGCGGTCTGGGACGAAGACGGCCAGGTCCCGAGGCCATTGGCATTCTTAGAGCATGTTGCACAAAACTGAGTACCGGTTTGGTGTACCTCGGGCATGCGTTGTCAGATCCGGTGATGATGCAGACCTTGTCTTTGACAGAAGGTGTCATGTCCTTACCTTTCACATGATGTATCAGATCGTCCTAGATGCCCTGCCCCGAACCACAGGCCAGGTCAGGGGC
>JBKDZR010000146.1:0-12968 GCA_047971485.1 Qingshengfaniella sp. | reverse complement strand
CGGCGATGGTGAAATCACCGAAATGGAAGATCGAGGCCGCCAGAACGGCGCTGGCATGGCCCTCGGTCACGCCCTCGACCAGGTGATCCAGCGTGCCAACCCCGCCCGAGGCGATCACCGGCACCGGCACCGCATCGGCGATGGCCCGGGTCAGGGGCAGGTTGAAGCCGGCCCGCGTGCCATCCCGATCCATGGAGGTCAGCAAAATCTCGCCCGCGCCTTTCTCCACCACCAGCCGGGCGAATTCCACCGCATCGATGCCGGTGGGGCGGCGCCCGCCATGGGTGAAGATCTGCCACTGACCGGGGGCGACCGTCTTGGCATCAATGGCCACGACGATGCACTGGCTGCCGAAGCGATCGGCAGAGCGGGCGACGACATCGGGATCGGCGACGGCGGCCGAGTTGAAGCTGACCTTGTCAGCCCCGGCCAGCAGCAGGGCGCGCACATCCTCGGGGGTGCGGACGCCGCCGCCGATGGTCAGCGGCATGAAGCATTGCTCGGCCGTGCGGGTGGCCAGATCATACATCGTGCCGCGGTTTTCATGGGTGGCGTTGATGTCCAGAAAGCACAGCTCATCGGCGCCGGCGGCGTCATAGGCACGGGCGGCCTCGACCGGATCGCCAGCGTCGATCAGATCAACGAAGTTGACGCCTTTGACGACGCGGCCGTCCTTGACGTCGAGGCAGGGGATGATGCGGGTCTTCAGCATCCGGTTACTCCGCCCCCAGCGCAGCCAGCGCCTCTTGCAGATCCAGCGCCCCATCATAGAGCGCCCGGCCCGAGATCGCCCCGGCAATCGGCGCCCCGCAATCGCGCAGGGCAATCAGATCCGCCAGCGAGGACACCCCCCCCGAGGCAATCACCGGCACCGAAACATGCCGGGCCAGCGCGGCCGTGGCCCCGATGTTCGGCCCCTGCATCGCCCCGTCGCGGTCGATATCGGTGTAGATGATTGCGGCGATGCCGGCATCCTCGAAACGCTTGCCCAGATCGGTTACCATATGCTCGGTTTCCTCGGCCCAGCCACGTGTGGCAACCCGGCCATTGCGGGCATCCAGCCCTACCGCAACCCGGCCGGGCCAGGTGCGGGCGGCCTCTTCGACCAGCTCGGGCTGTTCGACGGCAACCGTGCCGAGGATGACGCGATGCACACCGCGGTCCAGCCAGCGTGCGATCGTCGCCATGTCGCGGATCCCACCACCCAGTTGCACCGGCACGTTCACGGCAGCCAGGATCGCCTCAACCGCCGCGCCGTTGACCGGTTGACCGGCAAAGGCCCCGTTCAGATCCACCAGATGCAACCATTGGCACCCGGCCTGAACGAAACTGCGGGCCTGAGCGGCAGGATCATCGCCAAACACGGTGGCCTTGTCCATTTCGCCCTTGAGCAGTCGGACGCACTGGCCGTCCTTGAGGTCGATGGCAGGAAAGAGGATCATGGGGGTCTCCGGGAAAGATGGATGCTCAGGGCTGCCAGGTCAGGAAATTGGCGATCATGCGCAGACCGGCGGCCTGGCTTTTCTCGGGGTGGAATTGCAGGCCGATCAGGTTGTCGCGCCCGACAATGGCGGTGACGGGCCCACCATAGTCGACATGGGCCAGAAGATGGGCGGGGTTGGCCGTGCGGAACTGGTAGGAATGGACGAAATAGGCGTGATCGCCACTGTCGATCCCGGCCAGTACTGGATGGGGGCGATCAAGGCGCAGATCGTTCCAGCCCATATGCGGCACCTTCAGGGCCGGATCGCTGGGGGTGATCCGTTCCACATGGCCGCCGATCCAGCCGAAGCCGGGGGTTTCCTCATATTCATGGCCCTGATCGGCCAGCATCTGCATACCGATGCAGATCCCCATGAAGGGCACGGCGCGGCGCAGGGCGGCTTCTTCCAGCGCCTCGAACAGCCCGGCATGGGTGGCCAGCCCGCGTCGGCAGGCCGGAAAGGCGCCATCGCCGGGCAGCACGATACGGTCGGCCCGCACCACGGCCTCGGGGTTGTCGGTGACAAGGACAGGCCCGGTGCCGGCCTCAAGGGCCATGCGCTGAAAAGCCTTTTCCGCCGAGTGCAGGTTACCCGACTGATAGTCGATCAGAACCGTTGCCATGGCCTTACAGTGCGCCCTTGGTCGACGGGATCGCATCGGCCTTGCGCGGATCGGTTTCCAGCGCATCGCGCAGGGCGCGGGCCACGGCCTTGAAGGCGGCCTCGGCGATGTGGTGGCTGTTGATGCCGTGCAGGGCCTCGACATGCAGCGTGATGCCGCCATGGGTGGACAGGGCCTGGAAGAACTCGCGCACCAGTTCAGTGTCGAACTGGCCGATCTTCTGGGTCGGAAAGTCCACGTTCCAGACCAGGAAGGGTCGGCCCGACAGGTCCAGCGCAGCGCGCACCAGCGCATCATCCATGGGCAGCAGGCAGGATCCATAACGGGTGATGCCACGCTTGTCGCCCATGGCCTTGGCCAGGGCCTGACCGATGGCAATGCCGGTGTCTTCCACGGTGTGGTGATCGTCGATATGCAGATCGCCCTTGGCACGTACGGTCAGGTCGATCATCGCATGGCGGCCAAGCTGATCCAGCATGTGGTCGAAAAAGCCGACACCTGTCTGGTTATCATAGTCGCCGGTACCGTCGAGATTGACGGTGACGGTGATTTCCGTTTCCGCGGTGCTGCGGGTGACACTGGTGCGGCGCATCGGGGCTTCCTTCCTCTGACCGCGCGGTCATAGCGATGTTGAAGGGATTTTCCAAGCGCTTGACGGCCCGGGTTGGTGGCGTGGTCGCATTGGGGAAAAGGACCGTTTCGGTCAGGTAACCGCAAGAAACGGGTCGATCGGACCGGTCCTTCGGTCCAAGGCTGATTTCAGCGCACAGCAGATGAGGCCGAACATGTCTGACCCGGTGATTGCCCTGATCGTCTTTCTTTTCCCGTTCGCGTACAGCCCGGGTCCGGGCAACATGGTTTTTGCGGCCAATGGCGCCCGGTTCGGGTTTCGCGCGACCATGGCGGCGCATGCCGGCTATCATGTCGCGACGTGGATCGTGACGGTTGCCATCGGTTTCGGGTTTGCCGAGGTGCTGCAGGGCCTGCCCCGGATTTTGACCGTGATCCAATGGGGCGGATCGGCCTATGTTCTTTATCTGGCCTGGCGATGCCTGCGCTCAGGTGCGATCAGCGCTGCCCCGGATGCCGCCCCGATCGGCTTTTCGGAGGGCGTGATCCTGCTTGTGCTGAACCCCAAGGCGTATCTGATCATCGCCCTGATGTTTTCCCGGTTTCTCACAACGACGGATACCGGTGAAAGGCTGGCTGTTATCGTGCTTTCGACGCTGTTCACACTGAATAATCTGATGGCTTTTGTCGCCTGGACCATCCTTGGCGACAGGATCGCGGCCCGCTTCCGCGATGACGGGCATGCGCGCAAGCTGAACCTCTTTTTCGGTATGATGCTGGCCGGTGTCGCGGGATGGATGCTGCTTGGCTGACTGTCTTGGGGCCACCAGGCAACTGCCGGGGGGCACACCCCCCGGCGTCTTTGATGTCAGTCGACCGAGATTGCCTCGACCAGGGCCTGATAGCCGGCGGTGAACCCGGTCAGCGAGACATCCAGCGTCACGTCCTGATCGGGGGCGGCCAGCGGCACAATGGTCATCTGGCCAACACGTCCACGGCGGAGCGCGTTCAGGTCCGCCTCGGTCAGCCCGATCTGGGCCACACAGCCGATGCGGCTGCAGAAGGCGAAGGGGTAGGACTTGGTCTCGCCATTATCCACCGTCAGGCGCACCCGCTGGGTCAGCAGGGTTTCCAGGGGGGTGACCACGGTGCCGCCGGCAACCGCTTCGCCCTGCTGGACGGGGAAGATGTTGATCTCGGCGGTCCGGGTTCCGTCGGCATCATCAAGGGTCTGGTGCAATTCGCAGATATCCGCCGGTTGTTCGACCCGGATGCAGCGCAGCGACCAGTCCCCATAGCTGCCGGCCAGATAGGTCTGTCCGATCCCCGCCTCATCGCGTGAGGTGGGGAGCTGCGGGGCGGCTTGGACCGGGGCGGCCTGTTGTTCAGGCGCGGGCTGTTCTGCCGGCTGGGGATCGGCGGGGCTGGCCGTGTCCGGTGCCATGGTGTCGGCAGGGGCTGCCTCGGGGGTCGCCGCTTCGGCGGTCAGGGCGGTGGCGTCTGGCGCGGTCTGGGCCAGAGCTGGCGTGATGGCGAAAACTGCCGAGGAAAGGGGCAGAAGAGAGAGAAGAAGAATGCGGTGCATTCAGAAGCTCCTGAGAGTGGTTGGGTTTTCGCGGGTCGTTCACTTGACCGCCTATCACGGTCACGGCCGTCTGTCAGCCAGACGTCGTCAAAAGAAACAAAAAGGGCCCGATGCGAGCCCTTTTTGTTCGGATCCTTGTTCGGATTCCTTTTCTCCCTGCCGGACTGACCGGATTGGTTGGGGACGCTACGGTGTCTGCCGGGTGTCGTCAACTGCACAAATTTAAAAAATACGGTGAAAAAAAAGGCCGCGTCGGGGGACGCGGCCAGTCGACAGGGAGGAAAGAGACACGCGGTCCTCTCGCGTGACGGAATGACTGTCGCACCGAGGCGTTAAGGTTCTCTTTCACGCGCGCCGGGTTTTACCCCGTCGCCGCATTTTTCTTGGGCTTGGCCGGGGACACCTTGATCTGGGTGATGCGGTTGTTTTCCCGCGCCGCGACCTCGAAGCGGACTCCGTGGAAGACGAAGACCTGTCCGGGCACGGGGATCATCTGGGCCTCGTGGATGACCAGCCCGGCGACGGTGTTGGCCTCGGTGTCGGGCAACTGCCAGTCATGGGCGCGGTTCAGATCGCGGATGGTCATGGCGCCATCGACGATGAACTTGCCATCCGGGGCCTGGGCGATGGCCTCATCATCGGCATTGTCGAATTCATCGGCGATTTCACCGACGATTTCCTCAAGGATATCTTCCAGTGTGATCAGCCCCTGCAGGTCACCATATTCATCGACGACCAGGGCGAAATGGGTTTGCCGCTTAAGAAACTGGCGCATCTGATCGTCCAGGGTTGTCGTCTCGGGCACGAAATAGGGTTTGCGCGCGACAGCCAGGAAATCAAAGCCTTCCAGCCCGCCCTCGGTGTCATCGGCCAGCAGGGCATGGACGGCGCGCAGCAGGTCCTTGGCGTGGATGACCCCGATGATGTTCTCGGGGTGGCCGCGGAACACCGGCAGGCGGGTGTGGGGGCTGTTGATGACCTGGCGCAGCACATCCTGCGGTGAGGCGGCGGCGTCGATCATCTCGATGTTGGAGCGGTGGCGCATGATTTCCTCGACGATCCGCTCGCGCAGATCGAGCGCGCCCAGCAGCCGGTCGCGATCCTCTTTGTGGACGACGCCTTCGGAATGGCCCAGTTGCAGGGCTCCGACGATTTCTTCATGGACGGACAGGACGTTGCGGTCGGGGTCGATGGTGACGCCGAACAGCCGCAGTACGCTGCGGACGATGACCTGGACGACGGCGACCACGGGGGCCAGCACCTGTGTGACCACACGGATGGGGGTGGCCACACGGGCGGCGGCGGTTTCGGTGTTGGTGATCGCATAGGTCTTGGGCAACACCTCGGAGAAGATCAACACCATCGCCGTCATCACCAGGGTTGCGGCCGCCACACCGGAATCGCCCAGGGTCCGGGTGAACAGGGACGTGGCCAAGGATGTGGCCAGGATGTTGACCATGTTGTTGCCCAGCAGGATGCCGCCGATCAGACGTTCGCTGTCCTCGGTCAGTTTCAGGGCGACCCTGGCCCCTCTCGATCCATGCTGGGCCATGTTACGCAACTTTGCCCGTGAGGCGGCGGTCAGCGCTGTTTCCGAGCCGGAGAAAAAGGCCGAAAGGAGGAGGAGCACCAGGATGGCGCCCCCCATGATCCACAGAGCGGGGTCTATTGCATGGCTCTCGTTCATCGAGGTGATCCTCTGTCCGTTTGACGTGTGTTATGCGTGGCGGACGAGGCCGCTGCAACAGGGCGTGATGACGGGCCGGGGCCGGCATGATCTGTCCGCTCGCTATCCGAACGCCGTTGGCATAAGCCCCGGCGGCGTGTGGGACCTGTCGCCCTGGCCGTTTGGCCGGGACGGAATGTGATGGGTTCAGCCGATACGGGGGGCGGTGCAAAGCGTCCGGTTCCGGCTGGCGCCTCTCCAGCCGCAGCAATGGCGCCATGCCGAACGCGCTATGGCCACGGGGAAAGGCGGGCCTGTCGGCGAGGGGCGCAAAGAAGGCTGGTGATCGCCCGATCTGTACGTTGATCCCGGCGGGCCGGTCAGGGCCTGATCATCAACGTGTCGGGCAGGCTGATCCGGGCCACTTGTTCGGCGATGGGTTCGACCGACAGCGGATGGGTTTCGGCGGTGTGATCCTCGGGGTCACCGATATCCTGCCATACCCCGTTCTTGTAGATTTCCAGGCAGGAGAAGCTGGCCTTGTAGCCCATCTTTGGACTGCCGGGGACCCAGTAGCCCAGATAGACATGGGGCAGCCCCGCCTCGCGGGCGATGTCTATGTGATCGAGGATCAGATAGGTGCCCAGGCTGCGTCGGGTCTCGGCTGGATCGTAGAAGGAATAGACCATGCTCAGCCCGTCATCGAGCACGTCGGTCAGGCACACGGCGGCCAGATCGCCGCGCCCGGCGATCTCGGGGTCCGGGGTGGTGGTGTATTCGATCAGCCGCGACCGGACCGGTGTTTCCTCGACCATTGCGGCGAATTCGAAGATGTCCATATCCGCCATGCCGCCATCGGCGTGGCGGTCGTCCAGATAGGTGCGGAACAACTGAAACTGATCTTCGGTCGCCCAAGGGGAATTGGCGCGGCGGGTCAGATCGCGATTGCGACGCATGGCGCGGCGTTGGCTTTTCGTCGATTCGAAATCGGCCACCCGGATCCTGGCCGACAGGCAGGCGTTGCATTCGGTACAGGACGGACGATAGAGCACATTCTGCGAGCGCCGAAATCCCTGTTTGGACAAGGTGTCGTTCAGCGTCTCGGCATAGTCGCCCTGCAGGGCGGTGAACAGCTTTCGTTCCATGCGCCCATCCAGGTAGGGGCATGGTTGGGGGGCAGTCACATAGAACTGCGGGGCGATGGGCAGCGTATGGCGCATGTCAGTCCGGATCCGGTTGCGGGAACCCTAGCAACAGCGCCGAACCGCGCCAAGCCCCCGTGTTCACCGGTCTTCTCGCGTCAGCTTGCGCTGGCGCGATTGATGGCGGCCGTTCCCAGCAGCAGATCATGCAGGCCCTGGCGTCGCGCCGTGGTCAGCATCAGGATGATCGACACCACCTGAAACAGCATCGTGGCCAGCATGAAGGTGTAGAGCAGATTATGTAGCACCGTGGTCGTCAGATCAAAACGCGCGCCGCGATGGGTGCGCAGCTCGATCGCCATCAGGCGCATGCCGGGTGTTGCCGAATGCCGGCTGACGGTGATGATCCGGTAGATCAGGCTGACCCCCAGCCAGATCAGGGGAAAGATGGCAAAGCCGATGAACAAGGTCATCATGACGATCCCCAGTGTGATCAAAAGGATCATCAGGCTGTCGACGATCCAGGCGAGGAACCGTTTGAAGGGCACATCGGTATAGAATTCGCCATGGGTATCGGGGTTGGGCAATCCCCAGAGCGCGGTGTCGTAATCAGTCATGGATCCTTCCTGCCACATTCGGCGCGGCCCCGAAAGGCCGCGTCCAAAGCGTGTTTGATCAGGCCTCGGCGGGCTGAGGGGCCGGGCCGTTCTTCGCGCGATCGTCCATGAACTGGTCGAATTCGGCCTTGTCCTTGGCATCGCGCAGGCGCTTGAGGAATTCCTCGAAACTGGCCTGTTCGTCTTCCAGCCGGCGCAGGGTGTCGGCCTTATAGGCGTCGAAGGCGCTGTTGCCGGAGGATTTGAAAGCGGCGCGATTGTGGCGGCGCCATTTGCCGCGTTTGGTGCAGGATCCATTCATGATGCGTTTGCTCCAGATCATATAGGCGAGAAGGGCCAGCCCGATGGGCCAGAAAACGATGAATCCCAGAACCGTTGCCGCGATCCAGGCGCCTTTTCCGCGCTGATCGAGCCAGTTTTCCGCCTGGGATGGCCATGTGGCGATGGTTGTCATTCGGGTCTCCGTGGATTTATGTAAATTGCCTTCACATTGGATAGATTGGGGCCCGCCTGATCTGAGTCAAGGGTGTATGTGAAAAAGATTTACATCCCGGCGGCCTTGGGATTGGCATGTGCCGTGCGTTGACCGCATGGCCCGAGGGCGCCAATGATGCAGGCATGAACCTGATATCCGGAATCAACAGGGCGCCCTTGCCCTTTGACGACAGGGCGGCGGCGGATGCGCTGGCCGATCTGCCGCGCTTTGCCCCCGAATTCACCGAACTTCTGGCCGGTACGGCCGGGTGCAGCCCCTATCTGGCGGGGTTGATCCGGCGCCATGGCGTATGGCTGGCCGAGATCGCCGACCAGGATCCCGAACGGGTTTTGGCTGATCTGCTGGCCGGGCTGGATGGCCCCTTGTCCGATCCGGCCAGCGCCTTGCGGCAGGCCAAGGCCAAGGTCGCGCTGCTGACCGGGCTGTGCGATCTGGGGGGGATCTGGTCCCTGGGGCAGGTGACCGGCGCGCTGACCCATCTGGCGGATCGGGGCGTCGAAGCGGCGTTTCGGGCCGCGCTGGCCGGCCCTTTGGCGCGGGGCAAGCTGCCCGGGCTGGGGGTGGATGATCTGGTCGATTGTGGTGGCCTGTTGGCCCTGGCCATGGGCAAGATGGGCGCCTATGAACTGAACTATTCCTCGGATATCGACCTGATCTGCCTGTTCGATGACACCCGTTTCGATGATGCTGACGTGCCGGAAATCCGCGCCCAGATGATCCGTGTGGTGCGCAAGGCGATGGGTCTGTTGTCGGATATCACCGCCGAGGGATATGTCTTCCGTACCGATCTGCGTCTGCGTCCGAACCCTTCGGTGACGCCGGTGGTCGTGTCGATCAGCGCGGCGGAGCGGTACTATGAGGAACTGGGCCGCACCTGGGAACGCGCCGCCTTTATCAAGGCGCGGCCCTGTGCTGGGGCGCTCGAATCGGGTCGGCGGTTCCTGAAGGAGATCCGGCCGTTTATCTGGCGCCGGCATCTGGATTACGCGACCATTGAGGACGCCCATGAAATCCGCCGCAAGATCCGGGCGAAATCCGCCGGTCTGGTGGGGATCGACGGGGCCGATGTGAAACTGGGCCGCGGCGGGATCCGTGAGATCGAGTTTTTCACCCAGACCCGTCAGCTGATCGCCGGAGGACGGGACCGCGACTTGCGCCTGCGCGGGACATGCGAGGCACTGCACAGGCTGGTCGAAAAGGGTTGGGTGCCGTCTGAAGATGCGGCCGCGCTGGAGCGTGATTATGTCCGCCTGCGCGAGATCGAGCACCGCTTACAGATGGTCCAGGATGCCCAGACCCAACGCCTGCCGGCCAATGAAGAAGGGTGGCAGCGGCTGGCGATGTTCTGCGGTGAAAGCGATCCCCAGGTGCTGCGCGATGAACTGTCGGTGCTGTTCGGCCGTGTCCATGAGTTGACCGAGGATTTCTTCGCCCCCGGACGCGAGACCGGCCCCGGCGATGAACCGGCCGATGAACAGATGCGCGAGATCATGGCCGGTTGGGCCGGTTATCCGGCGCTGCGGTCCACCCGCGCCCAACAGATCTTTGCCCGCATCCGCCCCCGCCTGCTGGAAGGGTTCAGCCGGGCGGCGGATCCGAAATGGGCGCTCAGTCAGTTTGATGGGTTTATCAAGGGCTTGCCTGCCGGTGTTCAGGTGTTTTCTCTGTTTGAGGCCAATCCCCATCTGATTGATCTGATGGTCGATATCGCCTCGACCGCGCCGGCCCTGGCGCGCTATCTGTCGCTGAATTCCGGGGTTCTGGATGCGGTGATCGGCGGCGATTTCTTTGCCCCCTGGCCGGGCCGGGCGGCGCTGACCGAGGAACTGGCCCGGGTGCTGGCCGAACCGGAACTGGACTATGAGGGCCAGCTGGATACGGCGCGGCGCTGGATGAAGGACTGGCATTTCCGCATCGGGGTTCATCATCTGCGCGGGTTGGTGACTTGCCGGGAAGCGGCGGGCCATTACACCGATCTGGCCGAGGCGGTGCTCTGCGGTGTCTGGGGGGCGGTTACCGCCAATTTCGCCGCGCGTTATGGGGCGTGCCCGGGGCGCGGGGCTGTGGTTGTCGGGATGGGATCGCTGGGGGCGGGGGAACTGACCTCAGGATCCGATCTTGACCTGATCATCATCTATGATGCCCCTGCCGATGCCGAAAGCGACGGGCGGCGCAAGCTGGCGGCGCGTACCTATTACGCGCGTCTGACCAAGGCGCTGGTGACTGCGCTCAGCGTGCAGACATCGGCCGGGACGCTCTATGAGGTGGACATGCGGCTGCGTCCTTCGGGGCGTCAGGGGCCTGCGGCGACGGGCTGGACGGCGTTTCAGACCTATCAGCGTGAAGAGGCCTGGACCTGGGAACATCTGGCGCTGACCCGTGCGCGGGTGATTTGTGGAAATCCCGCCCTGGCCGAGGATGTGGAAGGGTTCCGCACGGCGTTGTTGGCCGAGCCGCGTGACCAGGCCAAGGTTCTGGGCGATCTGGCCGACATGCGCGCCCGCCTGTCCGAGGCCAAGCCCCAGAGCGGCGATTGGGACAGTTCCAACGGGCCAGGCGGCGGGCAGGATATCGCGCTGATCGCCCAGGCCAGCGCCCTGCTGGCCGGCACGGCCGAGCGATGGGTGCCTGCGCAACTGGCGGCCAGCGGGATCCTGACGGCGGATGAGGTGGCGGCCCTTGACGCAGGGTATCGGAGTTTTGCGCGGCTCAAGCTGTGCGCGCGGCTTCTGGCCGAGGGTGGCTTCGACCCCGAGCCGCTGGGCCAGGGGGCGCATGCGCTGATCCTGCGCGACAGCGGGGTTGAGACGCTGATGGAATTGAACGCCAATCTCAGCCTTGCCCGGGCCGGCGCTGCCGAGATCATCGACCGGCTGATGCCGTCACCCGGGGCGCCAGAGGCGGACTGACCGTCCTCTCGAAATAAGCAGATATTCGTGGTTTCGCCCACGAATATCTGCTTAGGTTTTCTTGTTCTGCAGGATTTTCAGCACAAAACCGGTGGCCACTTTTGTGAAACCCTGCTTAGCCGACTGTCAACCCGGCGGCGGCGCGGGCAAGGGCGCTGATCCCGGCCCAGTCCTTGGCTGCGATCCGATCCGTGGGCGCGACCCAGGATCCGCCGACGCAGACCGTGTTGGGCAGGCTCAGGTAATCCTGGGCATTGTCCGGCCCGATGCCGCCCGTGGGGCAGAAGGTGATCTGTGGCAGAGGGGCGGCCAGGGCGCGCAGCAGGGGCCGGCCGCCGGCGGCCTCGGCGGGGAAGAACTTCTGGAAACTGTAGCCGCGTTCCCAAAGACGCAGGGCCTCGGTCGCGGTGGCGGCCCCAGGCAGCATGGGCAGGCCGATATCTTCGCAGGCGTCCAACAGGTGCGGTGTGGATCCCGGGGATACGGCAAAGTGGGCGCCAGCGGCTTGGGCGGCCTCGGCATCGGCAGGGGTCAACACGGTGCCGGCGCCCACCACGGCGCCGGGCACGTCAGCCATGCGCCGGATCACGTCGATCGCGGCGGAGGTACGCAACGTCACCTCCAGCGTATAGAGCCCACCGGCCACCAGCGCGGCGGCCAGATCGGCGGCGGTTTCGGGATCTTCGACCACCAGCACCGGGATCACCGGCGCCTTGCGGGCCAGCGCGATCAGACGTTCGCTCGCATCCTGTGGGGTCATGGTTTTTCTCCTTGCTGGGCCCGGTGTCCGGGACAGTGCGTTCAGGCGGGGGTGACGATGCTGGCGCCATCGCTGGCGGGGCCGACATGCTGACGGAACAGGCCGAACATCTCGCGGCCCAGCCCGTGGGTGTTGGCCGACAGGTCCGGTACCACCGCCGAGCGATCGGCCACCCCCTGGGTCAGCACCTCCAGCACACCGGCGGTGGCATCGACCCGCAGCCGATCGCCATCGCGCAGTTTGGCCAGCAGCCCGCCCTCCATCGCCTCAGGCGCCACATGGATGCAGGCCGGCACCTTGCCCGAGGCCCCTGACATCCGCCCATCGGTGACCAGTGCCACCTTGTGTCCGCGATCCTGCAGGACAGCCAGAATCGGTGTCAGGGCGTGTAGTTCCGGCATGCCATTGGCCCGTGGCCCCTGAAAGCGGACCACCACAACCACATCGCGATCCAGCTGCCCAGCCTGAAAGGCGGCCTTCACCGCCGCCTGATCGTGAAAGATCCGGGCCGGGGCTTCGATCACATGACGCGCCGGATCGACGGCACTGACCTTCATCACGCCGCGCCCCAGATTGCCGGCCAGTTGCTTCAGCCCGCCATGCTTCTGGAAAGGGGCGTTCGCCGGGCGCAGGATCTTGTCGTTATGGCTGTGATCGGGGCCGTCTCGCCAGATCAACTGGCCATCGGTCAACACGGGTTCCTGCGTGTAGTGCGCCAGCCCATCCCCGGCGATGGTGCAGGTGTCGGGATGCAGCAGGCCCTCCTCCAGAAGCGTGCCGATCATGTAGGCCAGGCCTCCGGCAGCATGGAAATGGTTCACATCGGCCAGCCCATTGGGATAGACCTTGGCGATCAGCGGCACGGTGTCGGAGAGATCGGCGAAATCCTCAAGATCGAGGATGATCCCGGCGGCGCGCGCCATGGCCGGCAGGTGAATGACCAGATTGGTCGACCCCCCCGAGGCCATCAGCCCGACAATCCCGTTAACGAAGGCGCGTTCATCCAGCACGTCGCTGACCGGGCGATAGTCATTGCCAAGGGCGGTGATCGCCAGGGCGCGCTCTGTGGCCGCGCAGGTCAGGGCATCGCGCAGGGGCGTGCCGGGGGTGACGAAGC
>JBKDZR010000145.1:0-40692 GCA_047971485.1 Qingshengfaniella sp. | reverse complement strand
CCCAAGAGACAAAAACCAACGTGCAGCGCCATATCCTTACAGCGCAACCCGCTAGATCAATCCCAAATTCCTTCCCGAAGAACCAGCCATCCGGCCCGCCCCGCGGCCAACAGTGCGTCGCGCCCCGTCGGTGAAGCGGTGTCTAAGCAAACCGCCAAAGACCCGCAAGCGCTTTTTGAAGATTTCATGATGGTTTTCTGAAATTCCCTTATTATATGTTGTTTTTCAATGGCTTATAATGAGAAAAAAACGCCATCGGACCAGTGCTTTTCCAGGAGCGCGCGCAGAGCCCACCGCGAAACGGCGACTCGAACAACGATATCCACAGGGTTATCCCCGACTCTGGCCGGAATCGGGATGGATTCCCCGATTCTGAAAGGCTTTGGCGAGTCGATTCCACGGCACCCGCAGAATCAAAAGCCCCACCGCTCCTGCCCCGTAGATCAGCGGCTCGGGCTGCAGGCCCTTGCGCAGCATCACGAAATGCAGACAGGCCAGGATCACCGCCGGATAGACCAGCCGATGCAGCCGCCGCCATGCCACCCCCAGCCGTCGGATCGCCCGATCCGATGAGGTCAGCGCCAGTGGCAGAAGGCAGAGCAGCCCGGCCATGCCCACTGTGATATAGGGACGCTTGACGAGATCAGCCCAGATCCGCGCCGGGCTTTGAACATCCAGCACCAGCCAGACCAGAAGATGAGCGCAGAGATACCAGAAGGCGATCAGCCCCAGCGCCCTGCGAAAGCGCAGCAGGTTGATCCCCGCCACACGGCGCAGAGGCGTGACGCACAGCCCCGCCATGAGAAATTGCAGGGCCAGCAGACCGTAACGGTGTTCAAGCGCGGCGATTGGCTCAACGCTCAGCTGCCCGGAAGCTGCCAGCCAAAAGAGCCAGGGCATCGGCAGCAGACAGATCAGATAGACAGCCCAGACCGGAACCCGGCGCCCCCATCTGTTCAGCGCCCTGCGCCAATCCATCAGTAGAACCGGGCCAGATCCATACCGGAATAGAGGTCGGCCACATCCTCGCCATATCCGTTGAACAGCACCGTGTCCTGACGCGCCGAGAACAGCCCGCCCCCGATCCGCCTTTCGCTGGCCTGGCTCCAGCGGGGATGACTGACCTGCGGGTTCACATTGGCGTAAAAGCCGTATTCATGGGGCGCGATCTGGTTCCAGCTGGTTGGGGGTTCATCGGCCGTCAGCGTAATGCGGATGATCGACTTGACCGATTTGAACCCGTATTTCCACGGCACCACCAGCCGGATCGGCGCGCCGTTCTGGTTGGGCATCTCCTTGCCATATAGCCCTGTCGCCAGGATCGTCAGTGGGTGCATCGCCTCATCCAGGCGCAGGCCTTCGCGGTAAGGCCAATCGAGCACCGGATAGCGCACGCCCGGCATCTCATCGCGGCGCAACACTGTTTCAAAGGCGACATAGCCGGCCGAGGGTTGCACACCGATCCGGTTCAGCAACGCACCCAGCTCAAACCCCATCCAGGGAATGACCATCGACCAGGCCTCGACACAGCGAAAGCGATAGATCCGTTCCTCCAGCGCCGCGCCCCGGGTGACATCGGCCAGATCATAGGTGCCCGGCCGATCCACCAACCCGTCGATGACGATCGACCAGGGGTCGGTGGTCAGACGATGGGCATTGGCGGCCGGATCGCCCTTGCCCGTGCCGAATTCATAGTAGTTGTTATAGGTGGTGATCTCTTCATAGCTGTTGGGCTGATCCTCCACCGCCCGGGCCGGGCCGGCCAGGGCCGCACCGATCAGCCCGGTCAGGCCACCCACGGCCTGACGCCGGTTCAGGAACACGGCCTCGGGCGTGACATCGGACCAGTTCAGGCGTGGCGTCGGTTGCATCGGCATCTCCCTGCTGACGTCATACTAGGTCAAAATGCCGGGGCGGACAAAACACCGATTCTCACAGCTGCGTCGACACCATGTAACATGAGGGCGCGGCAAAACCGCGCGCACTGCCCGGGCAAAAGGCCCCCATCCGGCCGGAAAGGGTGAGAACTGTCAACAATCCGGCCTAACACACACGGACATGGACACACACACCCCAATAGGCCATCCCGATTGCCAGCACGGATGCCGGTTCGCGATGGACCCTCTCGCTTGGCTGGGCTAACAAGACCTCACGCCCAACGCCCTCCGAAAGGCTTATTGACCGTGACTTGCGTATTTGTTCAGATCCGTTGCCACCCGGGCACAGCCTATCGCGTAGCCGACGCCATCGCCCTGCGCGAGATCCATTCCGAACTGTATTCGACCAGCGGCGAATGGGATCTTCTGGTCAAGCTCTATCCCCCGGAGGGGGCCGATATCGGTCTGTTCATCAACGACAACCTGCTCGATATCGACGGGATCGACCGTACGCTGACGACACTGACATTCAAAGCGTTTTGAGAAGCGGGACGGGGGCCAAAACCACATGAGAGCACTCATGAGGAAACTGATGACGCTGACCGCCGCCACGCTGATTGCGGCCACCCCGGCCGTGGCCGAGGGTGCGAAAGTCGGCATGATCACGACGCTGAGCGGACCGGACGCGGCAGTGGGCATGGATATCCGCGACGGTTTCCTGCTGGCCCTGACACGCGCCGGGCGCGAAGAGATCACCCTTCAAGTCGCCGATGATGAGGGCACGCCCGAGCGCGCCGCCGAAATCGCCGACACCATGATCCAGACCGATGATGTCGACGTGCTGACCGGCATCATCCGGTCCGATATCGCCATGGCCGTGGTGCCCGCCGCCCTGGCCCAGGGGCGGTTCTACCTGTCGCCTTACGCCGGCCCATCGGAACTGGCCGGGGCAGGATGTCAGCCGAATTTCTTCAGCCTGGCCTGGCAGAACGACAACCTGCACGAAGCGGCCGGGGCCTATGCCTCGGAAACCGGCTATACCAACAGCTTTCTTCTGGCCCCGGATTCACCGGCCGGCACGGCGGCCGTGGCCGCCTACAAGCGGTTCTACAAGGGGAATATCGCCGGCGAACTGTTCACCCAGCCCGATCAGACCGATTATTCCGCCGAGATCGCCCAGATCCGCGCCTCGGGGGCCGACAGCGTGTTCTTCTTTCTGCCCGTCCAGATGAGCGTGCGGTTCCTGCGCCAATACGCCGAAAGCGCCGTTGGCATTCCCCTGATCGGCCCTGCGCTCAGCTTTGACCAGCACATCCTGAACGATGCCGGTGGGGCAGCCCTGTCGCTGAAGAACACCGCGCAATGGTCCAAGGACCTCGACAATCCGGCCAACCACGCCTTCGTCGCCGCCTTTCGTGAAACTTATGGACGGTTGCCGTCGCTCTATGCCGCGCAGGCCTATGACACGGCCAACCTGCTGATCAGCGCGCTGGATACCGCCGATATCGACGACCCTGACAGCTTTCGCCTGGCACTGGAAAAAGCCGCGTTCGACAGTGTGCGCGGCAAGTTTTCCTTCGCCCCGAACCACTACCCCGTGCAGGATATCTATGTGCGCGAGGTGTTCCGCGAAGGCGATGTGCTGACCAACCGCATCCTGACCAAGGTGCTGAACGACCATGGCGATGCCTATGGGCAGGAATGCGTCATGCAGGGCCGCGAACAGCCCGCCCCCACCGATCAGCACTGATCCCGCGCCCCACCACGCACAGGCGAAAGGACGGTTGGCGCGGCTCCGGCAGGATGCTAGCCTTCGCCCGCCGGCGCCGGGCCGGCAAGACATGAGGCAACGCATGATCGGCAGGACCTTCGCAACCATCCTTCTTCTCGCCGGCAGCCTGGCAGGCCCGCCGGCACAGGCAACCGGTTTCGACACCCAGGCCGGGGCGGCCTATGTGCTGGATCTGACCACGGACACGGTGTTGCTGGAAAAGAACGCCGAGGAACCGCTGCCCCCGGCCTCGATGTCGAAACTGATGACCCTGTTCATGCTGTTCGAATCCCTGCGCGACAATCCCAACGTGACCATGGACACCCGCTTTGGCGTCTCGACCAAGGCGCGCGCGATGGGCGGATCGACCATGTTCCTCAATGAACGCGACCGGCCCACGGTCGAGGAATTGATCCAGGGCATCATCGTGCAATCCGGCAATGACGCCACCGTAGTCGTCGCCGAAGGTCTGGCTGGCACCGAAGAGGCCTTTGCCCGGATGATGAACGCCCGCGCCAAGACCCTGGGGATGGACAATTCGACCTTTGCCAACGCCTCGGGCTGGCCCGACCCGAACCAACGGATGAGCGTGCAGGACCTGGCCATCCTCGCCACCCATCTGATCGAGGATTTCCCAGAATATTACGGCTACTTTGCACAAGAGGAATATCCGTTCGACGGGCGTTCGCCACAGAACCGGTTTAACCGCAACCCCCTGCTCCGGCTTGATATCGGCGCAGATGGGCTGAAAACCGGCCACACAACCGAGGCCGGCTATGGCCTGGTCGGCTCGGCTCGGCAGGGCAACCGCCGCATCGTCTTTGTCGTCACCGGCCTGCCCAGCACCGCCGCCCGCGCCGAAGAAGCCGAGCGCATCGTTTCTTGGGCCTTCCGCCAATATGTCGAAACCGACATCGCCCGCGAAGGCGCGGTTATCGCCGAAGCGCCCGTGTGGATGGGGCAATTGCAACAGGTCAACCTGATCGCCCCGGCGGATCTGAAGATCCTGGTTCCGGCCATCGCCAGCGAAACGGTCAGCGCCGAGGTGGTGTTCACCGGCCCGATCGAGGCACCGATCACCGCCGGCCAGCCCCTGGCCGATCTGGTCGTGCGCCGCGACGGCCTGCCCGATGCCCATCTGGATCTGGTCGCTGATCGGGATATTGCCCGCGGGGGGATCGTGCCTCGGTTGCGCAGCGCCAGCCGCGTCCTGCTACGCCGGATGATCGGTGAGGCCGAGGCCCTGTTTTGACCCTGTCCTCGCCGCCCGGCCTGTTCATCACCTTCGAGGGCGTCGACGGCTGCGGGAAATCCACCCAGGCCCGCATGCTGGCGGAAAAGCTGCAGGCCCAGGGGATGGATGTGGTCCTGACCCGCGAACCCGGCGGATCCCCGGGGGCCGAGGACATCCGCGCCCTGCTGGTCAATGGCGAACCCGGGCGCTGGTCACCGGAAACCGAAATCCTGCTGTTCACCGCCGCGCGGCGCGACCATTGGGAACGCACCATCCATCCGGCCCTGATGCGCGGGGCCACGGTGGTCTGCGACCGGTTCGTCGACAGCACCCGGATCTATCAGGGCACCACACGCGGCGATCTGACTGCCACGGTCGATCGCCTGCATGATCTGATGATCGGGGCGATCCCCCAGATGACCTTTGTCATCGACCTCACCACGCAAGAGGCCCTGCGCCGCAGCGCCGCGCGCGGCGATACCGAACAGCGCTTTGAAACCTTCGGCCTGCCCTTCCAGGAAAAGCTGCGACAGGGGTTTTGCGCCCTCGCTGCAACCGATCCCCGGCGTGTCCGCCTGATCGACGGCACCGGTGCGCCCGAAGAGGTGGCGGCCCGGGTCTGCACCCATCTACCGATCTCTCTGCCATGACCGACCCCGATATCCCCGAGGCCGACCGGGCCGAAGGCGCCCCCCACCCGCGCCATACCGAACGCCTGATTGGTCATACGGCAGCCCAGGCGCGGCTGGGCGCGGCCCTGACCAGCGGGCGGATGCATCACGCCTGGCTGATCACCGGACCTGCCGGGATCGGCAAGGCGACCCTGGCCTGGCAGGTCGCCAAGGTCCTGCTGGCCGGCCAAAGCACCCCGGTGCCCGGTGCCCTGCCCCAGCCAGACCCACAGGATCCGGCGCTTCGCCGTCTGGCCGCGCTCAGTGAACCGGGGCTCTGCCTGCTGCGCCGGCACTGGGATGACAAGCGCAAGGCCCTGTCCGCCCAGATCACCGTGGACAGCGTGCGCGGGTTGAAGCGCTTTTTCGCCCTGTCGCGCCCCGATGGCGGGCACCGCGTGGTGATCGTCGATGCGGCCGAAGACATGAATGTCAACGCCGCCAACGCCCTGCTGAAACAGCTTGAGGAACCGCCGGCGGCCACCACCTTTCTGCTGATCTCGCATCGGCCCAGCCGTCTTCTGCCGACGATCCGCAGCCGCTGCCGGACCCTGGCCCTGTCGCCCCTGCCTGCCGATGAGACCAGCCAGGCCCTGCATCAGGCCCTGCCCGATCTGCCCGGCGATGAGGCCCTGCGCCTGGCTGAACTGTCCGCCGGCAGCCCGGGCCGGGCCGTGCAACTGCACGCCCATGACGGCATCGCGCTCCGTGACACCTTGCTGCAGATCTTCGCCACCATGCCCGGCGCTGATCGCAACGCAGCCCACCGCTTGGGCGCCACCATGGCCCCCCGCGGCACCGAGGATCGCCGCTCCCTGGCACTGGAACTGACCGACGAGTTGATCGCCGAGATCGCCCGCCATGCGGCATTTGGCACCGCCGACACCCTGCCCCCGGCGCTGCGCCGTCTGGCCCCCGACCCTGCGGCAGGCCGGCACTGGGCCGCTGCCCAGCAGGAAATCACCGGCCGGGTCCGGCAGGGACTGGCGGTGAACCTTGACCCCCAGAGCTTGTTCATTGATATGGTTCTGAACATTGACAGAACGGCGCGTTCCGTGGCGTCGCAAGGATAGTGGTCCCGTTATGACAGGCGCGCGCCCCATGCTGGTGGACAGCCATTGCCACCTCGACTTTCCGGATTTCGCCGATGAGCTGCCCGATGTGGTGGCCCGCGCCGTTCAGGCCGGGGTCGGCCGCATGGTCACTATCTGCACCCGGCTGCGCAGCGAACCCACCGTGCGCGCCATCGCCGAAGCCCATGCCCCGGTCTTCTACGCCGCCGGCACCCATCCGATGAGCGTGGCGGACGAACCCATGATCACGGTTGACGATCTGGTCGCGCTGGCCACCCATCCGAAATTCATCGGCATCGGCGAGACGGGGCTGGACTATCACTACACGGCCGACACCAAGGCCGCGCAGATCGACAGCCTGCGCATTCATATCGAGGCCGCGCGCCAGACGGGCCTGCCGCTGATCATCCACTCCCGCGCCGCCGACGATGACATGGCCCGCATTCTGGCCGAAGAACACCGCGCCGGGGCCTTCGGCTGCGTCATGCACTGCTTTTCCAGCAGTGCCGAACTGGCCCGGGCCGCGCTGGATCTGGGCTTTTACCTGTCCATGTCCGGCATCGCCGCCTTCCCGCGCAGTACGGAACTGCGCGAGATCTTCGCCGCCGCACCGCTGGACCGGATCCTAGTGGAAACCGACGCCCCCTATCTGGCCCCGCCCCCCCATCGCGGCAAGCGCAATGAACCGGCCTTTGTTGCCCTGACTGCCAAGGTCGGCGCCGACACCTTCGGCCTGACACCCGAGGCCTTCGCCGAACGGACCAGCGCCAATTTCGACCGGCTCTTCGCGAAAGCCGCCGCCTGGATCCCGGAAGGGGCGCAGTGATGGCAGAACTGCGCTTCACCATCCTGGGCTGCGGATCCTCCGGGGGCGTGCCGCGTCTGGGGGGGGACTGGGGCGATTGCGACCCGAATGATCCGCGCAACACCCGCCTGCGCTGTTCGCTGCTGATCGAACGGGCCACCGCAGACGGAACCACCCGGGTGCTGATCGACAGTTCCCCGGACCTGCGCGCGCAACTGCTGCGCGCCGGGATCGGCACGCTGGATGCGGTGGTCTACACCCATGCCCATGCCGATCACACCCACGGGCTGGACGATCTGCGGATGATCGTGTTCAACACGCGCAAGCGGCTGGCCGTCTGGGCCGATGGGGCGACCCAGGACAGCCTGATGTCGCGCTTTGGCTATGCCTTTGTCCAGCCTGCGGATTCGCCCTATCCGCCGATCCTGACCATGGCCACGATCAATGGCGTGGTACGGATCGACGGACCGGGCGGCGAGATCGCCCTGACCCCCTTCAAGGTCACCCATGGCAGCATCAATGCCCTGGGATTCCGCATCCACGATCTGGCCTATCTGCCCGATGTCTCCGACATCCCCACGGACAGTTGGCCGGTGCTGGACGGGCTGGACTGCTGGATCGTCGACGCCCTGCGCCGCACGCCCCATCCCAGCCATTCGCATCTGGACAAAACCCTGGCCTGGATTGCGCGGACCGCACCACGCCGGGCCATCCTGACCAACATGCATATCGATCTGGATTATGCCACGGTCCAGGCCGAGACCCCCGCCCATGTAACCCCGGCCCATGACGGTCTGACCCTGACCTACACGGTCTGAGACGATGGGCGCCCTGATCGAAGTGATCCTGCCCGTCTTTCTGCTGATCGGCGCAGGCTATGTTTCTGTCTGGCGGGGATATTTCGGGCCCGTGGCGGTGGATGCGCTGATGCGCTTTGCCCAAAAGGCGGCCCTGCCCTGCCTGTTGTTCCGCGCCATTTCCCAGCTTGATCTCAGTCAGGACTTCAATCTGGCGCTGCTGGCCAGCTATTATATCGGGGCGGTGCTCATCTTTTGCGCCGGACTGCTGGGGGCGCGGTTCCTGTTCGAGCGGTCGCTGGAAGACAGCGTTGCCATCGGCTTTGTCGCGCTGTTCTCCAACGCCCTGCTGCTGGGTCTGCCGATCTCGGAGCGCGCCTTCGGGCCCGAGCATCTATGGGCAAATTACACCATCATCGCCGTCCATGCCCCGGTCTGCTATCTGATCGGCATCACCACAATGGAGGTCATCCGAACCCGGGGCCGCAGCGGGGTGCAGATGATCCGCCGGGTGCTGACGGCGATGTTCTCGAACGCGCTGATCATCGGGATTGCGCTGGGGTTTGTGGTCAACCTGTCGGGTCTGACACCGCCGGATATGGTCTCTGAGGCGCTGGACATGATGGCCCGGGCCGGGCTGCCGGCGGCGCTGTTCGGGCTGGGGGGTGTTCTGTTCCAGTACCGGCCCGAGGGCGATCTGCGCATCATCGCCTATACCGTGGCCCTGTCGCTGATCGTGCAGCCGATCCTGGTGTTCGGGTTGGGGCATGTCTTCGCGCTGGAGGCCGATGCCCTGCGTCCTGCGGTGATCACTGCGGCCATGGCCCCGGGGGTCAACGCTTATCTTTTTGCCGACATGTATGGCCGGGCCCGACGCGTGGCGGCCTCGACGGTGCTGATCAGTACCGCGCTGTGCCTGCTGACCGCCTGGATCTGGCTGCTGATCCTTGGCTAGGACACGTCGCGTGCCTGCGCATTCACGCAACACGCCCGCGCCATTTGCTACCGCATCGGCGAGACCCCCAAAACCGGTGTCCCCGTTTGGACGGGTATGATCAGGCAGGTTTTGGGAACCAAGGCCGTCGCTATTTCCAGCACCCCAAGCCCGGGCGGAGGGCTGGCCCTGAACGCCCAGTCCACCGCCGAGTTCTGCAACATCGCCCATTGGGCCGGGTCGGCACTGCGCGGATCCTCGGCCTCGCCGCCGGCCTCCAGCAACAACACACGGCTGTTGCCCCATGCACTCAGGCGGTTGGCCAGAACGGATCCGGCCATCCCCGCACCAACGATCATGATGTCGGCACTGGGTGGATGCATGTCCGGACCTCGCTTGCCGATCAGACCAGCCCCAGCGCGGGCTGGCGGTTTCAGGGCCAAGGCAGGGGTGACGCAGCGCTTTGGGGGGCGTGCACGGATCTGCCCGTATCGGAGAAACGCGAACCAGATCACAAACCTGCCACAGGACACTCCGGGGACCGGACCCGCCTTTGCCATCCCGCCCCGGGTCGCTATGCAGGGGGATCCGAGCCAACCCTGCCACAAGGCCTGCGCCATGTCCTTACCTGCCCCCGGCCTGTTCTGGCTGACCCGTGATTTCCGCTTTGCCGACAATCCCGCCTTGCTGGCCGCGCTGCGTGACGGGCCGCTGTTGGCCGTCTTTTTCGTCGATCGCCTGACCAGGGCCCAGGGGGCCGCCAGCCGCTGGCGCCTGGGCCGGGCGCTGGCCCAGTTTGATGCCGCGCTGCGACGGCGAACCGGGGGGCAGGGGGTCGTCGTGCTGCATGACGAGGCGGACATCGCCCTGCCCGTATTGGCCCGCCGCTTCGGTTCGCGCCAGATCCATCAATCGGACTGGCCGGCCCCGGACATGCGCGCCCTGCAGGATCGCGTGCGCCGGGCGCTGGATCCCGCCGGTGCCGAGCTGGTGCTGCATCCCGGTCATCTGCTGACCCATCCCCAGGCCCTGCGCACAGGATCAGGTGGCGTCTATCGGGTCTATACCCCCTTTGCCCGGGCCCTGCGCACCCATGGCCCCGAGCGCCCCGCCCCGGATGCGCCGGACCGCATCACCGCCTTTGCCATGCCCCCCGACAGCCAGGATCCGGCCGGGATCGACCTGGCACCGGACCTTCACCGGGGACGCGCCGTGCTGGAACGCTTTGCCCTGCCCGCCGGCGAAGCGGCGGCCCATGACCGGCTGACAGCCTTTCTGGAACAGGCCGCCCCCTATCCTGCCGACCGCGACCGGCCCGACCTGGACGCCACCTCGGGCCTGTCCGAACACCTGGCCCTGGGCGAGATCAGCCCCCGGCAGCTGTGGTCGATCGCCCGGTTCCATGCCGAGATCCATCCCGATCAGGCCCCGGGGATCGAGAAGTTCCTGTCCGAGGTGATCTGGCGGGAATTCGCCTGGCATCTGCTGATCGACTGCCCCAGCCTGCCCCAGGCCTGCTGGCGCCAAGACTGGGACGATTTCCCCTGGCACCCCGCCGGCCCCGGCCTGACCCATTGGCAGCGTGCCGAAACCGGGATGGCGTTGGTCGATGCCGGCCTGCGCGAGATGTGGGTCACGGGACGGATGCACAACCGGGTGCGCATGGTCGTGGCCAGTTGGCTGACGAAACACCTGCTGACGGACTGGCGCGCCGGGCTGGCCCATTTCACCGATTGCCTGACCGACTGGGATCCGGCGGCCAATGCGATGAACTGGCAATGGGTGGCCGGGTGCGGCCCCGATGCCACCCCGTTCTTTCGCATCTTCAATCCCCAGCGCCAGGCCGAACAATACGACCCCGAAGGGCGCTATCGCCGCCGCTGGCTGGCCGGGTTCATGGGCGCGCCCGGGCCCGAGGCCCAGGCCTGGCTGGACAGCGTGCCCACCGGCTGGGGCAGCGCGTCGACCTGGCAGCCCGGCCCGCCCTCGGCACTGACCGAGGGACGCGCCCGGGCGCTGGACGCGCTGGCCCGGTTCCGCAGCGCGCAAACCAAGGACTGAGCCCGCAGGCCCGCGCGCCCCGGGGCGAAATGCCGCGCGACAAACCCCGCATTGATCTGCTTTGAGCACGGCGGACCGATGCCGCCCCGCCGCGTATGCCGTAACGATTCGGAAGCTCTGTCAAAACAATGCCGGAAGACCCCGCCCAGACCGCAACCGGGCCCGCCCCTGTTACAGGCGCCGCCATTGCCACCGGACCCGACCTTGTCATCGGACCCGACCTGCGACGGATCGCGAAAGACAGGATCATCGCCCCTGTGGCCCGCGACCTCAGGATTGCCGGCGTTCTGTCGGTGGCAGCCGGCGTCCTGTGGCCTGTCCAGGCCGCCGCCATCGCCTGGGCCGTATCGGCCTGGGTTGCCGGCGCTCCGCCCATGGCCCCAACCGGGATTGCCGCCGCGCTCTTTGCCCTGTGCGGTCTGACCCGCGCCCTGCTGGACCACCGCGCCGGGGCCCTGCTGTTCCGCGCCGCCGACCACACCATCGCCCGCGAACGGGCCCATCTGCTGCGCCGCGAAGCCCGGGCCACAGCCGGGATCGGATCGGCGGCGCTCGCCTCGATGCTGGTCCAGAAACTGCCGCTGCTGCACCCCTGGATCACCCGCTACCACGTGGCGATGATGCGGGTCGCGGTTCTGCCGCTGATCCTGCTGGTGCTGGCTTTCAGCCTGTCCTGGATTGTCGGCCTGACACTGCTGGTTGCCGGGCCCCTGATCCCGGTCTTCATGGCCCTGGTCGGCATGGCCGCCGAGGATGCCGCGCGCCGCCAGATGGACGAGATCGGCACGATGAACGACATGCTGATGGACCGGCTGTCAGCGATGCTGGACCTGCGCCTGCTGGGGGCAACCGAACGCGCGGTGGCCGATTTCTCCACCCGCGCCGAGACCCTGCGCGAGCGCACCATGGCGGTCCTGCGCATCGCCTTTCTGTCCTCGACGGTGCTGGAACTGTTCTCGGCGATCGGCGTTGCACTGGTCGCCGTTTTTGTCGGTTTCACCCTGCTGGGCGAGATCGGCTTTGGCAGTTGGGGCAGCCCGCTGACCCTGGGCGAGGGCCTGTTCCTGCTGCTGATCGCGCCGGAATTCTTCCAGCCCCTGCGCGATCTGGCCGCCGCATGGCATGACCGGGCCTCCGGGGCGTCGGTTGTGGCCGAACTGGAGGCGCTCGACCGGGCTGAACGGTTGCCGATCTTCGGACAGGGCACGGCCGTTTCCCCACTGCCCGGCCCCCTGTCGCTGCGGGTCGCAGGGGCAGCGGTCACACGGGACGGCCAAGACCTGTCCCTGCCCGCGTTCGACCTTGGGCCGGGCCAATCCCTGGCCCTGACCGGCCCCAGTGGCACCGGCAAAACCACGACCCTGGCCGCCATTGCCGGTCTCCTGCCCCTGACCCGCGGCGAGATTTCAGTCTGCGGACACCCCCTTGGCCCGGACAGCGCCGATGCCTGGCGGGCGCGGCTGGCCTTTGTGCCCCAGCGCCCGCATTTCCCCGACATGCCCCTGTCCGCCTGGCTGGACCCGGCCGGGACCGGCGCCGACCCCGGCCCCGCCCTGCGGCTGGCCGAGGCCGAGCACATCATCGCCGCCCTGCCCAACGGGCTGGAGACCCACCTGGGCGAAAGCGGCAGCGGCGTGTCGGGGGGCGAGGCCCGCCGTCTGATGCTGGCCCGCGCCCTGCTGGCAGGGGGGGACCTGATCCTGGCCGATGAACCGACGGGCGACCTGGACGCGGATACCGCCGGACGCCTGATCGCGCTATTGCAGCGGATCCAGGCCCAGGGACAGGCCATCATCGTGGCCACCCATGATCCCCGCCTGGCCGCAGCCATGGACACACGCATGAGGCTTGCGCCATGACCCCCGTTTTCCGGATCCTGCGCCTGCTGATCGGGGCTGCCCCTTGGGCCATGGCCCGCGGTGCCCTGCTGGCCGTGCTGGTCCTGCTGATGGGCGCCGCGCTGCTGGGCCTGTCGGGCTGGTTCATCACCGCAACGGGGCTGGCGGGGCTGGCGGGGATCGGCATTGCCTTTGACGTGTTCCGACCTTCAGCCGGGGTCCGGTTTCTGGCCTTGGGCCGGACGGCGGCGCGCTATGGCGAACGGCTGCTGACCCATGAGGCCACGTTGCGCGCACTGGCAGCCCTGCGGGTGGGCCTGTTGCGTGGGCACAGCCGGTTGGACGCCCGCGGCCTGAACCGGCTGCGCAGTGAAACGATCCTGACGCGGATCGTCTCGGATGTCGATGCGCTGGACGGGTTGATCCTGCGTCTTGCCTTGCCGGTTCTGGCGACAGGGCTGACACATCTGGTGGTCTTTGGCAGCCTGGCCTGGCTGGTCGGCCTGCCCGTGGCGGGGGCCCTGCTGGGCTGCTACGTTCCCCTTGCGGCCGTAATCCTGTGGCGCCTGGGTCGCGCCACACTGATCCCCTCGGATCAGGCGGAACACAGCGGCCAGACCTTGCGGCGCGGGATGATCGACATGATCCGCGACCGCGAGGCCCTGATCCTGTCCGGCCAGCTGGGCGCGCGCGAAGACCGGCTGATTGCGCTGGACGGCCTGACCCGACAGGCAACCGCCCGGCTGGACCGGGCCGAGCGGGCCGCCGGACTGGCCCTGTCCGCTGTGGTGACAATGGCGGCAACGGCGGCCCTGATCACCGGCGGCTGGCTTTTGGCACGGGGCGGGCTGGATCCGGCACGGGCGATCATCGGACTGTTCGTCGCGCTGGCCCTGGCCGAAACGATCCTGCCCCTGCGCCGCGGCTTTGCTGAAATCGGGCGCATGGCCGGGGCCGCGCGACGCGTGATCCTGGCACCGCCCCCCCGGCCCGAGTCCAGCCGGCCGGTTCTGCCCCCCGCCCCGGTACTGGACATTGCCCGGCCCGAGGCGCGTTTTCGCGTGGGACCGGGCCAAACCCTCGCGCTGACGGGCCCGTCAGGCGCCGGCAAAAGCACGCTTTTGACCGCCATCGCCGGGTTGGGCGACGACGAAACGGGCATCCGCATTGGCGGGCACCCCCCCAGCGCGTGGGACGACATCGCGCTGCGCGCCCGTGTCACCCTGCTGCCGCAACGCAGCGCCCTGATCGCGGGAACCATCCGCGACAATTTGCGCATCGCCACCCCAGCCCCGGATCCCGATCTTTGGGCCGCGCTGGAGGCTGTTGCCCTGGCCGACACGATCCGCACCCGAGGGGGGCTGGACGCCCGTCTTGGCGAAGGCGGGCACGGCCTGTCCGGAGGCCAGGCCAGACGCCTGACACTGGCCCGCAGCCTTTTGAAAAAGCCTGATATTCTTTTACTCGACGAACCCACCGAAGGCCTGGACGACCCCACCGCACAAGCGGTCCTGACCGGCGTCCGGCGTGCCCTGCCCCGGGCCGCCATGGTCATCGCGCTACACCGTAGCGCAGATCATCCCGTTTTTGATCAATTTCATCGACTGGAAAACCCCTCGGTGACTAAGTCACACACCCCCGGGCCATCAGAATGATACGCGACCGAAGATGCGCCCATCCATGTAAAGCCCCCCCGGGGCGCGCACAAACCTAAGGAGAGCACGACATGGAGCTCGATATCGTCGAGCTGTCACGGCTACAATTCGCACTGACAGCGATGTATCATTTTCTCTTTGTTCCACTGACGTTGGGCCTGTCGATCCTCGTCGCCATCATGGAAACCGTCTACGTCATGACCGGCCGGCCGATCTGGCGGCAGATGACGAAATTCTGGGGCATGCTGTTCGGCATCAACTTTGCCCTGGGCGTTGCAACCGGCATCACCATGGAATTCCAGTTTGGCATGAACTGGAGCTACTACAGCCACTATGTCGGCGATATCTTTGGCGCCCCTCTGGCCATCGAGGGCCTGATGGCGTTTTTCCTTGAGGCAACGTTCGTCGGACTGTTCTTCTTCGGCTGGGACAAGCTGTCCAAGGTTGCCCATCTGATCGTCGCCTGGCTGGTAGCGCTGGGATCGAATTTCTCGGCGCTGTGGATCCTGATCGCCAATGGCTGGATGCAGAACCCGGTGGGGGCGGCGTTCAACCCCGACACGATGCGCATGGAAATGACATCCTTCACCGAGGTGCTGTTCAACGAGGTCGCCCAGGCGAAATTCGTGCACACGGTCAGCGCGGGTTATGTGACCGCCGCCTTCTTCGTGCTGGGGGTATCGGCCTGGTATCTGCTGAAGGGGCGCCATGTGGCGCTGGCCCGGCGGTCGATCACGGTGGCGGCCTCGTTCGGGCTGGCCTCGGCGCTGTCAGTCGTGGTTTTGGGCGACGAGTCGGGCTATGAGGCCTCGGCCAACCAGAAGATGAAACTGGCCGCGATCGAGGCGATGTGGGAAACCCAGCCGGCGCCGGCCTCGTTCACGCTGTTCGGCCTGCCCGATCAGGAGGCGCGCGAAACCCATTACGCGGTGCATATCCCCTGGGTGATGGGGCTGATCGGCACGCGGTCCTTCGACACGCCGATCGCCGGCATCGACCAGCTGGTGGAACAGGCCGAGCTGCGCGTGCGTTCCGGGATTGTCGCCTATGATGCGCTGATGACCATCCGCGAAGAACGCGCCGCCACACCCCCCGAGGTCCGCGCCACGTTCGAGGAACACAGCGCCGATCTGGGCTATGCCTTCCTACTGAAACGCTATCTCGAAGATCCCCGCGACGCGACCGAGGCCCAGATCGTCCAGGCCGCGGCCGATACCGTGCCGACGGTCTGGCCGCTGTTCTGGGCGTTCCGCATCATGGTCGCCATCGGCTTTGCCATGATCGCAGTATCGGCCTATTTCTTCTGGCGGTCTTCGTTCAGGCAGCAAAGCTATCCCCGCTGGGCCCTGCGCCTGGCCGTGATCTTCCTCCCTGCGCCCTGGATCGCCGCCGAGATGGGCTGGGTCGTGGCCGAGTTCGGCCGCCAGCCCTGGACGGTGGACGGGGTGCTGCCCACGGCACTGTCCGTCAGCCATCTCAGCGTGCAGGATCTGTTGCTGACACTGGCGGGCTTTGTAACCTTTTATACCATCCTCTTCATCGTCGAGATGGGCCTGATGCTGAAATACATCCGCAAGGGTCCGTTCCAGGATGTCGAGGAAACCGAAATCTGGGAGGCGCGCCATGAACACCGGCTGCGCACCCATGACGGCAACATGCCGTCCGCAACCCCGGCGGAGTAAGCGCAATGGTCCTGTACGAACTGATTTCCTACGATGTTCTGCGTGTCATCTGGTGGCTGCTGCTGGGTGTGCTGCTGATCTGTTTTGCCATGACCGACGGGTTCGACATGGGGGTGGGCGCGCTGATCCCCTTTGTCGGCAAGACCGATGTGGAACGACGCGTGGCGATCAACACCGTCGGCCCGGTCTGGGAGGGTAACCAGGTCTGGTTCATCCTGGGCGGCGGGGCGATCTTTGCCGCCTGGCCCCCGCTTTATGCTGTCAGCTTCTCGGGCTTCTATCTGGCGATGTTCGTCGTGCTGGCCGCGCTGATCGTGCGCCCCGTCGCGTTCAAGTACCGGTCCAAGCGCGAGGGGGCCGGCTGGCGCCGAAGCTGGGACTGGGCGCTGTGCGTGGGCGGTGCGGTCCCGGCGCTGATCTTTGGCGTCGCGGTGGGCAATGTCCTGCAGGGTGTCCCCTTCCGCCTGACCCCCGATCTGCTGTCGATCTATGAGGGCAGCTATTACGGCAAGTTCCTGTCCCTGCTGAATCCCTTCGCCCTTCTGACCGGGATCGTCTCACTGGCGATGCTGATCACCCATGGCGCGGCATGGCTGTCACTCAAGGCCGAGGGCCCGGTCGCCTGGCGGGCGCGGTCGATCGGATCGGTCAGCGGGCTGGTGACGATCGGCGGGTTCATCCTGGCCGGGGTGTGGCTGGCGATCGGGATCCCGGGCTATGCGATGGTCGGCCCGGTTGTCACCGACGGGCCTTCCAACCCGCTTTATTCCGAGGTCACGCGCGGGGGATCCTGGCTGGGGGCCTATGCGGCCCGGCCCTGGATCGTCATCGCCCCGGCCTTGGGGCTGATCGGCATGGCCATGGCCGTGCGCGGCCTGCGCGCGGAGCATGAGGTCACACCCCTGCTGTGGTCAAAGCTGGGCATTTTCGGGGCGATCTCGACCGTCGGGCTGACCATGTTCCCCTTCATCCTGCCGTCATCCATTGACCCAAAATCCTCGCTGACAGTCTGGGACAGTTCTTCCTCGCATCTGACGCTGTTCACCATGCTGATCGCCACGGTGATCTTCCTGCCGCTGATCCTGGCCTATACCGCCTGGGTCTACAAAGTGCTGTGGGGCAAGGTCACCGAGGATGAGGTGACCGGCAATTCCCACAGCGTTTACTGAACAAGGAGCACCCGAATGTGGTATTTCGCCTGGCTTCTCGGCCTGCCATTGGCGGCAATCTTCGCGGTGATGAACGCGATGTGGCTGGAACTGCAACGCGACCGCGTCCTGGCCGGAGAGGACGAGAAACGCCCCCCCGCCGTTAAGGACTGACGCCGGGGACACAGCCCCCGGACATGCCCAACAGACAGGGCTGGCCCAAAAGCCGGCCCTGTTTGCGTCCGGCACATCCGGGGGCTGGTGTTTTCCGATAAAATCCATAGGATTTCAGGCATCCCCCGGACAGCGACAAGGAACAGGCCATGGGCACACAGAACGACTGGATCGACAGGTTCCAGGGCCTCAGGCGCCTGCCCCCCGACATCCGGGCCGACCTGACACGCGGCAGCCAGATCGTTTCGGTGCCCGCCGGCACCCAGGTCTTTGCGCCGGGCCAATCCGCCGACAACCTGCTGCTGTTGCTTGAGGGCACGGTGCGCGTACAACAGAAATCCGATACCGGCCGCGAAATTTTTCTCTATCGTGTCCATGCTGGGGAAAGCTGTGTGCTGACCACCGCCTGCATGCTGTCCTACGAAGATTACGCCGCCGATGGCATTGCCGAAACGGCAGTGACCGCCGTCGCCATCCCGCGTGCCACCTTTGACGATCTGGTTGGCCGGTCGCCGGTATTTCGTGAATTCGTCTTTGCCGCCTATTCGCGCCGGATCACCGATCTGTTCGCCCTGATCGACGATATCGTCTTTCAGCGGATGGATGTACGTCTGGCCGCGCGGCTGCTGGAACTGGCCGATGACGCCGGGATCGTGCGCGCAACCCATGCGGTGCTCGGCACCGAACTGGGTACCGCCCGCGAAGTCGTGTCCCGCACCCTGTCAGAATTCCAGCGCCGGGGCTGGATCGAGCAATCGCGCGGCGAGGTGCGTCTGACAGGGCGGGCCGGGCTGGACCGGCTGGTCCGGGCCTCGGGCGCCCAGTGATCCCAAACGGGCCGGAAAATGCATCCTTGGTGACGAAGTCACCAAAACATTCCACCGGCCCATGGCAAACTGACCCAAGTGATTCAAGGAGGACTGAAAAATGACTGTAAACATGGGCACGATTGATCGGGGCGCCCGTCTGGTGCTGGCGGCGGTGTTGCTTTATCTGGCCTTCGGCACCGAAGTCGCGGGCTCGGGCCTTCTGTTCTGGCTGGCCCTGATCGTGGCGGTGGTCTTCGCCGTGACCGCCGTGATCGGCAACTGCCCGCTGTATCGGATCTTTGGCATCCGGACCTGCCGGGCGCGGTGATGGTCGAGACGGCCTTTACCCCTTGGGCATCGCTGGCCGGCGGCATTCTGATCGGTCTGGCGGCCACGCTGCTGATGCTGGTGCTGGGCCGGATCATGGGCGCCACCGGCATCCTGACCGGGGTGGTCTTGCCCGCCTCCCGGGCCGAGTTCACATGGCGGGCCGTCTTGCTTCTGGGCATGATCAGCGGCCCACTGGCGGTGATGGCCGTGACGGGCCGGATGCCTGCCGTCGAGGTCCCCGTCACGACACCGATGCTGGTAATTGGCGGGCTGATCGTCGGGCTGGGTGCTACCTATGGATCCGGCTGCACATCGGGGCACGGGATCTGTGGGATGGCACGGCTGTCCCCCCGATCCATCCTGGCCACGATCACGTTCATGGCCACGGCCTTCGCCACCGTCTATGTCGTGCACCATGCGATTGGGGTCTGATCCATGCGGCTTGTTTCCATCTATCTGATCGGCCTGGTTTTCGGGATCGGGATCTCGCTATCGGGCATGGCCAATCCCGCCAAGGTCTTGAACTTCTTCGATCTTGCCGGGGCCTGGGATCCATCGCTGATCTTCGTGATGGGCGGCGCGCTGATCACCACCGTCATCGGCTACCGGCTGGTCTTTCGCCGCGCCGGCCCGGTTTGCGACAGCCGGTTCCAGCTGCCGACATCGCGGGTCATCGACCGGCGTCTGATCGGCGGATCGGCCCTGTTCGGGATTGGCTGGGGCATCGCCGGCTTTTGCCCCGGGGGGGCGCTGCCGGCACTTGGCACCGGGCAGGGGCCGGTCTTCGTCTTCGTTGCCGCCGTCCTGGCCGGTATCCTTCTGGCCCGGCGCCTTCAATCCCGCAGCATCCGCCCACACGCCGTCCCCCGCTGACAGCATGCCCACAAACGACCAACGCCCCCGCACAGAGGCAAATATGACCGACTATCCCCTGAACATGCAGATCAAACCGCAGGTGACGGCGTTCTTCGACGCCGCAACCAACACGATTTCCTATGTGGTCAAGGACCCGTCTTCCACCGCCTGCGCCATTGTCGACAGCGTCATGGATATCGACTATGCCGCCGGGCGCATCAGCTATGACCATGCCGATGGAATCATCGCCCATGTCACAAAACAGGGGCTGACCGTCGACTGGCTGATCGAAACCCATGTCCATGCCGACCACCTGAGCGCAGCACCCTATATCCAGGCCCGGCTGGGGGGCAAGCTGGGGATCGGGCGCAATATCACCGTGGTCCAGGACACGTTCGGCAAGGTCTTTAACGAAAGCACCGAGTTTCAGCGCGACGGATCCCAGTTTGACCGGCTGTTCGACGACGGCGACACCTACACCGTCGGCACCCTGACCTGCCTGGCACTGCACACCCCCGGCCATACACCGGCCTGCATGACCCATGTGATGGGTAATGAAGCCTTTGTCGGCGATACGCTGTTCATGCCGGACGGGGGATCGGCCCGGGCCGATTTTCCCGGCGGCGATGCCGGTGTGCTGTACGATTCCATCCAGAAGGTGCTGCGCCTGCCCGACGACACGCGGTTGTTCATGTGCCATGACTATGGACCAAACGGGCGCGATATCCGTTGGGAAACCACCGTGGCCGAGGAACGCGCCCACAACATCCATGTCGGCGGTGGCAAGACGCGCGAGGAATTCGTCCGCTTTCGCACCGAACGCGATGCCACGCTGGACATGCCCCGCCTGATCATCCCCTCCCTGCAGGTCAACATGCGCGCCGGCCGGCTGCCGCCGGCAGATGACAGCGGCAAGCACTTTCTCAAGGTGCCGGTCAACACGCTCTGATCCACCCGCGGGTCCGTTGCCTGCGCCCCTTCCCGCCTTTCAGGAAAGATCCCATGGACATTCGCAAGATCGACGACGGGCTGAGTGTCGGCCCCCAGATCACCCCCGAGGACCCGGCCGCCCTGGCCGCTGCCGGCTTTCGCTCGATCATCTGCAACCGGCCGGATGCCGAAAGCCCCGACCAGCCCGGCCAGGATGAGATCGCCCTGGCCGCAAAGGCCGCCGGCCTTGAGTTCCGCTACCTGCCGGTCACACCCGGCCTGGTTACGGATGAAACCGCCCAGGCCTTTGGCCAAACGGTGCAGGAGGTTCCCGGCCCGGTCTTCGCCTATTGCCGCACCGGAACGCGATCGGCGACATTGTGGTCCCTGGCCCAGGCCGGCAAGCGCCCCCTGACCGAGATTCTGGCCATGACCAAGGCCGCCGGCTATGACATGAACGGGGTCGCCCGCCGCATCGCCAATGGCGGCAAGACCCCGACCGATGAGGGCGACGCCAAGTTCAGCATCGTCATCGTCGGGGCCGGGGCCGGGGGCATCTCGGTTGCCTCCAGCCTGCGGGCGCGCAACCCGGATCTGGATATCGCCCTGATCGACCCGGCCGATATCCATTATTATCAGCCCGGCTGGACCATGGTCGGCGGCGGCATCTTCAAGCCCGAGGACACCGCCAAGACCATGGCCAGCCTGATCCCGCGTGGCGTGCACTGGATCAAGTCGGCCGTCGCCGCCTTTGAGCCGCAGAACGATGCCATCATCCTCGATGGGTGTCGGGTGGTGAAATACGACCGTCTGGTGGTCTGTCCGGGGATCAAGCTGGACTGGGCCGCCATCGAAGGGCTGGAGGAAACCCTGGGCCGCAATGGCGTGACCTCGAACTACCGCTACGATCTGGCCCCCTACACCTGGCAGCTGGTCTCGGACATGCGCGCGGGCCGGGCCCTGTTCACACAGCCCCCGATGCCGATCAAATGCGCCGGCGCCCCACAAAAGGCGATGTACCTGTCCGGAGACGCCTGGTATCGTCGCGATGTTCTATCCAATATCGACATCCAGTTCATGAATGCTGGCGGCGTTCTGTTCGGGGTCAAGGATTACGTGCCGGCGCTGATGGACTATGTCCGGAAATACAACGCCGATCTCAACTTTTTCCACAATCTCGTCGCTATCGACGGCAGTGCGCAGAAGGCGACCTTCGAGGTCAAGGAACCCGAAAAGGACAGCCGGCAGGTCGAGGTCGAGTTTGACATGATCCATGTCTGCCCACCCCAGACCGCCCCCGATTTCATCCGCGTCTCGCCCCTGGCCGATGCCGCCGGATGGGTCGATGTGGATCAGGCAACCCTGCGTCACAAGAGCTTTGCCAACATCTGGTCTCTGGGCGATGTGATGAACGCGCCCAATGCCAAGACGGCGGCGGCGGCTCGCAAACAGGCGCCGTCCGTGGCCGAGAACATCCTGGCCGATATCGCCGGGCAACCCGCTGTCGCCCAATATGACGGCTATGGATCCTGCCCGCTGACGGTGGAACGCGGCAAGATCGTGCTGGCCGAATTTGGCTATGGCGGGACGCTGAAACCCAGCTTCCCCAAATGGCTGATCGACGGCACACGCCCGACCCGGGCCGCCTGGCTGCTGAAGGAACGGTTGCTGCCGCCGATCTACTGGCAGGCGATGCTACGCGGCCGGGAATGGCTGGCCAAACCCGAAAAGGTCACGGCAACCCCGATCAAGTAACAGCGGGCGCAGACCCGCCCCGCCCCCGGGAACGAAAGCCCAGCAGATGCGACACCTCGCCCGATACCTGCCGATCCTTGAGTGGGGACGGCATTACGACAGGTCTGCCCTGTCGAATGACCTGATCGCGGCCATCATCGTCACGATCATGCTGATCCCGCAATCGCTGGCCTATGCGTTGCTGGCCGGCCTGCCCCCCGAGGCGGGCATCTATGCCTCGATCGTGCCCATTGTGCTGTACGCGATCTTCGGCACGTCACGGGCACTGGCGGTCGGCCCGGTGGCCGTGGTCTCGTTGCTGACGGCAACGGCGATCGGGCAAGTCGCCGAACAGGGCACCGCAGGCTATGCCGCCGCAGCCTTGACGCTGGCCCTGTTATCAGGGGGCTTTCTGCTGATGCTGGGGGCCTTGCGCCTGGGCGTGCTGGCCAATTTCCTCAGCCATCCGGTGATCGCCGGGTTCATCACCGCCTCGGGCCTGCTGATCGCCACCTCACAGGTCAAGCATATCCTCGGAGTGGAGGCACAGGGCAACACGCTGATCGAAATGGCCGGGTCGCTCTGGGTGCATCTGGACCGGATCAACTGGCTGACCGCCGGGATCGGGGGGGCCGCGACGGCCTTTCTGTTCTGGGTGCGCAAGGGGCTGAAGCCTCTGCTGCGCCGGCTTGGGCTGGGCCCGCGCGCCGCCGATGTCGCGACCAAGGCCGGGCCGGTCGCCGCCGTGGTTGCCACAACCCTGGCCGTCTGGGGGTTTGACCTGCACGCACGCGGTGTGGCCATTGTCGGTGAGGTGCCCCAAAGCCTGCCACCACTGACCCTG
This sequence comes from Qingshengfaniella sp., assembly GCA_047971485.1. Classification (GTDB taxonomy): domain Bacteria; phylum Pseudomonadota; class Alphaproteobacteria; order Rhodobacterales; family Rhodobacteraceae; genus JBKDZR01. Next base: position 17,470 of record JBKDZR010000145.1, on the reverse strand, counting down.
CCTGCCGTCTCCCCCGCGCTGATCGCCCAGCTGGCCGTACCCGCGATCCTGATCTCGATCATCGGGTTCGTGGAATCCGTGTCTGTCGCCCAGACCCTGGCCGCCAAAAAGCGCCAGCGGATCGACCCCGATCAAGAACTGATCGGCCTGGGCGCCGCAAATATCGGGGCCGCCTTTACCGGGGGGTACCCGGTCACGGGCGGGTTTTCGCGATCAGTGGTCAATTTCGATGCCGGGGCCGAAACCCCGGCCGCCGGGGCGTTTACCGCCGCCGGACTGGCCCTGGCTGCGGTGGCCCTGACCCCATTGATCTATTTCCTGCCCAAGGCAACCCTGGCGGCGACGATCATTGTTGCGGTGCTGTCGCTGGTCGATCTGTCGATTCTGCGCAAGACTTGGGCCTATTCACGCGCCGATTTCGCCGCCGTCGCCGCGACCATCGTGCTGACCCTCGGTGCCGGTGTCGAGGCGGGTGTGGCCAGCGGTGTCCTGCTGTCGATCACCCTCCACCTGATCAAGACCGCGCACCCCCATGTGGCCGAGGTCGGTCTGGTCCCCGGCACCCAGCACTTCCGCAACATCAACCGCCACAAGGTCGAGACCGATCCGACCGTGCTGAGCTTGCGGGTGGATGAAAGTCTGTATTTCGTAAACGCCCGTTTCCTGGAAGACCTGATCCAGGACCGCGTTGCCGAAGGCTGCCGGATCAAACACGTGATCCTGATGTTCTCGGCGGTCAATGAAGTGGATTATTCGGCGTTGGAAAGCCTGGAAGCGATCAATCAGCGCCTGCGCGGTCTGCACATCGGCCTGCACCTGAGCGAGGTCAAGGGACCGGTCATGGACCGCCTGCAAACAGCGCATTTCCTGCACGACCTGAATGGCAGCGTGTTTCTGTCGCAATTCGACGCCTGGCGTGCCCTTTGCCCGTCACCGGACAAGGCAGCGGCACAATAAAGCATTTCGAGAAAAGGTTGATAGACTTTTTTCGGTCAAGAAATGCGTGAAATCAACATTCCAGATCGTTTCAGGCGAGTCATCTTTCCCCGAAACGCCAGAGCGTGTCGCGTTCATTCGCAGTCACACGACATGCCCTCAGTCTTTGACAACGCATGTTCGAGAAGCACAAAACCGGTATCCACTTTTGTGCAACATGCTCTATAGGCCGGTTATCCCCGGCTGCGCGTGCGTTCCCAGATCCGCGTCCAGGCCACCCGTTCCGCCGGCATGACCAGACCGTCGCGTTCCAACCGGCGCAGCAGGTGCAGGATGCCGCTGTTGCTCATCCCCAGGGCATCGCGCAGCTCGGCCTGGGTACGGGGCCGTTCCAGCGCCGCCAGAACGAAACGCCGCCGTTCATCCGGCCCCAGACGGGCGCGGCGCCGACGGCGCTGTGCAGCCATGTCGGGCATCAGGCGGCCCCCTCTTCGCCCGGGGTCTCTGCGCCCGATATGGCCGCCAACGCATCCTCGATCGTCGCCGCATACTGCACCACAGGCCGCTTGAGCCCATGGGTCACGAAAACCCGCTGGATATCCCGGCTGGCCCCGGTCAACCATAATGCGACATCCCGCTTGCGGGTCTTGTGGGCAAGCCCCTCAATCATGTTGGCCCCGGTGGAATCGAGAAAGGGCACCGCCGAGAAATCGACGATCAGCGCCTTGTGGCTGTCCTGGATCCTGTCCAGCACCGACCCGATCGAGGCCGTTGCCCCAAAGAACAACGCCCCGGTGATCCGGTAGATAACGACCTCCGAGGTCGCGGCACTGTCTTCGTCATAGGCCCCGCGCGGGCGGGCACTGTCGGCTTCGTCCCGGCTGACCAGCGGGGGATGGGCCGTCACTGCCGTTGTCCGGCTCATCCGCTGAATGAACAGGACCGATCCAAGGGCAAACCCGACGACGATTGCCTCGGTCAGATCCCGAAAGACGGTCAGCAAGAAGGTCGCGCCCAGCACCGTCGCCTCGCCCCAGCCAGAACGAACGAGAATGGCAATGGCCGGTTTCTCGATCATGTTCCACGCCACCAGCGCCAGCACCCCCGCCAGCGCAGCCAGCGGGATGAACGCCGCCAATGGCGCCGCGATCAGCATGAACAGCAACAGGAACACCGCATGCAACATGCCCGCAACCGGCCCATGGGCGCCCGAGCGCACATTGGTTGCCGTGCGCGCGATGGTGCCCGTCACGCAGATCCCGCCGAACAGCGATGAGCCGACATTGGCCACCCCTTGGGCGACCAGCTCGCAGTTGGACCGGTGCCGGCGCCCGGTCATGCCATCGGCGACCACCGCCGACAGCAACGACTCGATCGCCCCCAGCAAGGTAAAGGACACCGCCGCCGGTAAGACCGCGACAATCCGTTCGACCGAAAAAACCGGCAAATGCGGCGCGGGCAAGACAGACGGAATGCCCCCGAACCGCGTGCCGATGGTCTGCACCGGCAGCGCCAGCACCGCCGCACCCGCCGAAACCGCAGCCACTGCGATCAACATGCCCGGCCAATGCGGACGCCAGCGCCGCAGGCCCAGAATGATCCCCATGGTCGCCACCGAGACCGCCAGCGCTGCCGGTGTCAGGCTGTCCCGCACGGCCCAGAGCGCGGGAATCTTTTCCAGAAACTCGCCCGGTTCGTGATCCAGGGACAGGCCGAACAGTTCTTTAACCTGACTGGCGAAAATAATCACGGCGATCCCGGCAGTGAAGCCAACCGTCACCGGAAAGGGGATGAACTTGATGAAGGTGCCCAGCCGTAACAGGCCAACCCCGGCCAGCATCACGCCGGACAGAAAAGTGGCCAGGATCAACCCCTCCATCCCATGCTGCGCCACCGTCGCCGCCACCAGCACGATAAAGGCCCCGGCCGGCCCGCCGATCTGGAACCGCGATCCGCCCAGCAGGGACACCAGGAACCCACCGACAATGGCGGTATACAGCCCCTGCGCCGGTGTCCCCCCCGAGGCAATGGCGATCGCCATCGACAAGGGCAGGGCAACGATCGCGACGGTCAGGCCCGCCAGGGCATCGGCGCGCAGATGAACCAGCCCATAGCCTTCGCGCAGCACAGTCAGCAATTTTGGGGTGTAAAGCTCAGCGAAGCTGGCCGTCCGGGTCAGTCTTGCGCTGTGGTTTTTCATAAGGCCGCACCTTTGGCAGGTTATACGGCGGGATCGTCGGCAGGACGTCGGCGGTCGCGTCGCGGATTGGGATCAGTGTTTCGGCGGGGGAGACTTCAGGCGCACCCCACGGCCGCCTGCCGCACTGGGAACGCCCTCGGCGATCAGTTCGATACCGGCAAATTCAAGCGCAGCGACCACCTTGGTCAGACTGCCAACGACACCGCGCACATTGCCGGTGCTGGCCTCCATGCGCTGAATGGTCGGAATGGACAGGCCCGACAGCTCGGCCAGGGTTTTCTGGTCTATCCCAAGCAAGGCGCGCGCGGCACGCATCTGTGGACCGGTAATCATGGGGCATATCCAGTACGAAAGAACTACAGATTAAAGCGGCATAATTGATATGTCAAACATCAATACTGCGGACTGAGGCGCCATTTTGCATGAGCCACAACCGGACACGGCCGGAAGACCGCGCCAAAGGCGCCCGACGATGGCGCCGCTCAGGCCCGCCCGCGGAGTGCCGAAACCGCCGCCGCCAGGCAGAACAGGATCGCGGCCAGGCAAACGATGGTCGGCCCCGCCGGCGTATCCAGGCGGTAGGCCGCCGTCAGCCCGCCCAGAACGGACAGCCCGCCAACCCCCCCGCCGATCACCACCATCGCCTCGGGCGTGCGGCTGAACGGACGCGCCGCTGCCGCCGGCACGATCAGCATCGCGGCGATCAGCAGCGCGCCGACCACCTTGATCGCCACCGCCACGACAAGGGCCAGCGATACGGTCAGCACCAGTTGCTCGCGGCGCGGGTCAATGCCGCTGGCCTGGGCCAGGTCCGGGTTCAGCGTCGCCGTCAGCAGCGCCGACCAGCGCCATCCGATCAGGGCGATGACCAGCGCCCCCCCCATCCAAATGACTCCCAGATCCCCAACTGTCACCGCCAGGATATCGCCGAACAGATAGGCCATCAGATCGACACGGATCCCGGTCAGGAAGGACACGGCAACCAGACCGAAGGCCAGCGCCGAATGCGCCATCACCCCCAGCAGCGTGTCCATCGCATAGCCCCGTCCGCTCAGCGTGGACACGGTCAGCGCCATCAGCAACGAAATCGCCAGAACACCGGCAAAGACCGGCAGTTGCAGGGTCAGCGCAATCGCCACCCCCAGGATCGCGGCATGGGCCGTGGCATCGCCGTAATAAGCCATCCGCCGCCAGACCACGAAACAGCCCAGCGGCGCCGCGGCCACCGCAACCCCCACCCCGGCCAGGGCGGCGCGCACCATGAAATCGTCCAGGATCATTCTGCCGCCTCTGCCGGATTGCGCGGCCCCGCCGGACCGTGATCATGGCTGTGTCCATGATGATGCCGATAAAGTGCCAGCGCCCCCTGCGTGCCTTCGCCGAACAGGGCCCGGTACTGGGGGGCCGAGACCACCTGTTCAGGTTCGCCCTCGCAGCAGATGTGCCCATTCAGACAGATCACCCGATCGCTGGCCGACATGACCACATGCAGATCGTGGCTGACCATCAGCACCGCACAGCCCAAACGCTGACGCACATCTTCGATCTGTCGGTAAAAGGCGGCCGATCCGGGTTGGTCCAGCCCCTGGTTGGCCTCATCCAGGATCAGCAGCTCGGGCCGGCACAGCAGCGCACGGGCCAGCAGGACCCGCTGGAACTGCCCCCCGGACAGGGCGGTCATCTGCCGTCCCGCCAGATTCGGCACACCCGCCTGATCCAGCACTTTGGCAATCTGCGCCGCACTGACCCGCCGCGGCAAACCCAGCAAACGGGCCACCGTCATCGGCAGGGTCGGGTCGATATGCAAACGCTGAGGAACATAGCCGATCCGCAACCCGGCCTGCCGCCGCACCTGCCCCGCCGAGGGCGGCTGCGCCCCAATGACCACCCGCAGCAGCGTGGACTTGCCCGACCCGTTGGGCCCGACAATGGTCAGGATCTCGCCAGGTGCGATGCGCAGGTCCACATCGTCCAAGATCGTCGCGCCGCCCAACCGGACGGACACACCGCTGATGTCGACCAGGCTCATGCCGCATGATCCGCATCGGTACAGCGTGGGCAAATCCCCACCGCCTCAACCGCCGTGCGTTCGATCTGAAAACCCGCCGCCCGCGCCGCCGTGCCCAAGGCCCCCCGCGACAGCGACAACGAGGTTTCGGCCACCCCGCCGCACACCCGGCAGATCAGGAAGGCGGGCGTGTGGGCCTCGCAGGGCCGGGTGCAGGCGATATAGGCGTTCAGGCGCTCGATCTTGTGGGCGAACCCGTGCTGGACCAGGAAATCCAGCGCCCGATAGGCAACAGGCGGCTGGGCCCCCTTTCCTTCGCTGCTCAGGCGGTCGAGAATGTCATAGGCGCCCATCGCCTTGTGCCCTTCGAGAAGAATTTCCAGCACGCGCCGGCGCGCTGGCGTAAACTGGACCTTGTTGGCCGCACAATAGCTTTCCGCCGTCGCGATCACATCCGTGACGCACCGTCCGTGATCATGTGTTTCAAAGCCGACAGCGGTCATACCCGTCTCCTGACGATGGTGTATTGCCTTGTGATAGCATCGCACATAAGAACATCACATATGTTATACAATAACAAGGAAGATCGATGAACGCCCGCTTTCTCTGGTTTGTTCCCGCACTTGCCCTGGCCCAGGCCGCCACGGCCGAGGCCCCGGCGGTCGCCACCGATATCCCGCCCGTTCACGCCCTGGTGTCACGGGTGATGGAAGGGGTCGGCACACCGGCGCTGATCATCCAGCCCGGGGCCTCGCCCCATGCCTATGCGCTGCGCCCCTCGGACGCGCGCGCACTGCAAGGGGCCGATGCCGTGTTCTGGGTCGGCCCGGGCCTAACCGTCTGGCTGGAGGATCCGCTGGCCGCACTGTCCGGCAAGGCCCAGACCGTGGCTCTGATCAACACCCCCGGCACAACGACGCTGCCCTTTCGCGAAGGCGCAACCTTCGATGCCCATGACCATGACCATGGTGACGATCACGCCGGCCACGATCACGGCGACGAGATGGACCCCCACGCCTGGCTTGATCCGGAAAACGCCCGTACCTGGCTGGGTGTGATTGCCGAGACACTGGCCGGGCTGGACCCCGACAACGCCGAGACCTATCGGAGCAACGCCACCGCCGGCCGCGCGGAACTGACCACCCTGATCGACGAAATCGCGGCCCGGGTCACCCCGGTGCACGACCGGCATTTCATCGTCTTCCACGATGCCTACCAGTATTTCGAGGCCCGCTTCGACATTGCCGCTGCCGGCTCGATCAGCTTGGGCGATGCCTCCAGCCCCAGCCCGGCGCGCATCGCCGAGATCCGCGACAAGGTGACCGAACTGGACGTGCGCTGCGTTTTTGCAGAGCCCCAGTTCAACCCCGGGCTGATTGCTACCGTTCTGGATGGCACCGAGGCCCAAACCGGCACGATGGATCCCCTGGGCGCGGACCTGACCCCCGGTGCCGCATTGTACCCGGCGCTGATCGAGGGGCTGGCCAACGATCTGGTCGCCTGCCTGCAGTAACGCGCTTGCAGAAAAAGGGGCAGGCTGGTTCTACAGCCAGGCTGCCCTGACTACGGGATGGCTTTCACCCGCAGCACAGCGGTCATGAAAGGCCATCGCCGGCCCCAGACACCATCACCGGCCCCCGCCCCGCATCCCAGCGACCATCCGAGCAAGGCCCTGGGAAAGGATGCCTGCGGATAGCGGTGGCAAGGGCCACACCCTTTTCCCCCGTCACCGAGGGGATACGGTCCGGGCCTCGACAGCCCTTTGCCAGCGCAGCACCCCCCGTCCCCCCGTGGCGGGACGGATCACCGGCTTGCCCTCGGCCCATGCTTCGGACCATCCTGCACCCCATGAAACCCGTGGTCCTACTACTTTTGTGCCTTGGTGCCTGTTCGCGTGCCCTCAGCCCGGCCGAAACCGCCTTTGTGGCCTCGGTTCATGGCGCCACCATCGCCACGGCCCCGGTCCGCCTGCATGACGGGGCGCTGATCGGCAACATCACACGGCACCGCCCACCCCGCCCATGGAAAGCCTGCCGTGAACGGATTTTCCCGCCTGAGGATCAGCCCGAGATCGAAACCTCGACCTTCGGTTTCGTGCTGGGCAATCGGATGTTCATCGCCCAACGCTACTTTTCCGAGGATTACCTGCACGGTTATCCAAAGGTCCTGCCCCTGACCCGAGCCATGCTGATCGCCCATGAGATGACCCATGTCTGGCAATGGCAGAACCGGGCGCTGACCGGCTATGCCCCCTGGAAGGCGGCCCGGGAACATGCCGTCTACAGCGATCCCTACCTGTTCGAGCTGAGCGACCGGCCCTTTCTGGACTATCCCTATGAACAGCAGGCCGCCCTGGTCGAGGAATTCGTCTGTTGCCGCGCCCTTGACCCCGGGGGGGCACGCACCGAGCGGCTGCACGCCCTGCTGTCCACGGCTTTCCCCGACCTGCCCCGCCAAAGCCGCGCGCCACAGGTGGCCCTGCCCTGGGATGGGGTTGAAACGCGCGGGATTTGTGGCTGAGCGCCCTAACCGGGCACCAGCCGCCCCTGATCCAGATGCAGCACCCGGTCCATCCGCCGGGCCAGATCCATGTTATGGGTGGCCACCAACGCCGCCAGCCCTGTCTCACGGCTGAGCCCCAGAAGCTGGTCAAAGACCGTCTCGGCGGTTGCCGGATCCAGATTGCCCGTGGGCTCATCGGCCAGCAGCAGGCGGGGTCCGTTGGCCAGGGCCCGGCAAAAGGCCACCCGCTGCTGTTCCCCCCCCGACAGGGCCGCCGGTCGATGCGTCAGCCGCCCGGCCAGCCCGACCCGGCCCAGCAGATCCGCCGCATGCGCGCGGGCGGGCGCCTCGGCCACGCCAGCGGCCATCTGCGGCAGGGCAACGTTTTCCAGGGCGGTGAACTCGGCCAGCAGATGATGGAACTGATAGACAAAACCGATCTCATCGCGGCGCAGCACCGTGCGCCCCCGATCCGGCAGGGCACCGGCATCCTGCCCGGCAATGCGCACCCCTCCGGCATCGGCGCGATCCAGCAACCCGGCAATGTGCAGCAACGTGGACTTGCCGCTGCCCGAGGGCGCGACCAGGGCCACCATCTCGCCCGGGGCGATGCTCAGGTCGACGCCGCACAGCACCCGCACCTCACCCGGCTGACCGGGGTTGAAAACCCGCTCCACGCCCTCAAGCACCAGCACTGGATCAGCCATGGCGCAGGGCCTCAACCGGGTTCAGGCGGGCGGCACGGCGGGCCGGGAACAGGGTGACAACACAGGACAGGCCCAAAGACAGGATGACAGCCGAGGCCACATCCCCCCCCTCCAGCCGTGCCGGCAGATGGTAGATCCCCCGGATCGACGGATCCCAGACCCCACCGCCGGACAACGCATTGACCATGGCGAAGATCGGATCGATCCAGATCGCGAACAGGCAGCCAAGTATCACCCCGGCGACGGTGCCTGCCACACCGATCGTCACCCCGCACAGGAAGAAGATCCGCATCACCGCCCCTTCGGTCAATCCGATGGTGCGCAGGATGCCGATATCGGCCTGCTTGTTCTTGACCAGCATGATCAACCCCGAGACGATGTTCATCGTCGCGATCAGCACCAGCACCGACAGGATGACGAACATCACGTTATCCTCGACAGCCAGCGCTTGCAGAAACGCCCCCGAGGCCTGTTGCCAGCTTTGGTAAAAACCGCCATCGCCCGCCGCTTGCCAGAGGTGTGGCAGCAGGCGTTCGGGATGTTCGGGGTCATCCAGCATGATCTCGATCTCATCTGCCACGCCGTCGCGGTTGAAATAGCTCTGGGCCTCGGCGAAGGGCATATAGACCCGGATCTGGTCGATATCGTAGCGCCCGGCCGAGAAGATGTAGGCCACCTTGTAAACCCCGATACGCGGCGAGGTGCCAAAGGGCGTCTTCACCCCATCGGGCGACACCAGCCTGATATCATCCCCCACGCCCAACCCCAGGGCCAGGGCAATGCCACTGCCCACGGCGACACCAGTTTCAAACTGGTCGATAGCGCCCTGCCCCGTCATCGGGTCCGCGATCCGGGGCAGCGCGGCCAGATCGGCGGCACTGATGCCCAGAACCTGAACCCCCACATTGCGCCCATTGGCCCCGGCCAGCACCTGGCCACGGATCAGAGGCGCGACCCGGGCCACCCCCGGCACGGCGCGGATCCGATCGGCGACCTCGGCATAATCCGGGATGGTACGATCGACCTGGCCGGTTTCGCCCATGGTGCCCATGGCGTAATAGGTGACATGGGCATTGGCGCCGAGGATCGTGTCGATGAATTCCGCCCGAAACCCGGCGCGCACCGCCAGGGTGGCGATCAGGGCAAATACCGCCAGCATCACCCCGATCAGCGAAATCCAGGTCATGACACTGACGCCGCCTTCAGCCCGCCCGGCGCGCAAATAGCGCCAGGCGATCATGCGTTCGTATCGGAAAAAGGGGGCAGGGGCACTCTGGGACAAGGCGGTTCTCACGTGACAGGCCTTCGTGATACAGCCTGACGACTTTTGTTTGATCTTTTTGTCAGGCTGTAACTTTTTGATTTTACGCTGATGCCACGCAGATTTTGTGATCAAAACCTGCTTCCGTCAGCTATACAACCGACGATGGCCGGGTCAAGGGCCCGCCCCCATCACACCCCCGCGAGATACGGAAGAGCCCGGCCTATAGAACCGTGCCCTTCCAGATCTGTGGACCCTGCAGCGGGGTCAGATCCCGGCGTAGATCCCGGCGATGCGCTCAATCGCGGCCTCGGGGGGCAATTCCTCGCTTTCGCCTGTTCTGCGGCTGGTCAGTTCCACCACGCCATTCTTCAGCCCGCGCGGCCCCACAGTGATCCGCCAGGGCAGGCCGATCAGATCCATGGTGGCAAACTTCGCCCCGGCCCGTTCATCGCGGTCATCATAGAGCGGTTCCAGCCCGCGCGCCCGCAGACCCCTATAGAGATCTTCGCAGGCCTTGTCGGCCGCCGCATCGCCCTGGCGCAGGTTGACGATCCCGCAGGGGAAGGGCGTGACCCCCTCGGGCCAGATGATGCCCTTGTCATCATGGCTGGCCTCGATGATCGCCCCCAGCAGACGCGACACGCCGATGCCATGGCTGCCCATCTGAACCGGCACCGGTTTTCCGTCCGGGCCCTGAACGGTGGCGCCCATGGCCTCGGAATACTTGGTGCCGAAGAAGAAGATCTGGCCAACCTCAATGCCCCGGGCAACGCGGCGGCGATCCTCGGGGACCTGTTCGAACAGGGCGGCATCATGGGTTTCATCGGTGCGGGCATAGCGCGAGGTGAATTCCTCCAGCACAGCCTGGCATTGGGCGCGGTCATCATAGTCGATCTCGCGGTCGCCAAATTTCAGATCGGTGATCTGGCTGTCATAGAAGACCTCGGATTCGCCGGTTTCGGCCAGAACCAGGAATTCATGGGTGTCATCGCCGCCAATGGGGCCGCTGTCGGCGCGCATCGGGATTGCCTGCAGGCCCATGCGCTCATAGGTACGCAGATAGCTGACCAGGTGGCGGTTATAGGCGTGCAGGGCATCCTCGCGGGTCAGATCGAAGTTGTAGCCATCCTTCATCAGGAACTCGCGCCCGCGCATGACACCGAAACGGGGCCGAACCTCATCGCGGAATTTCCACTGGATCTGATAGAGGGTCAGCGGCAGATCGCGATAGCTGGTCACGCTGGAGCGGAAGATGTCGGTGATCATTTCCTCATTGGTGGGGCCGAACAGCATCTCGCGGTCATGGCGATCCTGAATGCGCAGCATTTCCGGGCCATAGGCATCGTAGCGCCCGGATTCGCGCCACAGATCGGCCGATTGCAGGGTGGGCATCAGCAACGGCACATGGCCGGCGCGCTGCTGTTCCTCATGCACGATCCGCTCGATGTTGCGCAGCACGCGATAGCCCAGGGGCAGCCAGGAATAGATCCCGGCCGAGGCCTGCTTGATCATCCCCGCCCGCAACATCAGCCGGTGGCTGACGATCTGCGCCTCGGCAGGGGTCTCTTTCAGGACCGGCAGGAAATAGCGTGTCAGGCGCATCGGGGCCTCCGTCAATGGCATGGGTCGGATGTTCCCTAGGGGATCGCGGAGCGGCGGGCAAGGCGGGGCGCGCATGCCGGGGATCCACTTTGGCCCACCGGTTCAGCTCTGCCCTATCGCCCGCGGATGCCCCCGCACATTCAGACGTGCAACCACCCGCAGTTCCATTTGAGATTACCCCCCGGTTCCGCTACACCGGGCCGGCACCGGGACCACGCCGGCCCGCGACACCCCGGAGACATCCCCCCATGGCCCTGCCCGCCCAAACACAGATGAAATACTGGGGGATCGCAGGGGCGATCTTTTTCGCCGTGCTGTGGCTGCTGGGCGATGTGCTGTTGCCCTTCATCCTGGGCGGCGCCATCGCCTATTGCCTGGATCCCATCGCAGACTGGCTGGAACGGCACGGCCTGTCCCGGGTCATGGCCGTGCTGGTCATTTCCATCGTCTTCGCGCTGGTCTTTGTTACCCTGTCGCTGGTCGTCGTGCCCGCCCTGATCCGCCAGGCCATCGGGCTGGTGAACGCGGTGCCGGACCTGTTCCACGAATTGCGCGATTTCGTCAGTCTGCGGGTGCCCGGCGGGCTGGCCGAAGGATCCACTTTCGCCAACGCGCTGGCCTCGGTCGGGGAAACGGTGCGCGACAAGGGGCTGGAGATGCTGAACGGCATACTCAGTTCCGCGATGAGCTTTATCACCGTGCTGATGTTGTTTTTCATCGTGCCCGTCGTCGCCATCTACCTGCTGATCGACTGGGACAACATGATCACCCGTATCGACGACCTGCTGCCCCGCGAACATGCCCCGGTCATCCGCCAACTGGCCGAACAGATTGACCGCACCCTGTCCAGCTTTATCCGCGGTCAGGGCACGGTTTGCCTGATCCAGGGCACCTTTTATGCCGTGGTGCTGATGGCGGCGGGGCTGAATTTCGGGCTGGTGGTCGGCGTGCTGGCCGGATTGCTCAGCTTCATCCCCATGGTCGGCGCGATCACCGGCGGCATGCTGGCCATCGGGTTGGCCATCTTTCAGTTCTGGGGCGAGTGGTTGCAGATCGCGCTGATCGTGGCGATCTTCGTGTTCGGCCAGGTGGTCGAGGGCAATTTCCTGACCCCCAAGCTGGTCGGGTCATCCGTCGGGCTGCATCCGGTCTGGCTGTTACTGGCCCTATCGGTCTTTGGATCGCTGTTCGGCTTTGTCGGCATGCTGGTCGCGGTGCCTCTGGCCGCGATGCTGGGCGTCTTCGTGCGGTTCTTCGTTGGTCGCTACAAGCGGGGACCGCTCTATCAGGGCGGCCTGCCCCAACCCCCTGCCGAACAATGACCGAACGCCAGCTGCTGCTCGACCTGCCGCCGCGGGACGCGACGGGACGGTCTGATTTTCTGCCCGGGCAGTCGAATGCTGCGGCCCTGGCGGCGCTTGACCGCTGGCCGGACTGGCCGGGAAACGCGCTGATGATCGTCGGACCTGGGGGCGCCGGACGCAGCCACCTGGCCCGGATCTGGCAGGACCGCAGCGGCGCGCGGCTGCTGACCGGGCGCAATGTGACGGCTGCCCTGCCCGAGGTGCTGGCCACGACCACCCCCGTCGCGCTGGATGACGCCGACAATATCGCCGGATCCGCCACAGCCGAAGAGGCCCTGTTTCACTTGATCAACCACTTGCGGCAGGCGGGGGCCAGCCTGCTGCTGACCGCGCGGGAAACCCCGGGGGCCTGGCGGCTGATGTTGCCGGATCTGGAAAGCCGGCTGCTGGCGATCCCCCCTGTGCATGTCGCGCACCCCGATGACGGACTCGTCTATATGGTGCTGGCCAAGCTGTGCGACGACCGGCAGATGATGGTTGGCCCCGAGGTGCTGGATTACCTTGTGGCCCGCATCGACCGCTCGCTCAGCGTCGCCCGGCGGGTGGTAGCGCGGCTGGACGAACTGGCCCTGACCTTTCACCGCCGGCCGACCCGAGCCCTGGCCGCCGAGGCACTGGCCTCTTTCACTGCCGATCCCACCGCCGTATAAAAGACCGGATCCCGAGACGGTGAAGGCCCCATGACCACAGCAGATTTCCTGAACACCAGCCCGGCCGCCCCCGTCGAGATCGACGGCGTGACGGCGGATGGTCCGGCCCGGTTTTTCAACCGCGAACTCAGCTGGCTGGCCTTCAACTGGCGTGTGCTGGACGAGGCCGCCAATCCCCGCGTGCCGTTGCTGGAACGGCTGCGCTTTCTGTCGATCTCGGCCAACAACCTGGACGAATTCTTCACCGTTCGCGTCGCCGGGCTGCGGGAACTGGCACGGGCCGGCAATACCACACCGGCCGCAGATGGGCTGAGCCCCGCCGAACAGCTGATCCTGATCGACAGCGATGCACGGGCGCTGATCCGGACCCAACAGGACACCCTGGCCGCGCTGCAACTGGAACTGGACCGCGAAGGGATCCTGGTACTGACCCGCGACAAGCTGAGCCAGGAGGACCGCGAACATCTGCGCCAGGTCTTTCTGACCCAGGTGTTTCCGATCCTGTCCCCGCTGGCCATCGACCCGGCCCATCCTTTCCCCTTCATCCCCAATAACGGGCTGGCGCTGGCCCTGATGCTGGAACGGCGGACGGACAAGCGGTTGCTGCGCGCGCTGCTGCCTATCCCGCAGCAAACCGCCCGGTTCGTCCCCTTGCCTGCCCCCCCGGGCCAAAGCCGCTTCCTGCCGCTGGAAGATCTGTTGCTGCTGCATCTCGACAGCCTGTTTCCCGGCTATACCCTGATCGGCGACTGCATCTTCCGCATCCTGCGCGACAGCGATCTGGAGGTCGAGGAAGAGGCCGAAGATCTGGTCCGCGAATTCGAGGTCGCCCTGAAGCGCCGCCGTCGGGGTGAAGTGGTGCGCATCAAGCTGTCGGCCGGGGCCCCGGAACGGCTGCGTGCCGTGATCATGGACCAGTTGCACCTGACCGCCGACGAGGTGATCGAGATGCAGGGCATGATCGGCCTGTCCGATCTGGGGGAACTGGTACTCGATTCCCGGCCCGATCTTTTGTGGCCCTCCTACACACCGCGGGTCCCCGAACGGGTGCAGGACCATGACGGCGACATGTTCGCCGCGATCCAGCAAAAGGACATGCTGCTGCATCACCCTTATGAAACCTTCGACATGGTCGTGCGGTTTCTCAACAAAGCGGCGCGCGACCCCAATGTTCTGGCAATCAAGCAGACGCTCTATCGCACCTCGCGCGACAGCCCGATTGTCGCCGCCCTGTGCGAAGCCGCCGAAGAGGGAAAATCCGTCACCGCCCTGGTGGAACTCAAGGCCCGGTTCGACGAGGCCGCCAATATCCGCCAGAGCCGGATGCTGGAACGCGCCGGCGCCCATGTCGTCTATGGTTTCGTCAACTACAAGACCCATGCCAAGATCAGCAGCGTCGTCCGCCGCGAGGGCGACCGGCTGGTCACCTATTCCCATTGGGGCACCGGCAACTATCACCCGATCACGGCGCGGTTCTATACCGATCTCAGCTTTTTCACCTGCGATGCCGCCCTGGGGCGGGACGCGACCAAGGTCTTCAACTATCTCTCCGGCTATGCCAATCCGGAGATGCTGGAAAACCTGGCCATCAGCCCGATCAACCTGAAGGACCGGATCCTTTCGATGCTGGAGGCCGAAATCGGCCATGCCCGCGCCAGGCGGCCGGCCGAAGTCTGGGTCAAGATGAACGCGCTTATAGACCCCGATGTGATCGACGCACTCTATCGCGCCAGCCAGGCGGGGGTGAAAATCTGCGGTGTGATCCGCGGCATCTGCGGTGTCCGTCCCGGCATCAAGGGCCTGAGCGAAAACATCCGCATCAAATCCATCGTCGGGCGATTCCTGGAACATTCGCGCATCATCTGTTTCGGCAATGGCCATGGCCTGCCCTCACGCGAGGCGCGGGTGTTCATCACCTCGGCCGACTGGATGGGGCGCAATCTGAACCGGCGGGTCGAGACGCTGGTGGAATGCCTCAACCCGACGGTCAAGGACCAGATCATCCGCCAGATCATGGCCGCAAGCCTGCGCGACGAGGCCCAAAGCTGGGTCCTGCAACCCGATGGCAGTTATGATCGCCCGATCGCCGAGGATCCGCACACCATGTTCAGTTGCCACCAGTTCTTCATGGACCATCCCTCCCTGTCCGGGCGCGGATCGGCGGGGGCGGCGGATGTGCCCGATCTGGCGGCACTGAAGGAATGACAGGACACGCGGCAGTTGACCGGCGCCCCGGGCCCGCGCATCGTGCCGGGACAAACGACGCAAGCGATCCGGCCCCGGCTGGCCGGACACAGACCCGCGAACGGAGACGGCATGGACGGCGGAATCGATCCCGAAATGGATGACCGGGGGCCCTTTGGCCGGCCGTTGCTGAAAACCCCGGCCTCGCGCGATCTATCGCGGGTGGGGGTGGTCGATGTCGGCTCGAACTCGGTCCGGCTGGTGGTTTTCGACGGCGCAGCCCGCGCCCCGGCCTATTTCTACAACGAAAAGGTGATGTGCGGCCTGGGCGCCGGGCTGGCTGAAACCGGCCGGCTGAACCCCAAGGGCAAGATCCGCGCCATGGAAGCCCTGCGCCGCTTTCAAATCCTGGCCGATGGCATGGGGCTGACCCCGCTGACGGCCGTGGCCACCGCCGCAATGCGCGAAGCCGAGGACGGGCCCGCCTTTCGCGACGAAATCGCCCGTGAAACGGGGCTGCGGCTGTATGTCATCGACGGCAGCGAAGAGGCCCGGCTGTCCACCCAGGGCGTGCTGGTTGGCTGGCCCTGGGCCGAGGGCGTGGTCTGCGATATCGGCGGATCGTCCATGGAACTGGCCATGGTTTCAGGGGGCAAGGTCGGGCGGCGCCAGACCTCGCCCCTGGGACCGCTGAAACTGCAAAACCTGCCCGGCGGCAAGAAACAACTGCGCAAACATATCGACGGGGTGATGGCCGGGCTGGTCGACACGCTGGAGATCAAGGGCCAGCGCCTGTATCTGGTCGGCGGGTCCTGGAGGGCCATTGCCAAACTGGACATGGCCCGGCGCAACTATCCGCTGCGGGTTCTGCACGAATATGAACTGACCCCCGACGCCCTGTCCGAAACCCTCGATCACCTGATCACCACCGACGATCTCGAACCCCTGCGCCAGGAGGCCGGGGTGGGCAGCGATCGCATGTCGCTGGTCCCGCTGGCCGCCGAAGTCCTGAAATCGGTTCTGCGTGGCATCACGCCGCCCAAGATCGTCATGTCCAGCTACGGGCTGCGCGAAGGGCTGCTCTATGAACAGATGCCCCAGCCCCTGCGCGATCGCGATCCCCTGATTGAGGCCTCCAACTGGCTGGAACAGCATGATGCCCGGGTCCCCGGGTTCGGACGGGTTCTCTATCACTTCGTCCGCCCCCTGTTTGCCGGAGCTCCGAAGGCCAAGCTGCGGCTGGTCCGCGCCGCCTGTCTGCTGCATGACGTCAACTGGCGCACCCACCCCGATTACCGCGCGCGGGTCTGTTTTGACCTGGCGACACGGGCCAATCTGGGCGCGCTCAGCCACCCCGAACGGATCTTTCTGGGCATCGCCCTGCTGCATCGCTACAAGAACGGCCGCCCCGGCGAGGATATCGAACCGATGCTTGCCCTGCTGGATGAGGACAGCCAGAAAGAGGCACAGATGCTGGGCCGGGCAATGCGCTTTGGCGCGATGTTCACCGCCCAGAGCAGCCAGCAGATCGGATCGCTGGATTGGGATGCCGAAAACCGGCGGCTGCGCCTGTCTATCGGCCCGCGCGGGATGGCCCTGTTCGGCGAGGTCGCCCAAGGGCGCTTTGCCGCACTGGCCAAATCGCTGGGGGCAGAAACCGAGGTCCGGACGACCGGCGGGATCAGCTGAGCGGCCCCATCATATCAATGGCCTTGGAACATGACGGCTTTGAGGCCTTTGTTGCTCTGATCCAGCAGAACAAGCCGCGCCAGCGCCGGAGCGGGGGCTGGCGTGTCGGAACCTCAGTACGGCACGATTTATGGCAGCCGTGGTAGCGTGACCCCAGAACTTCGCGCAAACATCAGCCAAGCGCCAGACCGCGGGCCGGTCCGGCGCTGGCGCGGCGCCCTACGGGCTTGATTCCGCGCCAAAGGGGGGGGAACGACAGCTTCGCCCGCAAAGCCGACGATTGCGAACGTGTCAATCCTTAGGGCCGTTGGTATAAGTCCCGGTAAGGGCACGGCAGAACAGCGCCGGGTCGACATTGCCGCCC
>JBKDZR010000144.1:0-40131 GCA_047971485.1 Qingshengfaniella sp. | reverse complement strand
TGCCCATGCCGGGCGGATGGCCCAGCTTTTTGGCCGTGTGGATTGTCTGCTGATCCCAGCGCTGCCCATCGCGGGTCCCAGTCTTGCGCGGATGGGGGCTTTTGCCTCGGATGATGAGGCGACGCAGGTGATCGGGCGCTATACGGTACCGTTTGACATGTGTGGCCTGCCGACACTGACCCAGCCCAACGGGCGCTCGCCGGCGGGCATTCCGCTGGCCCATCAACTGGCCGGTCCGCGTCTGTCCGAGCCATTGTTATGCCGGGTGGGGGCGGCCTTTGAGGATGCCACCGATTGGCGACCGGCGCCAGAGACCTTGTGATGTGATGATAGGCGAAACGCCCCGCATGGTAGCGGGGCGTTCGGTCGGATCATGATGGGGCGCCTGGAGCGTGTCGCGTTCATTCGTATTCACACGACGCGCCCAAGTCTTTGTCACCGCATGTTCGAGAAGTACAAAACCGGTACCCAGTTTTGTGCAACATCCTCTAGTTCCAGAAGACGACCTTGCGTTCGATCAGGGAAACCACGCCAAAGAAAGCGAGGCTGGCGATTGAGGCCACGAAGATGGCGGCCCAGACCTGGACAAAGTCGATCACGATCACCGCCTGATAGATCACCCAGCCCAGCCCGCCATAGGCGCCCAGCATTTCGGTGACGATGGCGACGATCAGGCTGCGCACCGTGGACAGGCGCATGCCCGACAGGATCAGCGGCAGGGCCGTGGGCAGGCGCAGTTTCCACAGGATGGCCGCCCGGCTGGCCCCGAAGCTGCGCATCAGGTTGACCGATCGTTCATCCACCCGGTCGAATCCGGCCAGGGCGGAGACGAACATGGTGAAACTGACGGCCACGGCGACCATCACCACCTTGGAACTGACGCCCATCCCGAACCACAGCAGGATCAGCGGCGAAAACGCGACCACGGGGACCGAGTTCACCGCTGCTGCCGCCGGCACGATGATCCGGCGCAGGGGCGGAACCAAGGTAATCGACAGCGCCAGAAAGACACCGATGAACCCACCCAGCAGATAGCCGCCGACGGATTCGCCCAGCGTATAGGCCGCTGCCGTGCCCAGGGTGGTGCGCGCGGTCCAGATCCGCACGACGATATCGCTGACTGCCGGCAGGATATAGCTGGGCAGGCCAAAGATCCGGGCGATGCCTTCCCAGATCAGGAACAGGGCCAGCCCACCGAAGATGCCGCGGGTGACCGCATGGCGCGACGGGGTCATGGGATCAATGCTCATGCGTCCTGATCTCCCCAGAAAACGATGCGACGTTCGGCAAAGCCGATGATGGAAAAGAGCAGCACACCCAGAACGGCCGAACACAGGATGCTGGCCCAGATCGCCACCATGTTCTCGGCGTACATGCCTTGCAGCAACAGCACGCCCAGACCGGTGGTGTCGCCGAACCATTCGCCGACCACCGCCCCGGCCAGCCCCAGCGCCGATGCGATGCGCAGGGCTACGAAGATATGGGGCAGGGCCGAGGGAAAGCGCAACTTGCGCATGATCTTGGCGTCCGAGGCGCCAAAGCTGCGCAGCAGCTGGACCTGTTTCTGGTCCACCGATCGCATGCCCAGAAGCGTGTTCACCGTGACCGGAAAGAAGGTCAGGTAAAAGACGATGACAGCCTTGGCGAAGATCGTGTTGCCGAACCACATGACGATCAGTGCGCCGAAGGCGATCACCGGGATGGTCTGGGATACGACGAAGATCGGAAAGATGGTTTCGCGCAGAAAGCGCAGCCGCGAAAAGGCCACCCCGATCCAGATGCCAAAGACCGCCCCGGCGCCAAAGCCCAGCAGGGTCTCGATCCCGGTGCGTACCATCGCATCGCGATACGCGCCGGGTGTACGCAGGATCGCCTCGAATACCATTGAGGGTTTGGGCAGCACATAGGGCCGGATGTCGAAGGCGATGACCAGGCCTTCGACCAGGGCAAAGGTGGCGATCAGCGCCGCCACCCCCTTGAGGAGGGGCAGCAGGGCGCCCAGGCCCCGGGCCGTCAGGCCCGGCGCCGCGTGTTCCGCCACAGCCGTCATTTCACCAGGCGGTCTTCAACGGGGATCGCGTCCACGTAGCGGCTGACAAAGGCGGCCTCTAGGTCGATCGGGCCTTCCAGGACCTCGTAATCAACCATGATCTGGTGGGCGGTGCCGATGGCGTCCATGTCCAGGGTGAACAGGCCCTTCTCGGCAGCGGCGCCGGCGGTCATGATCTTTTCGATCTCATCAAGCATGAATTCCTGATGGGCTCGGTCCAGGGTTGGGGCTTCTTTCATGATCAGGTCGATCGCGGCTGTCTTGTCGGCGAAGACATCCTGCCAGCCCTTGACCGAGGCGCGCAGGAACCCTTCGATCAGCTCGGGGTGCTCTTCGGCCCAGGCCGTGCCGACGATCAGCGTGTCGCGCGGGAAGGAAACCCCGTAATCCTCGGGCACGAAGCGCTTGAGGTTGTCTTCGCCCACCCGGGTCATCAGCGTGTAGTATTCGTTATAGCGTGTGGCGGTCACCACATCGACCTGACCGTCGACAAAGGGGGTGACCGAAACCTGCTGGGGCTGGATGTTCATGGTCGCGCGGTCCAGCCCGTTGGCCGCCAGCATTGCGAACAGCACATAGTTCGACCCGGTGAACCAGGTGGTGATCGCCGCGTCCTGGAAATCGGCCAGCTCCTGCACGGGGCCATCGGCCTTGGACACGAAGACAAAGGGCGTTTCCTGATGGGCGACGCCGAAACAGGTGATCGGCAGGCCCTTTTCGATGGCGGCGAACACCGAATCCGTGCCACCCGATAGGCCGAACGTATCGGCCCCTGTGGCCACCAGGTTCTCGGTCAGCAGGTTCGGGCCGCCGGGGTTGATCGTCAGATCCATGCCTTCATCGGCATAATAGCCCTTGGCCTTGGCCATGTAGAAGCCGACGAATTGGGCCTGGGGCAGCCATTTCAGCCGCAGGGATACCTTTTCCAGATCTTGTGCGGAAACCGTCGGGGCCGTGAACAGCGCGGCCGAGGCGGCCAGGCCGAGGGTCGACAGGAAGGAACGTCTTTTCATCATAAACTCCAGGTTGGGGGGAATGTCCGTTGACCGGATCTTGAAAGGATTGGGTTAGTGGGACGCGGTGCCGAAGGTCTTCATGCTTTCTTCCTCGATCGCCTCCAGAAGATCGCGCTTGAGGGCGATGAATTCGGATGAGGTGACCAGACCGGGGTCGCGGGGACGGGGCAGATCGACCTTGCGTTCCAGCTTGATCGCGCCGGGGCGTGCGGTCATCACCAGCACCCGGTCGCCCAGAAAGATCGCCTCATCCACGTCATGGGTGATGAACAGCACCGTGCGCTTATGCTTTTGCCACACGTCCAGCAACCAGCGCTGCATCATCGTCCGGGTCAGCGCATCCAGGGCGCCGAACGGTTCGTCCAGAAGCAGCAGGTCGCGCTTGAACATGAAGGTCCGCATCAGGGCAACGCGCTGGCGCATACCGCCGGACAGTTCGTGGGGATACTGCTTGGCAAAGCCGGCCAGGCCGAATTCCGGCAACATGCGTTCGGCCTCGGCGCGGGCCTCGGCGCGGTTGGCACCTTCGATTTCCAGGGGCAGGATTGCGTTGTCGATCACGTTACGCCAGGCCAGCAGCAGGTCGCGCTGCGGCATGAAGGACACGTTGCCCAGCAGGTGGCGGGCATGGACGGATTTGCCTTCAAAGCGCAGGGTCGATCCGCTGTCGGGTTCTTCCAGGCCCGAGACGATGTTGAACAGGGTGGATTTTCCACAGCCCGAAGGGCCCACGACGGTGACGAATTCACCGGGTTCGACCACCAGATCGACATTTTTCAGCGCCTGCACCTCGCCGAAGGTTTTCGACATGTGGCGCAGATTGAGGATCGGCTCTTGGGTGTTGGTCATGGCTGGCTCCTGGGGGTCGGGGTCATGAGGATAGCGCCCGTTCAAGCATGCCGAAAAAGGCGGCGTTATCGGCGTTTTCGATGATGCGGGCATTGGTGGTGTAATCCGGCCAGCGCGATCCCAGCCGGGCGGGGTGGATCGCGGAATGGCCGCGGGTGATCTGGCCGGCGGTCTCGATGCGGACTACAGCGTCGCGGGCGGCGGTGATGATCGCGGGATTGATGGCGCAGGCACAGGTCAGCGTGTCGGGATGGGTGCAGATCACCCGTCCGTAGCGCTGTTGCGCCACCGCGCGCGGGGTGGCGGAGACCTTGCGGTAAAAGTCAGACAAGGGCGTGCCAAGCGCGTCGATCCGGGCAAGTTGATCGGCCTCGAATACCGAAGATTTCAGTGTCAGCGTCCAGGTGCTGAGCGTGATGTTGAACCCGGCGCGAAAGACGATCTCGGCCGCCTCGGGGTCGATGTAAAAGTTGAACTCGGCGCAGGGCGTGACATTGCCCACCGAATTGTCGGTGCCGCCCATGATCCACAGGTGTTTCAGGGCCTGCGCGATGCGCGGCTCGCGCGTTACGGCCAGGGCCAGGTTGGTCAGGGGGGCCTGGGCGATCATCTCGATTTCGCCGGGGGCGGCCATGATCCGTTCGATCAGCGCATCGACGGCATGTCCGGGGTCGGGGCGCTGGGTGGCGCGGGGGAAGTTGGCCCCGCTCATCCCGTCGGCGCCGTGCATCTCGGCGGGTTCCCAAGCGGCCAGCAGGGGTTTGCGCGCGCCCAGATAGACCGGAACCTTGCCGCTCATCCCGGCCGTTTCGATCGTCGCCAGAGCGTTTTCCGCCTGCCGATCAAAATCGACATTGCCGTTGCAGATGGTGACCGCCTCCAGCGTGACGCCGGGGGTTTTCATCGCCAGCAGCAGGGAAAAGCAATCGTCCCCGGCGGTATCGGTGTCGATGATCAGCCGCATCAGTAGAACACGAAGTCCATGGTGCGGGCGTGATAGTACAGCCCGCCATCCTGCACGATCAGGAACTCGGCCCGGGTGTCGCCGTCATTGTGGTGGCTGTGTTTGGCTGCGGCCGGGGTCAGCAGGGTCGCCCAGGGGGACCAGTCGCATTGCTCGTCGCCGACCATGGAATAGGCGGGATCGCCGGCCACGGCCAGGGTCAGCGCCGCCGAGTTGTGCTTGTGCGGGGGCTGGAAACTGTGCGGCGGCAGGGTGTTCAGCGACAGGGTCAGGGTGGGCGTGATGTTGCGGCTGTCTTCGGTCCGGTCAGCCGAGAAGATCAGCGCATGCCCCGAGGTGCTGTCATTCGCCTCATGCGCATAGACGACATCCAGCTGGTGGGCGATCTCGGTGGCCGGATAGTGAACAAAGCCCGTCGCGGCCCCGTCGCCGGTGATCGGTGTGGCCTTGTCAAAGGCCAGTTGCGGATCGTTACCTACGGCCCAGAACACGGCTGTCTCGCTGGCCGCAATCTCGGCGGGCACGCCCCCGGGCAACAAAAAGACATCGCCCTTGCCCAGATCGGCGGCTTCATCCCCGAGGGTGACCCGCGCGGTGCCGTCGATCACGTACCAGATCGAGGCGGTGCAGGTCAGCGTCACATCCAGCGTATCGCCGGCCAGTACGGTGGCATAGCGCGCTAACATCAGTGGCGTGGTGGCCGGAAACGGGCAGTCCAATTCCGCCGACAGATCGCAGAGCACCCAGCCGGTGGTATTTCTGGCCAGGGCCCGGGCCGGTTCGTCGCGCAGGATGCGCGGGGTGACTGGCGGCAGCTTGATGTTGAAGGCGTTGCCGGAATTGAAGTACCGCCCCCGCGCCTCGGCCTCGGTTTTCGGCGCGCGTGGATGTTGCACCGGCATTTCGGCCATGTCGTTATCGGTCATTCCAAGTCTCCTTGCTTGGCGGGGGTGGCAGCGGCCAGCAGGGCCACATCCAGCAGGATCTGGGCGCCGGCGGCGACATGGGCCGGCTCCGCCCATTCATCGGGGTGGTGGCTGAGGCCGCCCCGGCAGGGGATGAAGATCATCGCCGAGGGGCATAGTAGCGCCATATGGCGGGCATCGTGACCGGCAGCGGACAGCAGATCCATTGCCGGGATGTTGTGATGGGCTGCGCTGTCGCGAATGGCGGCGCGCAGCCTGGGGGAAAAGACGTTGGCCGGGGCATTGACCATGGCGCGCATTTCGACGCCGCAGGGGGCGGCGGTGCCGTAGGCGGCAGTTTCCAGCGCCTGGCTGGTGGCGTCGAGAACCGCGTTGTCGGGGTGGCGCAGGTCGATGCGAAAGCGCACGGTGGCCGGCACGACCGAAGGCGCGTTGGGTTCCACCTCCAGCCGGCCGATGGTGAACCGGATTTCGGGGCCAGCGGCCAAGGCGGCGGTCTGCATGGCCAGGGCGATCCGGGCGAAGGCCTGCACCGCATCGGCGCGGCGATCCAGGGGCTCGGTGCCGGCATGGGCTTCACGCCCCGTCACGGTGACGTCCCAGGTCTTCTTGCCCTGGATGCCGGTGACTGCGCCGATCATGTGGTCTGTGGCTTCCAGAAGGTCTGCCTGTTCGATATGCGCCTCGACATAGGCGTGCAGGGGAAAGCCGGGTTCTGTGACCGGCACATCGGGAAAGTTGCCGGCCAGACTGTCCAGTTCGGCGCCGACAGTGTGACCCTCGGCATCGGCCACGGCACGGATCTGATCCAGATTGCGCTGACCGGCGAAGACCTCGGACCCCATCATGCCGGGGGCGAAACGACTGCCTTCCTCGTTCATCCAGGCGACCAGGGTGATTGGCCGGGGCGGTGTAATCCCGGCATCGTGCAGGGTTTCCAGCGCCTCGAACCCGGCCAGAACCCCGAAGATCCCGTCAAAGCGCCCGCCGGTCGGCTGGCTGTCCATATGCGATCCGATCAGCACCGGCGCGCCGCCCCCGCTGCCGACCATGGTCAGGAACAGGTTGCCGGCCGTGTCGAGGGATGGGGCCAGGCCGATCGTCCGGCCCCAGTCGATCAGCCGGGCCATGGCGGCACGATCCTCGGCCGACAGGGCCTGCCGGTTGACCCCGCCCGACGGCAAGGCGCCGATTTCGGCCATGGCCATCAGGCGTGACCACAGGCGATCGCCATCAATCGCCAGAGAGGAATGTGCGCCCACCAGGTCAGTCCGTCCGCATGACTTGTGCCGGGTCGGCGCGCGCATCGCGCAGCCCCCAGGCGCCGGCCTCGGCCTGGGCGATGAACTCGGCCAGGTGCATGTTGAACAGCCCCGGTTCCTCCAGGTTCAGCGTGTGCCCGGTTTTCGGCAGGATCAGCAGACCCGAGGCCGGCATCGTCTTTTTCAGGTAGATGCCGGGTTGCAGGCAGTGATCGTCTTCATCGCCGACCATGATCAGCGTCGGCAGGGTGCAGGCTTTCAACCCCTCTTCCAGATCCCAGAAGGACGGGCGCCGGGCTTGAACGCCACGCATGGTATTGGCGGCACCAACCTTGTCATGGCGCGCCAGCCGGGCCACGAACCTCAGGTGCTCGCGCGGGTCCTTGTTCTCGAACTGGACGCGGCTGGCGCCCCGGCCATAGATCTCGGCGAAGCCTTTGGGATCGGCCTCGAACCGATCGGCCACGTCCAGGGAGACGCCGCGGAAATACTCCGCCGTTTCCCGTTCGCAGCCATACCCTGCCCCCGCCACGGTCAGTGACAGGGCGCGTTCGGGATAGGTCAGACCGAAATGGACCACGGCAAAGCCGCCCATGGACAGCCCAACGATATGGGCCTTGTCGATGCCCAGATCGTCGAGGATCGCAACCGCGTCATCCACCGCGATCGCTTGGGAATACTTGTCCAGATCGGCGGGGATATCCGAGGGCGCATAGCCCCGCGCCGCGTAGGTGATGCAGCGATGCCGGCGGGCGAAGAAGCTCATCTGCGGATCCCAGGCGTCGTAATTGCCGCCGAACTCGTGGATGAACAGGATCGGTGTGCCGGTTTCGCCCGCCGTTTCGTAGTAAAGTTTGGTACCGTCCTTGGCGGTTGCGTACATCCGGTGCCTCCTTCAGAACAGCGCGGGCACGTCGGTCAGGCCTTTGGCCGTTTCGACGTAATCCGACAGTTTCGTTGCAAGCTTGATGGCCCAGGCCTCGGGCACCGTGGTTGAGACCTTGATGAAGCGGTCGCCGAAGGCCTCGGTGTGATAGGCGCCCTGGCGGATCATCACGCCGTCCAGACGGGCGGCTTCGACGATGGCCTCGGGGCGGATGCCGTTGGTCTCGATGACGATGAAATTGCCGTGCGACGGCCAGACCGGAACAGTCATACCCAGGGCTTCGGCGGCGTCCTTGAGCCGAACCTTGTTGGCGGTGTCGATGCGGCGGACCTCTTTCATCCACTCGTCCTTGACCGTCAGGCCGGCCACGGCCGCGCGCTGTGCCACGACATTGCCGCCCAGCACCGAGGTGGACACTGCGGCCAGTTCGGCAATCAGTTCAGCGCGCCCGACCAGCCCGCCGATCCGCAGGCCCGCCAGCCCCAGCCATTTCGAAAAGCTGAGCGAACATATGGCGTTATCGGCATCCACGGCAACGGCTGGGGTGTGCGATTCGGCAAAATCACGATAGGTGCAGTCATGGACCAGCAGCGCACCGACATCCCGGGCGATGGCGGCAAATTCGGTGATTTCATCGGCCGAATAGGTCACGCCCAGCGGGTTGTTCGGGTCGACCAGATAGACGATGGCGCAGCGGTCGTCGATGCTTTGGCGCAGCAGATCCGGGGTCAGCCGATAGCCGGTTTCCGGGCCGTAGATCGGGGTCTGGACCACCTCGGCGCCCTGCTGCTCGGCGAACTGGCAGGGCCATTTCCATGTCGGATCGGTGGTGACCAGCGTCGTGCCCGGCTTGGCCCGGGCGCGGCAGATCAGGGACAGCGCGTTGACGCCGCCTTCGGTGACCAGGGCCTCAAGGCCCGGCACGCCCAGATCGGTGACCATGGCAGCGCGCAGATCCTCAAAGCCCAGGGGGGGCGCATAGGCGTTGAATTCGCCCTTCTCGATCGAGGCGATCATTGCCGCTGTCACTGCCGGATGCGCGGGAATATGGTTGGTGTTCTGCCCCATCCAGGCCAGATCGGGGGTGTTGAACAGGTCGTCGAAATACCTGTTGCGGACGGAAAGATCGGCCATCAGATCACCGACCCGCGGGCGGCGATCCCGCCATCAATGGTGACGATCGTGCCCGAAATGTAGCCCGCCTTGGGCGAGGCCAGGAAGGTGCACAGATCGGCCACTTCCTGCGCGGTGGCGGGGCGTTTGCCGGGGTACATCTCATGCAGTTCTTCCCAACGGCTTTCGTCGCCCAGCATGTCGATGGCCTTGCGTTTCATGATCTTCAGCATGCGGTCGGTATCCACCGGGCCGGGGTTCACGCCGACGACGCGGATGCCGTGGTCCATGGACCGGCCGCCAAGCGCCTTGGTGAAGGACATGAGCGAAGCATTCCCCGTCGAGCCCGCGAAATACGAGGCGTCCCAGTTTTCGCCCGAATTGCCGATGACGTTGATGATCACGCTGCCCGGCTTGCCCTTGCGCTTTTGCCAGAACAGGCGCGACAGGGTGATGTAGCCGAAAACCTTCAGGTCAAAGCCTCGGCGAAGGGCCTCGTCGGTGACGTCTTCAATGGATCCGGCGGGGATGTCGCCGGCATTGTTGATCAGGATGTCATAGTCGCCGGCGGCCTTGTCCAGCGCGATCATCGCCTCGGTCGTGCCCAGATCGCCGGCGTGCACCGTGACGGAGACGTTGTATTTTGCGGTGATCTCGGCCTTCAGGGCCTCCAGCGCCTTTCCGTCACGCGCGGCGATATGCAGGTTGCAGCCCTCGTCGGCCAGGGTCAGCGCGCAGCTGTACCCGATTCCCTTGGAGGCGCCCGTTATCAGGGCGGTCTTGCCGGTCAGGTCGAGTTTCATCGGAATCTCCCATTTGGATGCAAATATCTATTTTTTGCATACAGAAGCATTCTGTTCTGTCCATAGAACAATTTGGAGCGGCCCGGGAAATCCAGTGAATTTCTCTAGATACACATGAAATTCCGTGTGATTCCTCAGATCTGCCAGTCAAATGACCTTTTGCTGTGCAATTTTGCACGATTATTAGGCAAAATTCAGAGTGCGCGCCGATATCTTCCTAGTGCATACATAAATTGACTTTACGGATGCTTTTTTGCGCTGTTGGGTTGAAAAGGCGACGGGGCAGTGGTCAGCGGGAAGGGAAAACTATGGCCCAGGTGAAACTGCAGGGCATCTGGAAGACCTATGACGGGGCTGTGGCCGATACGATTGCCGATCTTGATCTGGAGGTCGCTGACGGTGAGTTTCTGGTGCTGGTCGGCCCGTCGGGCTGCGGCAAGTCTACCACCTTGCGGATGATCGCGGGGCTGGAAGAGCCGACCGATGGCGAGATCTGGATCGGGGGCCGGCGGGTCGATGGGCTGGAGCCGCGCGAACGCGATATCGCCATGGTGTTCCAGAACTACGCGCTTTATCCGCACATGACCGTCGCCCAGAATATGAGCTTCGGCTTACGTCTTGCCAGGGTGCCGAAGCCTGAGATTCGCCGCCGTGTTGAAGAGGCGGCGGAAGCCCTTGGTTTGCGTGACTTTCTTGATCGCCACCCCAAGGCCCTGTCCGGGGGGCAGCGCCAGCGGGTGGCCATGGGCCGGGCCATTGTGCGCGAACCGGGGGTTTTCCTGTTCGATGAACCCCTGTCGAACCTGGATGCGCAGTTGCGCGGCCAGATGCGTGCCGAGATCCGGCGTCTTCATGACCGGCTGTCGGCAACCACCGTCTATGTGACCCATGATCAGGTCGAGGCGATGACCCTGGCGGATCGGGTCGTGGTGCTCAGGAATGGCAAGATCGAACAACAGGGCAGCCCCCAGGATCTTTATGACCGGCCGGCCACGCGCTTCGTGGCTGGATTTCTGGGGTCGCCGCAGATGAACTTTCTGACCGGTCAGGTGGCGGACGGGGCGATCGAGATCGGCGATGGGTTGCGCCTGCCCCTGACGGCAGAGCGCGGCGCAGAGCTGGCGGGCCGGCGGGTGGAGGTCGGCATCCGGCCCGAGGCCTTCAGCGTGGCGGATCCGTCTGCGGCGCTGCTGCGCACCCGGGCCGATCTGGTGGAGCATCTGGGCGCCACGTCGCTGGTGCATTTCGCCCATCAGGGTCAGCCGCTTTCAGCCCTGCTGGAGCCGGCCGGCGCGCCGCGTGCCGGGGGTGCGCTGCACCTGGCGCTAGCCTCTGACCGGTTTTCCTTATTCGACGCGGAATCGGGCCGCGCCGTGTGACGGCACAGACAAGAATGAACCATACCCGACAGGAGAGGTCCCCATGAAAACCGTATTGTTTGCGGCCCTTGCCAGCGGCACCGCGCTTGTCGCCGGGCTGCCCGCCCTGGCCCAGGATGCCGACTGCACTGGCGAGGCGGTGACGCTGCGCATCCTGCGCACGCCTGGCAACTATCCCTATCCGGCGCCTGTCGAGGCCTGGCAGAAAGCCCATCCTTGTGTTTCGATCGAGATCAACGAGGTGCCCTTTGCCCAGTTGGCCGACACGATTTCAGTGCAGGCGGCCTCTGACGATCCACCGGATATCCTGGTCTATGACGGGCCGAACACCCAGTCCTATGCCAAGGCGGGGATCCTGTTGCCGCTGACGGATTACCTGCCCGAGGGGTGGGACGATGACATTCTTGCCGCGACCAAGGCCGAACACAGCTATGAGGGCGCGGTCTATTCCCCCGGCATCGAACAGACCACTGTGGCGATGTATTACAACAAGGCGCTGGTTGAAGCCGCGGGTATCACGCCCCCGCAAACCCTGGATGAGGCCTGGACCTGGCCCGAGGCGCTGGCCGCCTTCAAGGCCTGTCAGCAAGGCGAACCCGGCGCGCCCGAAATCTGGGGTCTGGGACCGACGCGCTTTGGCAATGGTCAGCCGGGGCTGGTTTATCAGGATCTGCTTTATCAACGCTCGAACGGCGATCCGGGCGCCGATCCCGACAGTTCGGCCTACAAGACCTTCTGGGCGATGGCACCGGATGGATCCACCGTCGAGGGCTATCTGAACACACCCGAGGCAGTCGAGGCGCTGACCTTCTATCAGGGGCTGTTCAACGCCGAGGGCGTGGCCCCCAAGGTCGGCATCCCCAATGCCTTTTTCGATGGCAAGGCGTGTTTCTACATTGACACGCCGGCGGCGGGATCGGCGCTGTTGAAGGATCCGGTGATCGAATGGGGGATTACCCCGATCCCCTATTTCAAGACCCCGGTGGTCCATACCGGATCAACCACGATCGGTGTGACCGCCCGGTCGAAAAACCCCGAGATCGCGGCACAGTTCGCCGTGGACATGTCTTGGGGGGAACTGGCCTATATGAATGTCAGCCAGCGGGGCAATCTGCCGACCCTCAAATCCCTGTTCGATCGCTTCCCGGTCTATCAGGAGTATCCGATGAAGGTCTTCGTCGATCAGCTGGAGGACTGGGGCCAGCCCCGTCCGCCCAGCCCGTATTTCGCGCAATATGACCGGATCGTCACCGATGCCATCCGTTCCGTTGCCTTCGGTGGCGACCCGGAAGAGGCCATGGCCGACGCCGAACGCGAAGTTGCCCGCGCCATGCGCCGCTGACCTGAACCCGGGTCGGGCATCCTGAATGGTGCCCGACCTGTCCCTGACACCGGAGGACGCATGACCGCGACCGACCAGCCCCGCCAGACCCGTCGCCGAAATCTCCGACGCACCCCGCGTCAGCGGCAGGACACGCGTACGGCGCTGGTCTTTCTGGCGCCGTTCATGATCCTGTTGCTGATCTTTCAATACCTGCCGCTGGCAATGATGGCGAAGAATGCCTTCATGGACTATTCGCTGCTGAACCCGGATGCGGCGCGCTATGTCGGCCTGCTGAATTTCGAGGACATGCTGGTTTTCGACGATATGCGTGAAAGCCTGCTGGCCACGTTTCTGTTTGCGCTGACCGTTGTGCTGATCGTCATCCCGCTGGGCTTTGTGCTGGCGTTGTTCCTGAACTCCAGGCTGCGGGCACGGGGGATCGTGCGCACCATCATCATGCTGCCGGTGGTTACCTCGGCGGTGGTTGTGGCGACCATGTGGAACTTTCTGCTCGATCCATCCAACGGGCTGATCAACGGTGTGCTGGCTGTCCTGGGCATCGCGCGTCAGCCCTTTCTGACATCAAGCGATCAGGCGCTGGTCATGATTTCGGTCATGACCGCCTGGCAGCAGGTGGGCTTTGCCGCGATCCTGTTTCTTGGGGGCTTGCAGGGCGTACCGAAAGAACTGGCCGAGGCCGCGCGTATCGACGGCGCCACCCGCAGCCAGGTGCTGTGGCATATCACCGTACCGCTTTTGTCACGGACCACGCTGTTCGTTGTGGTGATCATGACGGTCTTTTCGCTGCAGGCCTTTGCGCCGGCTTTTCTGATGACCGATGGCGGCCCGCAGGGCAGCACCAACCTGATCGTCTATCACATCTATCGCACCGCCTTTGTGATGCAGAATGCCGGCTATGCCTCGGCCTTGTCGGTAGTGCTGTTGGTGATCGTACTGGGGATTTCGCTGCTGCAGATGTGGCTGCTGCGCGCACGGTGGAACTACTGATGGCCCGTCTGCGCAGAACCCTTGGCCTGATCCTGATCCTGCTGGTCATCCTGGCCTGTTTCTTCGCGCCGTTCCTCTGGGTCGTGTCGAATTCCTTCAAGCCGCAGCTGGGTATCTTTTCCGATGTCACACCGATCAGCTGGCGCACCTTTCTGCCGCTGGAACCGGTGCTGGAAAACTATCGCAGCCTGTTCGCACGGACCAATATCCTGCGCGCGCTGCTGAACACCGCGCTGGTTTCCGCCGGGCAGGTGGCGCTGACGCTGATCCTGTGTTCGCTGGCGGCCTATGCGCTGACCCGGATCACCTTTCGCGGATCCAACGTGATTTTCGTGATGATCCTGCTGACCTTCCTGTTGCCGGTCGAGGCGCTGCTGGTGCCGCTTTATCAGGTGGTATCGGGGCTGGGGCTGAACAACACGCTTCTGGGGGTGATGATCCCGTGGATTGCTTCGCCCTTCGGGATGTTCCTGTTGAAACAGTCGTTTGAGGAACTGCCCAAGGACCTTGAGGATGCCGCCCGCATCGACGGGGCCGGCCATGTGCGCACCTTCGTGTCCGTCATCCTGCCCAACGTCAAGGTGCCGCTCCTGACCCTTGGGTTGGTGACCTTCCTGTTCTCCTGGAACAGTTTTCTGTGGCCGCTGGTCATCGCCCAGAGGCCCGACATGCAACTGATCCAGGTGGCCATCGCGCAACAGGGATCCCCCACGCAATTGCCCAACTGGGGCGAGACCTTCGCCGGCGCCACTGTCGCCACGCTGCCCCTGATCGTGCTGTTCCTCCTGCTGCAGAAGTATTTCACCCAAGGCATGACGATGAGCGGGATCAAGGGATGATCCACAAACCACAGACCATAAGGACCGTATCCATGACCGACTACCCCAGGCCCGAGCGCTATTCGCAGCAGGAATGGGACGCGCGCGTTTCCCTTGCTGCCGCCTACCGCATGGTGGCGCGTCTCGGGCTGGATGATCTGATCTACAACCACATTTCCATGCGTGTGCCGGGCACCACAGACCAGTTCCTGATCAACCCCTATGGTCATCTGTTCAGTGAAATCACCGCCTCGTCGCTGGTCAAGATCAACACCTCGGGCGATATCATCGAGGACACCGAGCACACGGTGAACAAGGCCGCCTTTGTCATCCATGCCGCGGTGCACAAGTCACGCAGCGATGCCCATTGCGTGCTGCACACCCATTCGGATGCCTCGACCGCCGTATCCGGCCAGCCCGAGGGGCTTTTGCCGCTGACGCAATTCGCCATGCGCTTTTACAACCGCCAAGCCTTTCACGAATATGAAGGCGTGGCCATTGATGAGGCAGAACAACAGCGCATCATCGCCCATTTCGGGGATCATCCGGTCATGCTGATGCGCAACCACGGGATCCTGACTGTCGGGCGCACGGCAGGCGAAGCCTTCATGCTGCTCTATTATTTCGAGCGCGCGGCGAAGATCCAGTTGCAGATGCAGGCGGCCTGCGCCTCGGGGGTCAAGCTGGTCCTGCCGTCTCATGATGTTTGCGAAAAGGCGGCGCGGCAGTTCTGGGAATTGCAGGGCGATATCCTGGTCCCGGGGGAACGGGAATGGCCGGCGCTGATGCGCGATCTGGATCGAGTGGATGCGGGGTACCGGGCATGAGCCGCCAAATGCGTTTCGGCCTGTTCCTGCTGGGCACGGGCAGCCATATCTCGGGCTGGCGGATGCCCGGTGCGGTGGATGGTTTCGAGGATATCGGCCAGATCACCCAAATCTGCCAGGAGGCCGAGCGCGGCCTGTTCGATCTGATTTTCATGGGCGATAATCTGAACGCGGATACCTCGGCGCATCCGTCCTATTGTGCGCGGCTGGAACCCCTGACCATGCTGTCGGCGGTGGCGATGAACACCACCGATATCGGGCTGGGGGCGACATCCTCGACCACCTATGGCGACCCTTGGACGCTGGCGCGGGCCTTTGCCTCGCTGGATCATATCTCGGGCGGGCGTGCGGCGTGGAATTCGGTTACCACGTCCAATCCGCAGGCGGCGGCGAATTTCGGCACCAGCCATCCCGATCATGCCCGCCGCTATGAGATGTCGGCGGAATTCATCGAGGTGGTCAACGCGCTCTGGACCGCCTGGGAAGAGGGGGCCATGCCCCGGGATGTAAAAACCGGGCAGTATTTCGACCCCTCCAAGGTGCACACGATCGACCATGAGGGGCCGTTCTTCAAGGTGAAGGGGCCGGTCAACATCTCGCGTCCGCCCCAGGGGCGTCCGCTGATCCTGCAGGCAGGCGGATCCGAGGCCGGCCAGCAGTTGGCGGCGAAACATGCCGATGTGGTCTTTACCGTGACCCAGGATCGCGATGAGGCCCGGGCCTTTTATGCGGGCCTGAAGGCGCGGTTGCCGGGGGCCGGGCGCCAGGCCGATCATCTTGTGGTTCTGCCCGGGGTGATGCCGGTTGTCGGCCGGACCGAGAAAGAGGCCCGCGCCAAGCTGAACCGGTTGATGAGCTTCGTTGCCGATGACACGGCCCTGGGCATGTTGTCGGAACGGTTCAACACGGATCTGTCGGGCCATGATCTGGATGGGCCGATCCCGGACCTTGGGGAAAACGACGCCTATCATGCCTTTGCCAAGGCGATGCTGTCCAAGGCCAAGCGGGAAAACATGTCGCTGCGCGATCTCTATTCACTGGTTGCGGCTGCGCGGGGCCATTGGGTTCTGTGTGGATCCGCCGAGCAGGTGGCCGACACCCTGCAAGAGTGGTTCGAAAGCGGCGCGGCAGATGGGTTCAACATCATGCCGGGCTGGTTCATGGACGGGTTCACCGATTTCATCGACCTGGTGGTGCCGATCCTGCAGGAACGTGGCCTCTACAAGACGGCTTATGCGCCGGGGACGTTGCGCGACAAGCTGGGGCTGCCGGCGTGATCTGCCATGGGGTGGAGACGGCCTGTGGGCCGCTCCGCCTGACGGCCCTGGGGGGCAAGGGGCGGCCGCTGGTGCTGATCCATGGCTGGGGCGGCTGTTCCGGGCAATGGGCCGGGGTCGTGCCCGGGCTGGCCGCGTGTCATGCTGTCTGGGCGGTGGACCTGCCTGGCCGCGTGGGCGCGCCGCTGACCGGCCCGCCCAGCATGGCGGTGCTGGGGCAGGGCATCGCCACCGGGCTGGTCGCGGCCGATTTGCGCGGTACGCTGGTGCTGGGCCATTCCATGGGCGGGCCGCTGATGATCGAGGCCGCGCTGGCCGCCCCGGATCGCGTGGCCGGGCTTTTGGGCCTGGATACGCTGGCCGACCGGATCTTTTATGGTGGAACCGCGCCCGATGACATCGCGGCCCGGCGTCAGGTCTTTGGGGCCGATCTGGCGGGGGAAACGCGGCGCATGATCGCGGCGATTGCCGCGCCCGACACACCCGGCGCAGTGCTGGACAGGATTGCCACCGATATTCTGGCGGCCCGGCCCGCCGACCTGCTGGACATGCGCGATGCGCTGTTTGCCTGGCGCATTGGGGATCGCCTGCCCGGGATCAGGGTGCCGCTGCGGCTGTTGAATTCGAAGGCCGTGGCCCAGGCCCATGGGTGCGATCCGTTGCCCTGTCTGGCGCGGGTCCCACAGGCAACCTATGGGCTGGGCCATTTCCCGCAGATCGAGGCGCCCGGGCGGCTGCTTTCTAAACTTCTGGTTGAACTTGACCGATTACAACAGGCCTGAAATGAACGTCGAGTTGCAGACCCCATATCGTTCTCCGGCCGGTTCGGTATATGTCGTCGATCTGATCGGCATCCCGGTGCCGCCCGCCCCAGTCATTGGATCCCTGTCATGAACCAGCGCGTCGAGTCCCGCCTGACAAAAACCGCCCGTCGCCAGCCGACCCGGGCCGAGGAACTGCGTCAGGATCTTGAGCGGCTGATTGTCGAGGGTGACCTGAAGCCCGGCGACCGTCTCGACGAAACCGAGATCGCCCAGCGGTTCAGCGTCTCTCGCACCCCGGTGCGTGAGGCGATCAAGGCGCTGGTTGCCAAGGGGCTGGTGGAGGTGCGCGGCCGCCAGGGCACGGTGGTTTCGACCTTGTCGATCCCGATGCTGATCGAGATGTTCGATCTGATGGCCGCGCTTGAGGGGCTGTGCGCGCGTCTTGCCGCCCGCCGGGCCACGCGCGAGGAAAAGGACCGCATGCTGGGGGTGCAGGACCGGCTGCGGCAGGCCCATGAAGACAATGATCCCGACGCCTTCTATGCGATCAACGAGGAGTTCCACGATCTTCTTTATGTTGCCGCGCATACGCATTTTCTGGCTGATCAGACCATTGCACTGCGCCTCCGTCTGTCGCCCTATCGCCGGCAGGTCACCTTTCAGCCCGGCAAGATGCGCGCCACCCTGAGCGAGCACAGGGAAATCATCGATGCCATCGAGGCCGGTGATTCCGACCGGGCAATGGTTGCGGCCAGCGAACATGTCCGCTTGCTGGGCGATCACCTGTCCGATTTCATCGCCACGATCCCAGCGCATCTGTTGGGCTGAGCGGGTGGTCTGTCCGCCGGCCTGATAATCGGGCGGGGGGGCATTTGCCGATCTGCATGTCCTTTTCCACCAGCGCATAGCCGCGCGCCCGGATATGGCCCAGTTCGTCGCGCAACGGGTCCAACGTGGTCAGGCTCTTTTCCGTTGAGGGGTGCACGGCTGGTCCGTCTTTGGCCACGGGGAAGGGCTGGCGGGCAAGGGCCTGGATCCGGTCTCTGGAAAAGAGGGGGCTGTTCCTTTTGCGCGCCTGTGGTCCGCCCCCTTGGGGGCAGGCCCCTTCTGCGATCAGTCGCCGGTGCAGCCGTCGAATTGCACCGCCCCACGGCCGCCGATCAGCGTGATCCGCATGTCCTGGCGCGACAGGGCAAAGGGGCGCCCTTCGGGGGGGACGATCTCGGCGCTGGCGGTCACGGTGTGGGACGTGCGCGATACCTGCGTCTCGGACACCCAAAGATCGCGCTGGCCCGGTTCGAAGACCACGGTTTCGCCGGTGCCTTGGGACGGGGCCTGCAAGGTCGCGGTGATGCGCAGCCCGTCCTCGATCGGTTCCAGCGCACAGAGCGCCGGGGCCGCGCCGGGGGTCGGGCGCGCTTTCAGTGCCGCCCGGATCGCTGCTGTCCCGTCCCCGCTGCGTGTGGCCGGCAGATCGGCGGCAAAGTCCAGTGTCAGCGGCAGGCAGATATCCTGGCAGACGCCAAGCGCGACCCGCCCCTTCAGCGCGGCATCGGTCCCGGCCTGCCGAGGAAACAGTTCCAAGGGCAGGATCAGTTCATTGGCATAGCCCAGGGTTGTCAGCCCGTATTGGGTGAAGGGGGTCGGGCGCGGCCAGTGGACCCGCACGCCGCTGATATTCGTCGATCCGGACCAGTCGAAGACCGGGGGCACGCCAGCCGCGCCGGGGCTGCGCCAGTAGGTTTTCCAGCCCGGCTGGAGGACCAGCCGTAGCGCCGCCATCCGAACCCCGTCATCGCCCAGCCAGCCGGGCAGAACCTCGGCCGAGATGACATCGTGGGGGTCGCGGGCGGGGCCGGCCAGGGCGGGCAGGGTCGGGACCAGCATGGCCAGAAGGGTGGCCAATGCGGCCCGTCGGGCAAAGAAAAACGTTGTCATGGAAGGTGGTATGTGGCGCGGGCCACTGAAATTGAAGTCACGTTTCGGCGAGAGAGAGGGGGCGATGACGCTGTTCCCCCTTGATAACAGACGGAAACATGCCATTTTTCCCCTATGGAAGATAATGCGATTTCCTTCGATCTCAGCGGCCGGCTGTTGATCGCGATGCCCGGAATGGGGGATCCGCGCTTTGAGAAAAGCGTTATCTTCATGTGTGCTCATTCCGATGATGGGGCCATGGGACTTGTGGTGAACAAGCCCGCCTCGGATATCCGCTTCGATGATCTTCTGGAACAACTGGGCATCGATGCCCGGGGGGACGGGCAAGCCCCGGTCATTCATTTCGGCGGTCCGGTGGAACATGGCCGGGGGTTTGTCCTGCACACGGCGGATTACAGCAGCCGCAACGCGACGCTGCGGGTCAATCAGGCCTTCGGTATGACGGCGACGCTGGATGTTCTGGAAGATATCGCCCGTGGGCATGGCCCGCGCGACTGCCTGTTGGCCCTGGGCTATGCCGGTTGGGCCCCGGGGCAGATCGAGGCCGAGATCCAGCAGAATGGCTGGCTGGTGGGCGAGGCCAGTCCAACGCTGGTGTTTTCCCATGACAGCACCGGCAAATGGGGCGCGGCGCTTCAGGGGCTGGGGATCGAACCGCTTTCCCTGTCGCCGACAGCCGGGCGGGCCTGAGGGCGCGGCGCGGCGGCGCGGCGCAGCCGGTCGTTGATCGCCCGACCCAAGCCGTGATCCGGGATCGGGGCAAAGGCGATGGCCGTGGGGCCCATCTTGTCCAGATCGTGGAGCAGAGAGAACAGGCTGGCGGCTGCCTCGACCAGATCGCCGCTTTCGGACAGGTTGGCATGGGCGCCGGGGGTGGGGCCAAAACCGACCAGAAGCTCCCCCGGGCCGGCGCTGTGGGCATGTAGGCGCACCGGGGCCCGCGGCGCATAATGCGAAGACATCTGCCCGGGGGCCTTGGGGGCGCTGTCTTCGGCGGTCTCCGATCGTGTGGGGGTGTGTCCCAGGGTCTGCGTGATATCGGGTGCGGTGATCGCCCCGGGGCGCAGAATGACCGGCTGTGCAGGGTCGGTCAGGTCCAGGATCGTCGATTCGACGCCTACCTGGCAGGCCCCGCCCGCCAATACCGCGTCGATCCGTCCGTCCAGACCGGCCAGTACATGGGCCGCTGTGGTCGGGCTGATCCGCCCCGAAGGGTTGGCCGAGGGCGCTGCCACCGGCCGGCCGGTTTCCGCCAGAAGACGCCGTGCAAGCCCCGGGCCCGGAACCCGCAGGGCCACACTGTCAGCCCCGGCGGTCACCAGCGGCGACAGGCCGGATCCGTCGCGCAAGGGCAGGATCAGGGTCAGGGGCCCGGGCCAGAAGGTGGCGATGGCGGCCTCGGCCAGGGGCGACAGATGGGCGTAGCGCCCGGCCTCGGCGCTATCCGCAAGGTGGGCGATCAGCGGGTTGAAGCGGGGCCGGTTCTTGGCGGTGAAGATCGCGGCCACAGCCCGGTCATTGGTGGCATCCGCCCCCAGCCCATAGACGGTTTCCGTCGGAAAGGCGACGGTGCCCCCCCCCCGCAGCAAGGCCGCGGCGCGGGCGATACCGGCGGCATCATCGGCCAGCCGTTCGGTCTGGTGCGGCGCAGGTGGTCTGTTCATTTTTTCTTGTCCCGGCCCGGATGGATGCAGTGATCGGTTTGCGTGCCGCGCGCGATACCGTAGGTTGCAGAAGAGTCGACGTGATCCCGTAGCGTGTCATACGCTGCGGACGGGTGGCTGCCAAGCACGGCGGCGGGTTTCGAAAGGATGCGCCATGACCTATAGTTCGCCGATCTCAGAGGCCCGCTTTATCCTGAACGAGGTGGTCAACCTGTCCCGGATCACGGCCACCGAACGCTATGCCGAGGCCACGACGGATGTCTGCGATGCCATCCTGACCGAGGCGGGGCGCTTTTGCGATGAGGTGATGGCCCCGCTCAATCGTGTCGGGGATCTGAACCCGGCCCGGCTGGAAAACGGGCAGGTGCGCAGCTCGCCCGGTTTTGCCCAGGCCTATCGCGGGCTGGCCGAAGGGGGCTGGGTAGGGATCGCGGCGGATCCCGAACACGGGGGCATGGGGCTGCCATTGGCGCTGAACACGGCCGTCAATGATATGATGTCGGGGGCTTGTCTGGCGTTGCAGTTGAACCCGTTGCTGACCCAGGGGCAGATCGAGGCGCTGGAACACCACGCCAGCGCGGAACTCCAGGCGCTTTACCTGCCGCGGCTGATCAGCGGGGAATGGACGGGCACCATGAACCTGACCGAGCCCCAGGCCGGGTCCGATGTTGGTGCGCTCAGCACCCGGGCGGTGGACAAGGGCGATGGCACCTATGCGATCACCGGGCAGAAGATCTTCATCTCCTGGGGCGATCACGACATGACCGAAAACATCGTCCATCTGGTTCTGGCGCGTCTGCCCGATGGCGCGCCGGGCACCAAGGGGATCAGCCTGTTTCTGGTGCCCAAGTTTCTGCCCGATGCCCAGGGCCGGCCCGGTGTGGCCAACCGGATCAAGGTGATCGGGCTGGAGCACAAGCTGGGCCTGCACGGATCGCCCACCGCGACCATGGCCTATGAGGGCGCTACCGGCTGGCTGGTGGGGGCGCCCCATGGCGGGATGGCGGCGATGTTCACCATGATGAACAACGCGCGCCGTGGGGTTGGGGTCAGCGGGGTGGGGGTGGCCGAGGCGGCCTATCAGACGGCCCTGGCCTATGCACTGGGGCGCCGGCAGGGCAAGACGCCGACCGGGGGGGACAGCATCGCCGATCATGCCGATGTGCGCCGCATGCTGGTGGGAATGAAGGCCGATATCTTCGCCGCCCGGGCCTTGACCCTGGATTGCGCCGTGGCGATGGATATGGCCCGGGCAACCGGATTGCCGGCCTGGCAGGCCCGGGCGGCATTGCTGACGCCGATCGCCAAGGCCTTTGGCACCGAGGTAGGCAATGAGGTGTCCCATGCCGGGGTGCAGGTCCATGGGGGCATGGGGGTGATCGAGGAAAGCGGTGCGGCGCAGTTCAGTCGCGATGTGCGGGTGACCTCGATCTATGAGGGGACCAATGGCATTCAGGCGATGGACCTGGTGGGGCGCAAGCTGGCCGATGGCGGTGAGGCCGCCTTCAGCCTGTTGCAGGACATCCAGGAGGCGGCCCAGGCCATGCGCGCCCAACTGCCCGATCTGGCGGGGGCGGTCTGGGAGGCGGCGGAAGCCGTGCATGAAACCACGGACTGGTTACTGGCCCAGCCCGACATGACGGATCGTTTTGCCGGTGCGGTGCCGTATCTGCGGGCCTTTGCGCGGGTGCTGGGCGGGCGCTATCATCTGGCGGCGGCAACGGCCGGCGGGGGGGCACGCGCGGCGCTGGCGCGGGCCTATGTCAACCGGGCCCTGCCCGAGGTAAGTGGTTTGCTGGTCCAGGCCCGGGTGGGTGCGGCTGATCTGTATGCAATGACATTGGAGGACTTGGGCGCGTGAGAG
Source organism: Qingshengfaniella sp. (assembly GCA_047971485.1). Taxonomy (GTDB): domain Bacteria; phylum Pseudomonadota; class Alphaproteobacteria; order Rhodobacterales; family Rhodobacteraceae; genus JBKDZR01. The sequence goes on along the minus strand of JBKDZR010000144.1, from coordinate 17,399 downwards.
ACGATGGAAACCCGATCATCGCCACGGAAATGACCTATCCCTTTCCTGACCCGCCGGGTCCCGGGCAGGCGATCGAGGTGGCCGAGGGGGTCCTGTGGCTGCGTCTGCCGCTGCCCATGGCGCTGGACCATGTGAATATCTTTGCGTTGGATGATGGCGATGGCTGGACCCTTGTCGACAGTGGCATTGACTGCAAGCGCAGCCGGGCCGAATGGCAGCAGTTGTTGGACGGCCCCCTGGCCGGGCGGCCTGTGCGCCGGGTGTTGCTGACCCATTACCACCCCGATCATGTCGGTCTGGCCGGTTGGTTCCAGGCCCATCATGGCGCGGAACTGGTGACCACGCGCACCGCCTGGCTTTATGCGCGGATGCTGCAACTGGACGAACAGGACCGCCCGGTCCCTGAAACGGTGCGCTTTTGGCGCGAGGCGGGCATGGAGGCGGGGCTTGTGGAAAAGCGGCTGAAGGAGCGGCCGTTCAACTTTGCCGATATGGTGGCGCCGATGCCGCTGGGCTTTACCCGGATCGCCGAAGGGTCTGTGGTCACCGCCGGGGGGCGGCGCTGGGATGTGCGGATCGGCAATGGCCACGCTGCGGAACATGCCACCTTCTGGAGCCGGGATGACAACCTGGTGATCGGGGGCGATCAGCTGCTGGCCTCGATCTCGCCCAATATCGGGGTGCATCCAACCGAACCGTTGGCCAATCCGCTGGCCGAATGGCTTGAGGCCTGCGAACGGCTGGGCCGCCATGCGACGCCGGATCAGCTGGTGTTGCCGGGGCACAAGCTGCCTTTCACCGGCCTGCCGCTGCGGTTGCGTCAGATGATCGACAACCATCTCAGCGCGCTGGACCGGCTGCACAAGGGGCTGGATAGTCCGCGCAAGGCGGCCGGCTGCTTCGAGTTCCTGTTCCGTCGCGAGATATCGGAAGGGGTCTATGGGCTGGCCCTGGCCGAGACCGTGGCCCATCTCAACTATCTGTTGGCCGAGGGCCGGGTCACCCGGCAGATGACCGAGACGGGCGCCTGGGCGTGGCAGGCGGTGGGCTGATCGGCGTGGGCCACTGGGCCCGGCGATGCGCGGCATAATCCCCTCGGTTTCAAACGAGAGCACGACCAGCGCAAGGACAAGGGTGACAGCCGATCCCGGATCGGCTAAGGCCCAGAGAAGAACCGAAACGGGAGCACGACCATGGCCGATTACGAACACGGCAAGATGAACATCGACGAACACGAAAAGACCTTTGAAGGGTTCGTCAAGGCCTCGTCCTATGTGGTCATCGGGGTTCTGGTTTTCCTGGTCTTTCTCGCCTTGGCCAACGGCTGAACCGCATGTGGCCGGCACGATGGCGGGGGATGGCGCTTTTGGCCGGTCTCGCCCTGCTAGGGGCATGTGCGCATCCTGAACCGCCCGTCGACCCCGAGGTCTGGCAGGCGGCGGCCTATCGCAGTGCCGGGCCGGCCGAGATTGCGCTGGTCACCAATATCAACAACCGAACCGGGCGCGGGGCCCATTCAGCCCTGATCATCGACGGACCGGAACGGGTGGTGTTCAACCCGTTCGGCACCTGGTCCTATCCGGATGCGCCAGAGCGGGGCGATGTGCACCGCAACTTCACCCCGGTGATGGAAAACTGGTTCATTGATTACCATGCCCGCGAAACCTATCGCGTGCAGGTTCAGCGTGTGCGTGTCCCCCCCGAGGTCGCGGCCGAGGCCCTGCGCCGTGCCATGGCCTATGGCGCTGTCGGGCCGGCCCGTTGCACCATTGCGGTCAGCCGTGTCCTGCATGGCCTGCCGGGGTTCGAGGATTTCCCCGTCGTGCTGTACCCTGACAGGGCACGGGACAATTTTGCCCGGATCCCGGGGGTCGAGAGCACGATCTATGTCGATGACAGCCCGGGCGACTGGTCGGATCTGCGCGATGGGCGCTATGGAAACAGCACGGTTCAGGCCGTGCCTGAGCAAAGCATCGCGGTGGCCGTGCGGCGGCGCTGATCCGGGCTGGTCCGTTGTGGATCGTGTCAGGCTGCGGGGGCGTCTCTTAGGGCGTGTCGGTTCATTCGCAGTCACACGACACGCCCTAAGCCTTTGACGCCGCATGTTCGAGGAGCACAAAACCGGTACCCACTTTTGTGCAGCATGCTCTAGCTTTGCAGCCAGATCAGGGCGTAGAGCGTCACCAGCCCGGCCGGAACCGCCCACAGGACATTGCGCGTCCATATCCCCACCCCCAGCGTGACGGTGGCGGCGGCCAGGCGTGCCGGATCGGGCACCCCGCCGGTGGCGGCGGGCCACAGGACCAAGGGCGCGACCAGGCCGGGCATGACGGCCACCGGCGTGTAGCGCAGCCAGCGCAGGATCCAGCCGGGCAGCGGCCGGTTCCCGATCAGGCCCAGAAAGGAAAAGCGGATCAGAAAGGTGCCGATGCCCAGGGCCGTGATCACCAGCCAAATGACATGGGGGGGCTGGGTCATGGTGTTTTCTCCAGAAGGTGTTCTGTCGTCGCGCCGGCGGCCATGGCGGCGATGGCCGCCAGGATCAGGCCCATCCCATAGGGCAGTCCGTTCAGCACCAGTGCCCCCAGCGCTGACACCAGTGCCGCCACGATATGGGGCAGGCTGCGCAGGGCCGGGGCGACCATGGCCAGAAAGGTGATCGGAATGGCGAAATCCAGGGCCATTTCCGGCGGGATCGCAGTGCCGGCAACGGCGCCGACCCAGGTCATCACGTACCAGGGCAGCCCCACCGAAACGAAGATGCCGCCAAAAAAGGCCAGCCGCCGGGGCAGGTCCATGTCCGGCGAGGCCTGATATTTCGCCACGCTCAGCGCATAGCTTTGATCGACCAGCCCATAGGCGACCAGCGCGCGTTGCCACAGGGGTGCGGCGCCCAGATAGGGCACCATGGCGGCGGAATACATGGCCATGCGCAGGTTGACGGCCAGCGACGCGATCAACACGATCACTGTCGGGGTGTGTTCGGTCATCAGTTGAACGGCGGTAAACTGGGCCGCCCCGGCGATGACCAGCACGCTGAAGCCCATGACCTCGGCCAGGGTCAACCCTGCCTCGGTGCCGGCGACACCAAAGAGGATGGCGAAGGGACAGATCACCAGCAGAAACGGTGCGCCGCCGAACAGCCCCTGCCAGAATGCCGATTTGGTGGTGGAGGTCGCCAAGGCTTCGTCCTAGAAGATATCGGGTGTCGTCAAGGTGACTAGGCGAACAGTGGAGGAGACGCAATTGGCCATCCCACCCGAGACGGGCGGTATCCGGATCTCCCCTGATCCGGACCGCCACGGGCTGACGCGCGCGGTGACGGGCGTGGATCAGACCGGTGCAACACAGCAGATTTCCGTGGTCGAGGAACGGCCGCTGACCATCTATCTGAACAGCCGGGAAATCGTCACCGCGATGACCATTGGGGATTACCCCGACTATCTGGCGCTGGGGTTCCTGCGCAATCAGGGCATGCTGACCGACAGCGATCAGGTGACCGGGGTTTCCTATGATGACGAGCTTCAGGTGGTGGTGGTGCGCACGGCGCGTGAAACCGATCACGAGGACAAGCTGCGCAAGAAGACCCGCACCTCGGGCTGTGCAGTGGGCACGGTCTTTGGCGACATGATGGCCGGAATCGAGGGGCTGCGTTTGCCGCAGGCCACGGTGCGGACCTCGGATCTTTATGCGCTGGCGCACCGTATCAACCGCATGCCCAGCCTGTATCTCGCGGCCGGTGCCATCCATGGCACGGTGTTGTGCCAGGGCGATCAGCCTCTGGTCTACATGGAGGATGTGGGGCGTCACAACGCCGTGGACAAGGTGGCCGGCTGGATGTTCTCGGAACAGGTCGGGGCGGCGGATAAGCTGCTCTATACCACCGGGCGGTTGACCTCGGAGATGGTGATCAAGACGGCTCTGATGGGTATTCCGGTGCTGGCTTCGCGGTCGGGCTTTACCGCCTGGGGGGTGGATATCGCCCGCCAGGTCGGGCTGACGCTGATCGGCCGGCTGCGCGGTCAGCGCTATGTGTGCCTGGCTGGGGCGGAGCGGTTGGTGCGCGATGCCGACCTGGCCGCGATGCCCGATGTGCCGGGTCAACTCGGGCGCAAGGGGGCGGCATCATGACAGGCGATCCCGTAGGTGTCATTCTGGCCGGGGGGCGTGCCCGGCGCATGGGCGGCGGCGACAAGGGCGCGCTGGTGTTGGGCGGGCGCAGCCTGCTGGACCGGGTGATTGACCGACTGGGCCCGCAGGTCTCGCGGCTGGCGCTGAACGCCAATGGCGACCCCGAGCGTTTTGCCGAATATGGCCTGCCGGTTCTGCCCGACACGATCAACGGCTATCCCGGACCGCTGGCCGGGGTGCTGGCGGGCATGGACTGGGCGGCGGCGGGGGGGCTGGATCACATCGTTACCGCTGCGGCAGACACCCCGTTTTTCCCCGCCGACATGGTGGCGCGCATGCGGGCGCGAGCGGCGGAAACCGGGATGCCGATCATCCTGGCTGGATCGGCCGAGGCGGGGCGTACCATACGCCACCCGACCTTCGGCCTTTGGCCGGTGGCGCTGCGCGATGATCTGCGTGCGGCCCTGGCTGATGGGGTGCGCAAGGTCGTGCAATGGACAGACCGCCATGGTGCGGCCGTGGCCTGGTTCGATGCGGCGCGGTTTTTCAACATCAACACCCCCGAGGACATGGCTCGGGCCGAGCAGCTGATCACGGGGGGTGCGGCATGAGGGTCTTTGGTATCACAGGCTGGAAAAATGCCGGCAAGACAGGGTTGATGGAACGGTTGGTGACCGAGATCACCTGCCGTGGGATCACCGTGTCGACGCTGAAACATGCCCATCACAGCTTTGATATCGACCATCCGGGCACGGACAGCCATCGGCACCGAGCGGCGGGGGCGACCGAGGTTCTGCTGGCCTCGGGCAACCGCTGGGCCTTGATGCATGAGTTGCGCGGACGAACCGAGCCCCCCCTGGAGATCCTGCTGGAGAAACTGTCCCCCGTCGATCTGGTGCTGGTCGAGGGCTACAAGCGCGACCGACATCCCAAGATTGAGGCATGGCGCGCCGAGATGGCCCATCCGCTGATCGCATCCGAGGATCCGACGGTGCGGGCGGTGGCCTCGGATACGGTGCTGCCCGATCTCAGGGTGCCGCGCTTTCATCTGGATGATACCGTCGCCATCGCCGATTTCGTGCTCAGGGAGGTGGGGCTATGAGGTTTGCAACATTTGTCATGCTGGGCGGGACTGCGGCTGATGGGATCTGGGCGGCGGTGGCCGGCCGGGACGGGGCAGCCGAGGCGGTGCACCTGCAAGGGCCTGATCTGCTGCGGGAATGGCTGAAGGATCTTTGCGCCGCAGAAGAGGCGGCGGGGCGGCGGATGGTGATCGGATTTGATTTGCCCCAGGCGCTTTGGCCCGATCAAGGGCCGGAAGGTCAAAAGATGGGGGATCCGGGGGCAGGTGATCCCGCAGGGGGGGGACATCGGTTTTTGTCCCTTCCCCTTTCGCTTCTGGATGCAGGGGATCGGGCCCTGGCCGCGCAAGTCGGTCTGATGGCGGCGGCCCTGGCCGAAATGCAGGCGGCGGGCAGTCTGCCGGATTTTCTGGCGGGGACGCCCGCCAAGGGCCCTGCCCCGGGCCCTGCGGCGGTTCTGCGGGCGGCGGTCCGCGCCGTGCGCCATCCCCATTTGCATCCGCCCAAGCTGGAGAATGATTGTTTCGCAATGCCCCAGGGTGTGGCCTGGACGCCGGTGGATGTGGCTCTGTCGCGCCTGAAAGAGGGGCTGACCCCGGTGGTCGGCACCGAAGAGATTGCCGTGCCGGATGCCTTGGGTCGGGTGTTGGCCGGGGATGTGGCCGCCTTGCGCGCCAATCCACCGGGGGCGAATTCGGCGGTGGATGGTTATGGCATGGTCGCCGCCGCCCTTGGCCCGGGGCGTCAGGTGCTGCCCCTGGCCGAGGGGCGGGCGGCGGCCGGCGCCCCCTATGGCGGGCCTTTGCCAAAGGGTCAGGCCGTGCGCATCCTGACCGGTGCGTTGCTGCCCGAAGGCGTGGATACCGTGGTTCTGGAAGAAGATGTGACCCTGGCTGACGGGCATATCGCCTTTGAAGGTGGGATCAGGCCCGGGGCCAACGCCCGCAAGGCCGGCGAGGACGTGCAGGCCGGCGCCCCGGTGCTGTCTGCCGGGCGGGTGCTGGGCCCGGCCGATCTGGCGCTGCTGTCGGCCACGGGGATCGCCCGCATCCCGGTGCATCGCCGCCTGCGGGTGGGGGTGTTGTCCACCGGTGATGAACTGGCGGCTCCGGGCAGTACGCTGTCGCCGGATCGCACCTATGATGCCAATCGCCCGATGCTGTTGGCCATGGCTGCGCGCTGGGGGTATCAGCCGGTCGATCTGGGGCAGGTCGGTGATGATCCGGCGGCCTTGGCAGAGCGGCTGGACAGGGCGGCGGATCAGGCCGATGTGCTGCTGACTTCGGGCGGGGCCTCGGCAGGGGATGAGGATCACGTCTCGCGCTTGCTGCGGGCGTCGGGCGGGTTGCAATCCTGGCGCATCGCCTTGAAACCCGGGCGTCCGCTGGCCCTGGCGCTGTGGCGGGGGATGCCGGTGATCGGTCTGCCGGGCAATCCGGTGGCGGCCTTTGTTTGTACCCTGATCTTCGCGCGCCCGGCCTTTGCCCGACTGGCCGGGGCCGGCTGGGCCGAGCCGCTGGCCCTGACCGTCCCGGCGGCGTTTGAAAAGCGCAAGAAGGCCGGCCGGCGCGAATTTCTGCGGGCACGACTGGACGGCGCAGGCCGGGCCGAGGTTTTCGCCTCGGAAGGATCCGGCCGGATTTCCGGCCTGAGCTGGGCCGAGGGCCTGGTCGAACTGGCCGATGAGGCCGGTCATATCCGCCCTGGCGATCCGGTGCGCTACCTGCCCTATGTCGGGTTTGGCCTTTGATCCGGGGCTGATCGTGACGGTCAGGGTTTGCGGTAGGGGCTGTAATCCCTTTAATTAGGCGCCATATTAAGCGGCGGCTAATCATGATTCTGGGCAAGCACAAAACCCTTCTTGAGGACACCCGCGCCCGTGGTGACGCGGATACCGACGCCATGGCGCTGTGCTTTGAGGTGCTGTCTCTGGCGGCAGCCATCGACCGCGACTGTGCGGCGCGTTTGCAGCCCCATCGTCTGTCCGAGGGCAAGTTTGTCCTGCTGACTTTGCTGTGTGATCGGCCCCAGGGCCTGCCACCCCATGAACTGGCCGATCGTGTCGGGGTCACACGGGCGACGATTACAGGGCTGATCGATGGGTTGGAACGCGACGGCCTGCTGCGCCGTGTGCCGGACAAGACGGACCGGCGCAGTCTATCGGTCCGGCTGACCCCACAGGGCCTGGCGCTGGCGGATGAACTGGGCCGGACGCATACGGCCTGGATCGCCACGCTGACCGGGGACCTGACGGGGGAGGAACGGGGGATGCTGCGATCCTTGCTGCACAAGATATGGGCGCGTACAGCTGCCGGGCATGTATCATGAGCGGCGCGCGGCGCATGGCCGACATTTCCGCTGACCGCCTTGCCGCGTTGAATGCGGGGGCCGAGGCGGGAAACCTGACCGAATGTCTTGCGGTGGATTTCGCCTCGCTGATGGCGGTCACCCTGCCGGACCTGAATGCCGACGCCCTTGCCCAGATGCGCGCGGCTGCCCCCTTGGGGATCTCGAAACGCATGGCGCTGGCCGGACGGATTGTGCTGGATCTGCCCGTTGAAACCCGTGCACGTCTGGGGTCACACCCGTCCGATACCGTGCGCGGTTGGGCGTGCTTCGCGCTTGGGCAGATGCCGGATCAGCCCTTTACCGTCCGTCTGGAAGCCCTGCGGCCCTTTGTCGAAGATCCGCATTTTGGCGTACGGGAATGGGCCTGGATGGCACTTCGCCCGCGGCCCTGATGCCGTGGACGGCCGCCGCCTCGAATCGCCTGCGCCGTTTGGCCAGCGAGGCAACCCGCCCGCGCGGCGTCTGGTGTGCGCATCTGCGCCCCTTGCGCGACACCCCCGAGCAGGCCCTGCCGTTGCTGACCCCTCTTTGTGCGGATCCGGCCCGCTACGTGCAGGATTCGGTTGGAAATTGGCTGAACGATTCCGCCAAGGACCGGCCGGATTGGGTGCGGGCGCTGTGTGACAGGTGGGGCCGTGAAAGCCCGGGGCCTGCGACAGATTACATCCGCAAACGCGCTTTGCGTTCAATCGTATGAGGAGAATCCGATGTCGTATTATCTGGCGGAAACGTACAGTCCGAAACCCGCCTGGCAGGCCTTGAGCGCCGCACAAAAGCAGGCATTTTTCGAACAGATCGGAACGGGGTTGCCGGCGCTTCTGGGGCTTGGGATCGTGCCCTTGGCCTTCTGTGCCACGGATGGGACCAAGCCGCATGCGGGGCCGAGGCGTTCTTTGCTCTCTGGCGTTGCCCGGATGATGCGGCACTGGATGTGCTGATCGCGGGTATCGGGCAAACCGGCTGGCATGACTATTTTGACACCCGCAATCTGGCCGGCGCGGGCGAGGACATCACCGTTCATCTGGACCGGCTGGCGGGTTAGGCTCCAGACCCATTGATTTTGGGCATTTGTCATAAATCTGGTCTCCTTGCCGAGCCTGAATCACGGAAAACACCCGAAATCAATGGGTCTACGCCCTACAAGGTCACATCCTTTGGAAACTGGTTTCGGGACCGTTGCTGCGAGGCAGGGGTTCCGGGGTCTATTCATGGTCTGCGGAAGGCTGGAGCAACGAGGCTGGCTGATGCGGGGGCGTCAGACTGGGAGATTGTCTCCTATCTCGCGCACACGGATACCACGCAGGCGTCCGTCTACACGAGACGTGCAAACCGTTCGAAACTGGCGGATAGCGGTTTCAAAAAACTTGGAAAATTGTCCAACTTTTCTGGAAAGTTGAATAGGCAGGAGGATTACCCCATGCATATCAATGGCTTATCGGAGGAAGTGGCAGCCCGTAGGGGAATCGAACCCCTCTTTCCAGGTTGAAAACCTGGCGTCCTAACCGATAGACGAACGGGCCACATGCTGGCGTAGGGCGCTAATTAGGGAAAGCGGCGGGGGGGCGCAAGCGGAAATATGACGATCATCGCAACTTTTGCCGTCGGGTTCCCATACTAGCCGAAAGCGGCGTCTTCGAGGATCAGCTGGGCTTTCTCACGACCGTTCCAGACGTTCAGGTCCAGCCGGCCGGCCAGGTGGGCGCTGCGCCCGACGCGGTCACTCAGGGCTGGCCCGAGGGCGTTGTCGAAGGCGGAAAAGGCGATCACATCCAGCCTGGCGTCCATCCCATCGCTGACGCTGAGCTTGAGGTGGTTCTGCCCGACGCGGCGGGCATCGTGGATCATGCAGGCGGGCAGGGCAAAGCGCGGCGCTGGGGCGCCGGCGCCGAAAGGCCCGGCCAGATCCAGCGCGGCGATCAGTGCCGGATCGGCGGCACCGGGCATCAGCAGCCCGTCCAGCTTCAGCGGTCGGGCCGGGCCCTGGCCTGCCCCCTGACGGGCCAGCAGATCCGCCAGCCGGGCCATGGCCGGGTCCAGTTGCGCCCGTGACAGGCTGAGACCCGCCGCCATCTTGTGCCCGCCGCCCTTCTCGATCAGCCCTTCATGGGCCAAGCGCTGGATCGCCGCGCCCAGGTCGATCCCCTGCACGGAGCGGCCTGATCCCTTGCCCGCATCGCCATCGAAGCCGATGACCACGGCGGGGCGGTTGGCGGCCTCTTTCAGACGCGCGGCAACGATGCCCACCACCCCAGGGTGCCAGCCGTCGCCGGCGGCCCAGGTCAGGGGGGCGTCGATGCCGCGATCTTCGGCTTGGGCAAGGGCGGCATCGCGGACCTGGTTTTCGATTTCGCGGCGTTCTCCGTTCAATTCATCCAGTCGGGCGGCCAGGCCGGCGGCGTCTTCCGCGCTGGTGGTCGACAGCAGCCGCGCGCCCATATCGGCCCGCCCGATCCGCCCGCCGGCATTGATCCGTGGCCCCAGCACATAGCCCAGGTGATAGGCCGAGGGCGCCCGGTCCAGCCGCGCGATATCAGCCAGGGCCGCCAGCCCGGGATTGCCGCGCCGGGCCATGATCTTCAGCCCCTGCTGCACGAAGGCCCGGTTCAGCCCGATCAGTGGCGCGACATCGGCCACGGTGGCCAGCGCCACCAGATCCAGCAGGGCCATGAGGTCGGGCAGAGCGCTTGTGCCGCCTGCGCGCAGAACCCGGTTGGCTTCAACCAGCAGCAGAAAGACGACACCGGCAGCACAAAGATAGCTGAGCGTGCCGTCCTCATCCTGGCGGTTGGGGTTCACCACGGCATGGGCGGGGGGCAGGGTTTCGCCACCCAAGTGGTGATCCAGCACCAGCACATCGGTTCCGGCCACGGCAGCGATCGGTTCATGGGACAGGGTGCCGCAATCGACGCAGATGATCAGATCGTGCTGCGCAGCCAGGTCCTGCATGGCGGGTACATTCGGCCCATACCCTTCGTCGATCCGGTCCGGCACGTAAAGCCTGGCTTCAATCCCAAGATCGCGCAGCCAGCGGATCAGCAGCGCCGCCGAGGATCCGCCATCGACATCGTAATCGGCGAAAATAGCGATCCGTTGGTGCCGGTTGACGGCGGCGACAAGGCGCGCGGCCGCCTTTTCCATGTCCTTCAGACTGCGTGGATCCGGCATCAGATCGCGCAGGCGCGGGTTCAGATAGGCCTCGGATGTGGCGGGGGTCACGCCCGAGCGCGCCAGAACCGTGCACAGGGCCAATGGATGGCGCGTGGCCTGGGCCAGCGCCTCGGCCATGCGTTCGGTTTCCGGTGGCGGGCCAGTCCAGAAACGGCCCGTCAGCGACTGCGAGACGTCAAGAAAGGCCCGCCCGGTCACGTTTATTTCGTCGGGTTGCGATAGATCATCCGACGGACCGAGCCGGTCTTGGACCGCATCAGGATCGTCTCGGTTGTGAAGAAACCGACCTCGCGCTTGATGCCGGCAACCAGGCTGCCATCGGTGACGCCGGTGGCGGCGAAGATGACATCGCGGGTGACCAGATCGTCGCGGCTGTAGATGCGGTCGAAATCGGTGATCCCGGCCTTGGTGGCGCGGCCCCGTTCGTCATCGTTGCGGAACAACAGCCGGCCCCACATCTGCCCGCCCATGCATTTCAGCGCAGCGGCGGCCAGCACACCCTCGGGGGCGCCACCCGATCCCATGTACATGTCGATGCCGGTCTTCTCGGCCTCGGCGCAATGGATGACGCCGGCGACATCGCCATCGGTGATCAGCCGGATCGCGGCACCGGTCGCGCGCAATTCGGTGATCATGTCGTCATGGCGGGGGCGTTCCAGAACGCAGACGGTGATGTCCTCGGGCTTGCAGCCCTTTGCCTTGGCCAGGGCATTCACCCGTTCTGCCGGGGACATGTCGAGGCTGACCACATCGGTGTCATAGCCCGGACCAATGGCCAGCTTGTCCATGTAGACATCAGGGGCATGCAGCATGGATCCGCGCGGCCCCATGGCGATCACCGTCAGGGCGTTGGGCATGTCCTTGGCGGTCAGCGTGGTGCCTTCCAGCGGGTCGAGGGCGATGTCGACCTCGGGGCCCTTGCCGGATCCGACCTCTTCGCCGATGAACAGCATCGGGGCCTCGTCGCGTTCACCTTCGCCGATGACGACGACGCCCTTGATATCCAGCATGTTCAGCTGATCGCGCATGGCGTTCACGGCGGCCTGGTCGGCGGCTTTCTCATCGCCGCGCCCGACCAGACGGGCCGAGGCCAGGGCGGCCGCTTCGGAGACCCGTGCCAGCCCGAGGGAAAGCATGCGGTCGTTGAAATCGGTTGGGGTTGCCATCGGGTGTCCTCGCTCAGGTATCAGGCGGATAGGGGTTTGGAAGGTCCCTATCCGATCAGTTCAAACATTTTCTATACGGATCGCAACCGGATCCTCGGCCATCACCCCTGTGCGGCCGAATTTTGCAATCGCGCCATCCAGCGCGTCCCGGGGCGTCTTGTGGGTGACGATCAGCACGGGGGCGGTTTCCTTGTCGTGGCGGGTCTGGCGCATGCGATCAATGGAGATGCCTTCTTCACCCAGGATCGTTGCGATCCGGGCCAGCGCACCGGGTTTGTCCAGCAGATGCAGGCGCAGGTAATAGGCGGCCGGTGTGGCGGCGATGGCGGGCTGGACCTCGGCCAGGGTGGTTGCGGGCTGCCCAAAGGTCGGCAGGCGCAGGCCGCGGGCGATATCCATGACATCCGACATCACCGCGCTGGCGGTCGGGCCTTCACCGGCCCCTGCGCCGCGCAGGGCAATCTGGCCCACGGCATCGCCTTCCAGCACCACCATGTTGGTGGCATTTTCCAGCCGGCCCAGGGGCGAGCCCTTGGGCACCAGGCAAGGTGTCATGCGCTGTTCCAGGCCGCGTCCGGTCATCTGCGCCACGCCCAGCAACTTGATCCGATAGCCCAGATCCGAGGCCCGGCGGATATCGGCCAGGGTGATCCGCTCAATCCCTTCCAGCATGATATCGTCGAAGCGCACCTTGGTGCCAAAGGCGATGGCGGCCAGCAGCGCCAGCTTGTGGCCCGCGTCGATGCCGCCCACATCAAGGCTGGGATCGGCCTCCAGATAGCCCAGGTCATGGGCTTCGTGGAACACCTCGTCATAGGTTTTGCCGCTGTTCTCCATTCGGGTCAGGATATAGTTGCAGGTGCCGTTCATCACGCCCATCACCCGGGTGATGCGGTTGCCGGCCAGCCCCTCGGTCAGGGCCTTGATCACCGGAATGCCGCCGGCGACGGCCGCCTCGAAGCGCAACACCCGGCCCGCAGCCTCGGCTTGTTCGGCCAGGGCCTGGCCGTGCAGCGCCAGCATGGCTTTGTTGGCGGTGACTACATCCTTGCCGCTGGCCAGCGCCGCCTGGGTGGCGGCCTTGGCCGGCCCGTCCGAGCCGCCCATCAGTTCGACCAGCACATCCACATCGTCGCGTCGCGCCAGGGCCACGGGATCGTCTTCCCAGGCATAGGCGGACAGGTCGACACCGCGGTCGCGTTTGCGGTTGCGCGCGCAGACGGCAGTGATCTCGACCGGTCGGCCGGCGCGCAGGGCCAGTGTCTCGCCATGGGCTTGCAGGATCTTGATGACCCCGGCGCCAACGGTTCCCAGACCGGCTATTCCGAGGCGCAGTGGCGTCGTCATGGGCGTCTGTCTCCTGTTGCGCCTTGGAACTTCGGGCGGGTGTTAGCCGGTTCGCCGCTCTGGTGCAATGCGCCAGGGGATGTCGGGGGTGTCAGGGGGCCGCTTGGGTGCGGATCCCATCGGCGCGCCGGCGCAGATCGGCGCCGCGGCGTTCCAGGTCATCAGCCGTGGTTTTGTCCGGGGCGACAGCCGCCCGGTGGCGCATGTCATCCCCGCGCGCCTGCAGGGCCGGGTCCGGCACAGCGGGGGGGGCGGGCCGCAATTGGGCGACCAGCGGGGCCATCGGGCCGATCCGGGCAGCCGGTGCGTCGGTGCTGGCGGGGGCGCGGGGATCACCGGGATAGTCCTCCGGCGCGCAGGCGGTCAGCAGCAAAAGCACGGCAATGAGAACAGGCAGGGGCGCGGGCACAGGTGTCTTTCCAAACGGTGGCTGCCCAAGCCTATCGCGTCGCGCGTGGCGACGCCAGATCCGGCTCGCCATTGGCGGCGGGGCAGGGTATTAGGCGGCCATGACCCCATTGGCCACCCTGTCCGTTTCTTCGCCGCGCCGGCTGATTGCAGTTGTTGCGCTGGCCGGGTTGGTGGTGATGATGGCCGCCGCTGCGCTGGTCGGCACGACTGTGGCCGGGCGCGTGTTGCCGCTGATAGCGGCGGCGGCGATGGGCTGGGGGCTCATCGCCTTCTGGAAAACCGGCGCCGGGCAGATCGTGCTGACCGATACGGGGCTGTTTGATGACGCGGGGCGCTGTCTGTGCACCTTGGACAATATCGAGCGGATTGAACGTGGCGCCTTTGCGGTGAAGCCGTCAAACGGGTTCGTGCTGCGCCTTCATGCGCCACAGGGCCGTGGCTGGGTGCCGGGGCTTTGGTGGCGCATGGGCCGGCGTCTGGGTGTGGGGGGGATCACCCGTCCGGCCGAGGCCAAGAAGATGGCGGATCTGTTGGCCATGCGCCTGATGGGGGTGGAGGCCCGATCCGAAAGCTGATGGCTCGGCCGCGCGGATCCGGGGCAATGGAGACACACCCGTCCTGCCACGGGATCTGGACAGCACCCCACCTCTGCGGGATACTTGTGCCATGAGTCTTCCACCCGGTTTCCTGGATGAATTGCGCACCCGGATCAGCCTGTCCCAGATCATTGGACGGCGGGTCACTTGGGATCCGCGCAAGTCGAACCAAGGCAAGGGCGACTTTTGGGCGCCGTGCCCCTTCCATCAGGAAAAGACGGCCAGCTTCCATGTCGATGATCGCAAGGGCTTTTATTATTGCTTCGGGTGTCATGCGAAGGGTGATCTGATCAGCTTTGTCCGCGAGACGGAGAACCTGGGCTTCATGGAGGCGGTCGAGCGTCTGGCCGGCGAGGCCGGGATGCAGATGCCGGCCCGTGATCCCCGGGCGCAGGAAAAATCCGACCGGCGCGGGGAACTGACCGAAATCATGGAGATGGCCGTGCGCCATTTCCGCCGGCAGCTGGCCGCTTCGGGTGGCGCGGCGGCGCGGGACTATCTGGATGGGCGCGGCATGGATGAGGGCGTGCGCGATCGCTTTGGCATCGGCTTTGCCCCCGATGCCCGCCGCGTCCTTTACCAGGATCTGACCGCCCAAGGCGTGGCCGAGGATCGTCTGATCGCCGCCGGCCTCTGCGCGCGACCCGATGATGGCGGTGCTCTCTATGATCGGTTCCGGGGGCGGATCATCTTTCCGATCCGCGATGCACGTGGCCGTTGCATCGCGTTCGGTGGGCGGGCCATGGCCGCCAATGCCCGCGCCAAGTACCTGAATTCCCCGGAAACCGAGATCTTTGACAAAGGCCGGACCCTGTTCAATCTCGGCCCTGCGCGTGAAGCGGCGGGGGCCGGTCAGCCGCTGATCGTGGCCGAGGGCTATGTCGATGTCATCGCCCTGTCCGAGGCCGGGTTCACCGGCGCCGTGGCCCCTTTGGGTACCGCGATCACCGAGCATCAGCTGGCCATGCTCTGGCGGGTCAGTCCGGAACCGATCGTGGCGCTGGATGGGGATCGCGCCGGGCTGAATGCGGCCAAGCGTCTGATCGACCTGGCCCTGCCGGTGATGACGGCGGGGCAGGGGCTGCGCTTCGCCATCATGCCCCCCGATCAGGATCCCGACGATGTGATCCGCAAGGGGGGCGTGGCGGCGATGCGGGCGGTGCTGGACGGTGCCCGGCCGATGATCGACCTGCTGTGGCAACGCGAAACCGAGGGCAAACCCTTTGACAGCCCGGAACGGCGCGCGGCGCTGGATCAGCGGCTGATGACGCTGACCGCTGGTATCGCCGATACCACGTTGCGCCATCATTACCGCCAGGATCTGAAACAACGCCAATGGCAGCTGGGCCGGCTGACCCGACCGGGCGGCGGCAAGCGCAGACCCGCTGCGCCGCCTGCGACCTCGGCGGCGCGTCAGTCGCTGCTGGCCAGCGCGCCGGGTCGGGTCGAGGAGGATCTGCGCGAGGCCGCGATCCTGGCCATCCTGATCCGCAACCCGGATCTGCTGCCCCGGTTCGAAGACCTGATCGAGCCGCTGGATTTCGTCGGCCCCGGTCATTCCGAGATCCGGGACGCCCTGCTGGATTGGATCGCCCGGCCCGAGGGCGCGGTGGCCGATCACGTTGCCGCCGCCGTGGGGGGGTCTGCCCTTGACATGCTCTTTTCGCATCCCCATGTCGCGCTGATCCCGGCGCTCAGATCGCCCGGGTCAGCGGATCTGGCGGCGCAATGTCTGGCCGAGGAACTGAACAAGCTGACCGCCCGGCGCGGCTTGATGCAGGAACTGGCCGAGGCCACGCAATCGCCACGCGAACTGGCCGATGCCCGGTTGGCCTGGCGCCTGCGCGAGGCGGCCGAAGCGAACAACATGGCCGGTCGTCCGACCTCGGAGGACCGCTCGGAATACGATTTGGGCGAAAACGGCGCCCGCATGGACCGTGGCGAACGAAGCCTCTTCGATTCGCTGATCAGTACGATTGATTTTACCAAGGGACGCCGAAGCTGAACGAATCGATATTTTGGTAAGGTAGAGCAGAGAAAAAACCTTTAGATGGTAGCGAATCATGTTCGCGAAAGTGATTCTTAACTGCCGGTTGCGAATCAGCCCCAATCGCTAGGAGCACGCCCATGGCCGCCAAAGACACCGAAGATCGCAAGCAGGACGACAGCGATTCCGAACCGATGCTGGATGTCAGCCAGGCAGCGGTGAAACGGATGATCGCCGAAGCCAAGGAACGTGGGTTTATCACCTACGACCAGCTGAATAACGTCCTGCCACCCGAACAGGTGTCATCCGAACAGATCGAAGATGTGATGTCGATGCTGTCCGAAATGGGCATCAATATCATCGAGGACGAAGAGGCCGAGGACGCCGACAACAAATCGACCGAGGTGGTGACCACCTCGTCGTCGCGCGAAGTGGCGGTTGCCCAGACCGAAACGGAAAAGCTGGACCGGACCGATGATCCAGTGCGCATGTATCTGCGTGAAATGGGGTCGGTCGAACTGCTGAGCCGCGAGGGCGAGATCGCCATCGCCAAGCGGATCGAAGCAGGTCGCAACACGATGATCGCAGGGCTGTGCGAAAGCCCGCTGACCTTCCGTGCCATCACCATGTGGCGCGACGAATTGCTGAGCGAAGACATCCTGTTGCGCGATGTGATTGACCTGGAAACCACCTTCGGGCGGTCGATGGGTGATGACAGCGACGATACCGAAACCGTGGTTGGCGCGCTGAACGGCGGGGCCCAGCAGGGCCAGTCAGCGCAGGGAAAATCCAGCGAACCGGAACTGGATGCCGACGGCAACCCGCTGCAGTCCGATGAGGACGAGGATGAGGACGACCAGGCCAACATGTCCCTGGCCGCCATGGAAGCCACGCTGAAGCCGCGGGTTCTGGAAACGCTTGAATGCATCGCCCGGGATTTCGCCGACCTCGAAGAGATGCAGGACCGCCGCATGTCCGCCACCCTGAACGAGGATGGCAGCTTCTCCGACAAGGATGAAGGCATCTACCAGAAGTTGCGCTCGGAAATCGTTGAACTGGTCAACGGGCTGCATTTGCACAACAACCGGATCGAGGCACTGATCGACCAGCTGTATGGGATCAACCGCCGGATCATGTCGATTGACAGTTCCATGGTGAAGCT
>JBKDZR010000143.1:0-15599 GCA_047971485.1 Qingshengfaniella sp. | reverse complement strand
ACAGAGGACGGGCGTATAAGTCAGTTGGACGATAATTTGGAAATGGCGCGCTGGGGAGGATTCGAACCCCCGACCCCTTGATTCGTAGTCAAGTACTCTATCCAACTGAGCTACCAGCGCGTGAGGCGTCCATCTAGCGGGCGCCCGCAGCGGATGCAAGGCCCAAAAGACGGGTTTTTCCCGATGCGGTCCCAAAACCTGTTGTCCACCGCTCAGCCCGTCAGATCCGCCCGGGGCAGACGGATGGTAAAGACCGTGCCCTCGGGGCCTGTCCTCGTCATCTCCAGCCGCCCACCATGGCCGCGCACCAGCTCCGCCGCGATCACCAGCCCCAAGCCGGATCCCCCCTTGCGCGCGCCTCCCTGGAACGGGGTGAACAGATGCTCCCGCGCGCGGGGTGGCAAGCCCGGGCCGGTATCTCGCACCTCGATCCACCAGTCGCGGTCATCCTCGCCCGCGCTGATCGCTACCTGACCGGCGCGGGCGGTGGCCTCGATCGCCTGGCGGGCATTGCGCACCAGATTGGCGATCACCCGCAACAACTGATCGGGATCGCAGCGCAGAACCAAACCGGAAGGCACCCCGTTGCGCAACATGACGTTTTCAGACGCCGCCAGACGTTCGCTGTCCAGCACATCCTCGACCAATCCCAGCAGCGACACCCGGATCAGGGCCGGCGGCGGTTCCTCGGCCCGGCCGAAGGCCAGCGTCGCCTCACACAGGTTCACCGCCCGGCGGATCGAACCAACCAGCTTGGGCGCCGCGCGCTGCACCCCCGGGTCATCGCTGGTCTCCATCCGGTCCGCCAAAAGTTGCGCTGTGGTCAGGATATTGCGCAGATCGTGGCTGACCTTGGCCACCGCCGCACCCAGCTGGGCCAGACGATCCTTTTGCCGCAACGCCCCGGTCAGTTGCGCCTGCATGGATTGCAGCGCCTCCTCGGCCTCGCGCAGTTCGCGCACACGGGCCGAGGGGGTGATGATGGTGCGGCCATCCTCGGGGGCGTCAGCATAGCTTTTCATATGCGCCACTACCCCCTTGATCGGCCGGACCATCAGCCGCCGGACCGCCAGGAACAGCAGCGCCGCCGTCAGTGCCGAGATCACCGCCGACAGCACCAGGATCCGCAGCCCATAGTCCAGCATGGCATCGCGCAACGGCCCGGCATCCATGGTCACCTCGATCAGCAACCCCGCCTCGCGCGTCGGCGCCCCCAGCACCCGGATCACCTGATCCTCCCGCACATACAGGCGTTGCAGGGCGTCGTGGATCAAGGTCCAGGCCCCAGGGTCACGCAGATCAAAGGTGGCCGCGATCGGCGCCGGAATGGCCGAGGACAGGACCAGTTGGCGCATCTCGTCGCGGCGCAGGACAACGTTATAGACCTCGGCGTTTTTCAGCAGTTCCTGCTCCAGATCCTGGTCAATCATGTCATCGGCCAGCAGCGCCAGCGAGGCGATCTGTGCCCGGTCCAGACGCGCCAGCAGATAGCCCTCGCGGAACCGGGCGATCGAGGGCACGAAGATCAGCACCTCGGCCAGCATCACGAAGAGGACGGTCAGAACCAGAAACCGGCCCGAAAGAGAGTTCAGAATTCTCGACACGTCGATCACATAACCCTACGGCAAAACCGCCTGCACAATCCGGACCATACGATGAACCCAGGGGTTTCCGAACAGCCGTGTAGAGAAATAGGTACCCACAACGCGTTTGTTAATCTCCCCCAGGGTTGGATAGGGCACGATCATCGTTGCCAGCGCCCCCATCTTCAGGCCGTTCGCGATCGCCACCCCCCAGATCCCGATCAGATCATCCGCCCCCCGGCCCAGGATCGCCACCCCGACCGGACGCCCCCGGACCACCATGACCTTGATCAGCCCCTCCCCACAGCGGTCGACCACCGCGCGGTCGGTCTCGGCGAAGGGAAGGCGCAGGATCGTCAGCCGCCGACCATGGGCGGCCCGGGCCTCGGCCTCGGTCAGTCCCACCTGGGCCAGGGCCGGATCGGAATAGGTGACGCGCGGGATGTGATCCCTCCGGACGCGGGCGGGCAGCCCCAGCAGGATCTGGCGAATCACCACCCCGGCATGGGCCCCCGCGAGATGGGTGAACTGCCCCTGCCCCGCCGCATCACCGATGGCATAGATCCGCCGGTTGGTGCTGCGCAGTCCCGGCCCGACAGTCACCCCGGCCGCCGTCATGGCCACACCGGCAGCCGCCAGATCCAGATCCGCCATGGCCGGGCGCCGCCCCGTCGCAATCAGCACATGGCTGCCGGTCACCGGCCCCTGGCCCGTCTGCACCGTGATCAGGCCACCAGCGGCCGAGACCCGCCCCGCCGGGCAGTTTTCGAGAATCGTGATCCCTTCGGCACGCGGCCCGGCCACCAATGGCGTGACCAGATCACGATCCTCACGCGCCAGAATGCGCCCCGCTTCAATCACCGTGACACGGCTACCCAGCCGGGCATGGGCCTGGGCCATCTCGATACCGACCGGACCCCGCTGCCAGGAACAGATCCAGGCCCCCTGCCGTCGCTGCCATCACGTTGAACGCAAGCCCCGGGAAAGTGCCGAACAGGAACCCTCCGGTCAGGGTTGCCAAGCTTGCCCCGGGCAAGCTGAAGGCGACAAGTCCGGTATAGGCCGCGAGAAAGATCAACACCGCCGGCAGGTAATGGGCATCGCGAAAGGCCATCAGCGCCCGGTGATTCTGGGCCAGCGTGGCGAAATCCAGATGCCCACGCAGCACCAGCCCCCCCGCCAACGCCCCGCCCACCAGAAGAATCAGCGGCAACTGCCGCAGCCGTGCCCGTCGCATTGTCTCCATGCGCGTCCCGTTCCTTACCCGATTTGCGCCGCCTTATGGCCGACATTGGTCCTTTGGCCACAGGGGCGACACCCCCCTCACGCCGGAGTGATCCCCGGTGACACCGCACTTCCGGCGAAAATCCTGCGCTGCACGATTGACCTGCGCGCAACAAGGGCCTAAACGCGGGGCTTCGAATTGATCCGGTCCCGTGGCGCCCCGCCACCCGGCCGACAGTGATGGAGTTGGCGCGATGAAACGCACCTATCAGCCCAGCAACCTGGTCCGCAAGCGGCGCCACGGTTTCCGCGCACGCATGGCCACCAAGGCCGGCCGCAAGATCCTGAATGCCCGCCGGGCACAGGGCCGGAAGCGCCTGAGCGCGTGACCCGGCCTCCGGCACGCGACATGGCCGGGGATCAGAGCAAGGCATCGGAAACCGCCGGAATCCCCGTGATTCCCGGCGGGCTTTCTGTTGTATCAGGGCCGATGCCGGAAACCCTGCAACAGAGACGGGATTTCCTGGCCGTCAGCCGGGGCCGGCGGATCGCCCAGCCCGGTTTCGTGCTGCAGGCCATGGCCCGCCAACCGGCTGATGCTGCCCCGCCACGGGTTGGCTATACCTGCTCCAAGAAGGTCGGCAATGCCGTGGCCCGGAACCGGGCCAAGCGGCGGCTGCGCGCGCTGGCCCATGCGGTGATCCGGACAGAAGGCCAGGCGGGCTGGGACTATGTGTTGATCGGCCGCCGCGATGTAACCGCCGCCCGCCCCTTCGCCGATCTGCTGCACGCGCTGAGCGGCGCCCTTGGCCGTATCCACAAGGACCACCCGCAATGAGCCCCCTGGCCCATGTTCTGGCCTTGCCGGTGCGTGCCTATCGGTTGGTGTTGTCGCCCTGGGTCGGCCATGGCTGCCGCTTTCAACCGACCTGTTCGGCCTATGCCCTGGAAGCCCTGGAAAAACATGGCGCCTTTCGGGGCGGATGGCTGGCACTGCGCCGCATCCTGCGCTGCCATCCCCTGGGCGGCAGCGGGATCGACAACGTACCCGATCGCCGCCCAAGGCCCCCACAAGGATAACCGCCCATGCCAGACAGATACGAGTTGATGATCTGCGACATCTCCGGGGCGCACAAACCCGTGGCCATTTTCCACTCGGACCGGCCCTTCATGCCGCTTCAAGTCGGGGAACGTTTCGACGATCAGGGCTGGGACCGTCTGGATGGCGTCGGCCGGATCGGAACGCCGGCAGAGCCGATTCGCTATCTGGTCTTCGCAACCAAGCACTTGGTCTTCGAGGAAGAGGGCCAGACCGTGTACCAGCTTTGCGTCGATCTTCAGCCCCCAGGCGGCCCACGCTCTCCCGCCTGGGGGCATGACGCCCCTGTCTCCTGACCTCTGCCCAGAGACCGCACAGCCACAGCCATCGACCGGACATCCCATGCTCGACGACGCCGACGACATTCACCCGCTGTTCCACGGCGCCCCGAAAAGCACCGAGTTCCGCAAGCTGCGCAAGCGGATCGTGCGCCAGGCCCGTGAGGCGATCGAGCAATACGGCATGGTTGATCGCAATGGCCCGCCGGCACGCTGGCTGGTCTGCCTGTCGGGGGGCAAGGACAGCTACACCCTGTTGGCGGCGCTGTATGAACTGAAGTGGCGCGGCTTGCTGCCCGTGGATCTGCTGGCGTGCAATCTCGATCAGGGCCAGCCCGGCTTTCCGGCCACCGTCCTGCCCCAGTTTCTCGAACGCATGGGCGTGCCTCACCGGATCGAGTATCAGGACACCTATTCCATCGTCATGGACAAGATTCCCCAGGGCCGTACCTTCTGCGCGCTGTGTTCGCGACTGCGGCGCGGCAACCTGTACCGGATCGCGCGGGAAGAGGGATGCTCGGCTGTCGTGCTGGGCCATCATCGCGACGATGCCCTGGAAACCTTTTTCATGAACCTGTTCCATGGCGGGCGTCTGGCGACGATGCCGCCGAAACTGGTGAACGAAGAAGGCGACCTGTTCGTCTTTCGCCCGCTGATGCACGTGGCCGAAGCGGATTGCGAGAAATTCGCCCAAGCCATGGGATACCCGATCATCCCCTGCGATCTGTGCGGATCCCAGGATGGGCTGCAGCGCCAACAGGTCAAACAGATCCTCGACGGCTGGGAACGCAACAGCCCCGGGCGCCGGCAGGTCATGTTTCGCGCCCTGATGAACGCCCGGCCCTCGCACCTGCTGGACCCCAAACTGTTCGATTTCGTCGGGCTGCAACGCGGGCGGACCGCTGGCACGGACCAAATCGACAGGGATCAAATCGACTAAAATTTGCCGCATTTTCAGTCCGGTTCTTAAACCCTTATCAGGAGGAACTGGCCAAGGCTGACCCCGACATTCAGGCTTGGGGACACACATGGCATCGGCGCGCTGGCTCAGTTTTTCAAAGCCCCCCTCCATTCGCTCGAAGGGGGCCCTTTTACTCGCCACGGCGGCACTGACGGCCGGACTGGCCGGCCTGACAGGGTTAACCACCGGCCCGGCAACCCTGTTGGTCGCCACAGGCCTTGCCTTGACGCTGCTGGCCAGCCGGAATTGGCGCACCCGCCCGCACACCCCGGATGCACAGACCCCCGATGTGCCCCGGGCGGGCGATCAGCCCACCCTGCCACAACCGGCCATGGATCGTCGCCGCCTGTCCCGCGCCTTGGCGACAGGCGAAATCAGGGCCTGGTTCCAGCCGCAGATCGATACGACCACCGGACAGGTCACGGGGTTCGAGGCCCTCGCCCGCTGGCTGCATCTCGACCACGGCATCATCCCCCCGGCAGATTTCCTGCCCGCGGTCGACGACGAAGGGCTGGGGACGGCACTGACCGATGCCATTCTGGCGCAAAGCCTCGATGCGCTGCATCGCTGGGACCAGGCCGGTTTCATCGTGCCCGACGTTTCGGTGAATCTGGGCGATTCGGACCTGCGCAACCCCGACCTGGCCACGGGAATCCGGCAGCACCTGGACCGCAGCGGGATCCCGGCCCATCGCCTGCGTCTAGAAGTGCATGAAAGCGTGACCGCCGCCGCCAGCGATTGCGAAATGACCCAGCACATGCTCTGGCAATTGTCGGATTGGGGCTGCCCGATCGACCTGGACGATTTCGGCATGGGCAACGGCGCCATCGCCTGTCTGGGCCGTTTCCCGACCAGCCGGCTGAAGATCGACCGCAGCGTGATCAAGGACCCGCGCACCGGGCGCCGGCAACAACGGCTGTTGGCCGCTATTCTGGCCATGGGCAATGAAATGGGGCTGCAGTCCGTGGCCGAAGGCATCGAAAACGCATCCGACATCGCCGTTCTGGCCCGTATGGGATGCGGCTATGCTCAGGGATATGCCATCGGCCGCCCTATGCCGCTGGAGGCCAGTCTGCACTGGCTGGCCCGCAATCAGGGCCGCACCCGGGCCGGTCACATGCCCCATACCGGATCTTTCGCGCACGACGCCGGGGGCGTTCGGGGGAAAACCGCTTGACCTTTGGTCTGTCGGCCTGTTGAACCTGCCCGCAATCTAGGCTGGGACGGTGCGCGGGATGGATAGTCAGAACAAGAACCTCATACTTGCGACAGCGCTGAGCTTCGCGGTCATTCTGGTCTGGTTTCTGCTGTTTCCACCGCCCGAACAACCGGAGGCTCCGCAGGGTGCCGAAATCGTCAGCACCGATACCGGCGAACGCATGGCCGCCACCCCGCCGGCCGGCACTGGGGCCGCGACCGCGCAGCCGGACGAAACCACGGCCCTGGTCACCCAAAGCGCCCGGCTGGATGTCGACACGCCGAAACTGGGCGGGTCCATCGCCCTGACCGGCGGCCGGTTCGATGACCTGTCCCTGAGCGCCTACAAGGAAACCCTTGATCCAGACAGCCCGAATGTCAGCCTGTTGTCGCCCGTGGGCAGCCCCCATTCGTATTACGCGCTCTATGGTTGGGCGCCCGGCGGCGGGCTGACCTTCGATCAGGTGCCCGGCGCCAACACCCCTTGGCGAATCGAAGCCGGCGACCAACTGAAACCGGGCGCCCCGGTCAGCATGGTCTGGGACAATGGCGCGGGGCTGATCTTTCGCCGCACCGTCAGCATCGATGACGACTATCTGTTTACCGTGGTTCAAAGTGTCGAAAATGCTGGCACTTCGGAACAGCGCCTTGCGCCCTATGGCATCGTCGCGCGCCATGGCGAGCCGGACCATCAGAATTTCTTCATCCTCCACGAAGGCGTCGTGCGCATGTCCGACGGCGAACTGGAAGAAATCAAATACAAGAACATGCCCGATCTCGACTATGTCGACCGCGAAGGCGCCAATGCCGAGATCGTCAACGTGGCCGATAACGGCTGGATCGGGTTCACCGACAAATACTGGATGACCGCGCTGATCCCCGCCCCGGGGCAGAACTTTACCTCGGTCGCCAAATATGTGCCGCAAACCGACATCTACCAGACCGAAGCCCGCCTGCCGACGCAAACCGTGGCGCCCGGGCAGACCGTCGAGGTCACCCAGTATCTCTTTGCCGGTGCAAAGGAATGGGAAACCATCCGCTTTTACCAAGACACGATGGGGTTTGACCGGTTCATCGACAGCATCGACTGGGGCTGGTTCTTCTTCTTCACCAAGCCGATCTTCTGGATCCTGCACCATCTGCACGCCTTCATCGGCAACATGGGCTGGTCGATCATCGCCCTTACCCTGTTCCTCAAGGCCATCCTGTTGCCCCTGGCCTGGAAATCCTACGCCTCGATGGCAAAGATGAAAGAGCTGCAACCCCAGCTTGAAAAGCTGAAGGAACAAGCCGGCGATGACCGGATGAAGATGCAGCAGGGTATGATGGAGCTGTACAAGCGGGAAAAGGTGAACCCCGCCGCCGGCTGTCTGCCCATCCTGATGCAGATTCCGATCTTCTTCTCGCTGTACAAGGTGATCTTCGTCACCCTGGAGTTGCGTCACGCCCCATGGTTCGGCCCCTTCCGGGACCTGTCAGCGCCGGATCCGACATCCATCTTCAACCTGTTCGGCGCCCTGCCCTGGGCCGCCCCCGAGGTTGGATCCATCATGGCAACCGTTTTCGTCGGGATCCTGCCGTTGTGTCTGGGCGTGTCCATGTGGCTGCAGCAAAAGCTGAACCCGGCACCCACCGACCCGACCCAGGCCATGGTCTTCGCCTGGATGCCTTGGGTGTTCATGTTCATGCTGGGCAGCTTTGCTTCGGGGCTGGTCGTCTACTGGATCGCAAACAACATGATCACCTTCGGGCAGCAATACCTGATCATGCGCAGCCACGGCTACAAGCCGGACATCTTGGGCAACATCACCTCGACCTTCCGGCGCAAGAAAAAGCCGGCGGCCAAATGATCCGGATCGGCGGGCGTTCCTGATGGCCCAGGCCCTGCCCTTCCCCGTTGCCCCGGCGCCCGATCCCCTGGCCGCCGAGGCAGGCCGGCACCTGTTCGCCGGCCAGACCGAGTTTCTCAAGGGCGTCGTGGCCATGTCCGGTCTGCCCCCGGACGATCGGCTGGAGGTCTGCTTTGCCGGGCGATCCAATGTCGGGAAATCCAGCCTGATCAATGCCCTGACCGGCCGCAAGGCGCTGGCCCGAGCCTCTAACACGCCGGGGCGGACCCAGGAAATCAACTATTTCACCCGCGGGGATCTCTACCTCGTGGATCTGCCTGGCTATGGCTTTGCCAAGGCACCCGTGGCCGTGGTTCAGCGCTGGCAAGCCCTGCTGAAATCCTACCTGTCAGGCCGTGCCACCCTGCGCCGGGCTTTTGTACTGATCGATGCGCGTCACGGCGTGAAGCCCGTGGATGATGAAATCCTTTCCCTGCTGGACAGCGCGGCGGTAACATTTCAGGTGGTGCTGACCAAGGCGGACAAGGTGAAAGCCAAGGATCTTGACGCGGTAACCGCCCAAGTCGGCCGCGCCCTTCAGCGCCACCCTGCCGCCTTCCCGGAACTGGTGCTGACCTCATCGGAAACCGGCGATGGCATCGACAGCTTGCGCAGTATCATCGCCGGGCTTCTGGCCGAATAGGCGCGGCATTTTCACCGCTGCACACCACCGCCGGATCCTTTATCAGGGTCTTGGGAGATCAGGATGAAAACAAGAAACGACACCATGGATCAGGACTGGATCGCCACCGCCCGGACACTTTCGCAGGCGCTGCCCTATCTGCAACGCTATGATGGGGCCACGGTGGTCATCAAGCTGGGCGGCCATGCCATGGGCAGCGATGAAGCGATGGCCAGCTTCGCCCGCGACATCACCCTGATGAGCCAGGTGGGCGTCAACCCGGTGGTCGTGCATGGCGGCGGACCGATGATCAACGACATGCTGTCCCGGCTGGATATCAAATCAGATTTCGTGAACGGCAAACGGGTGACCGATGCCGCGACAATGGATGTGGTCGAGATGGTGCTGGGCGGGCTGATCAACAAGCGTGTTGTCGCCGCGATCAACGCCCAAGGGGGCCGTGCCGTCGGTCTGTCGGGCAAGGATGCCAATCTGATGGTGTGTCGCCAGGCTGACCCGGATCTGGGGTTTGTCGGCACGCCATCGCGGATGAACACCGATGTGCTGCGCACGCTGTTTGCCGCCAACATCATCCCCGTCATCGCCCCCCTGGGCGTGGGCGAAAACGGCCAGAGCTATAACGTCAACGGCGATACCGCTGCCGGGGCCATCGCAGGGGCGCTGAAGGCCCGGCGCCTGCTGTTGCTGACCGATGTGGCTGGGGTGAAAAATGCTGAAGGCGCAGTAATGACAGACCTGACCGCCGCCCAGATCCGCCAGATGACCCGGGATGGCACCATCGCCGGTGGCATGATCCCGAAGACCGAGACCGCCCTTGAGGCCCTGAACCAAGGGGTTCGGGCCGTGGTGATTCTGGATGGGCGGGCCCCGAACGCCTGTCTGCTGGAACTGTTCACCGACCATGGCGCCGGCTCGATCATCCGGACGCAATGATGCGCCGGCTGATCCTGCTGCGTCACGCCAAGGCCGCCTGGGACGATCCGACCCAGGCCGATCATGACCGCCCTCTGAACAAGCGTGGCCGCCGGGCCTGTGCCGCGATCGGCGGCTGGCTGGCCGACAAGGGCTATGTCCCCAACCAGGTGCTGTGTTCCAGTTCCGCGCGCACCACCGAGACCTGGGCCCGGCTGTCCGGGTTCCTGCCCGACGCCCCCACCGCCACAGCCCTGCCCGCGCTTTATCTGGCCGATGTGGCGGTTCTGAGCGACACGTTGAGGGCGGCGACAGGACAGGTGGTGGCCATGGTCGGCCACAATCCCGGCATGGCCGAGTTTGCCCATCAATTGCCGGCCAGCCTGCCCGATCATCCCGCACTCGGCCGATTTCCGACCCTGGCCACGATGGTCGTGGACTTCGATCTGGATGACTGGGCCGGGATCGTCCCTGGCGCCGGGATCCTGCGTGACTTTGCCGTACCGCGCGACTTCGCCGACGGGTCTTAGTGATCCAGGATCTGGCTGAGGAACAGCTTGGTCCGCGCGCTTTGCGGGTTGGTAAAGAACGCCTCGGGCGCATTCTGTTCAACAATCTGTCCCTGATCCATAAAAATCACCCGGTTCGCCACAGCTTGGGCAAATCACATCTCATGGGTCACGCAGAGCATCGTCATGCCCTCTTCGGCCAGCTCGATTATCGTGTCCAGAACCTCCTTGATCATCTCGGGATCCAGCGCCGATGTCGGTTCGTCGAACAACATGATCCGCGGCCGCATGCACAGCGATCGGGCGATGGCCACGCGCTGTTGCTGACCACCCAACAACTGACCGGGATATTTGCCGGCCTGATCCGAGGTTTTCACCTTTTCCAGGAAATGCATGGCGGTTTTCTCCGCCTCGCGCCTGGGGATCTTTCGCACCCAGATCGCCGCCAGCAGCGTGTTCAACACCCCGACAGACGCGGCGCGCAGATGGGTATCGATGCTGGGCCTCGGCGGCGGTGGCAATCGGCACCGGCCACGGCACGACACACCGCCACATCGAAGCCCTGCCATTCGTTATTGGCATCCTGCGAGGCAAACCCCACCAGCCCGGTCGAGATCCCGCAATTCAACTTGCCCCGCGCCGGCGACCCAAGGTCAACGCGTATCGGCGGGATAATTTAGACTTTCGCCCAAATTATGGGCGCTGATCAGGCACACGCATAGAATCGGGCTGCCTCGGCAAAGGCCTGGGCCTTCAGCGCGGCGGCAGCGCTGGCTTCGTCATCGGCGCCCCATTGTTCGGCTTGCCACTCTTCGTCCAGGCGCGACAGGCGCCACAGATCCTCCGGCGGCGCGATCCCCCGGACCGTCGCAAACCCGATGATCAACGATCCGCTCAGCGTCACCAGATCGTGGAACCCGGCCAGCTGCCAAGGCGACAGGGCGCGCACCGCTCCGGCCAACCGCGTCAGGCTGGCCTCTGGCTGGGGAACGTGCATGATGCCGGCGGTCACCCGCAGCGGCGCCGCCAGTTCCGTCGCCGCCCAGTCGATCAGCGGATCCCAGGCCGCCGCCTGCCGGCGCACCAGATCTGCGGGCGCCTCGGCGCGATAGCAAATCAGATCGCTGCCCCCATAGGCGGCCACGGTTGCGGCAACTGCCGCGTGATGGGGCACCACGGTTTCCACCGCCGAATTGGCCGTTCGCGTTATCGGCATGGTGGCCGGATCCAGCACCTCGCCCTGGGCCGCCCATTCGTCGGCCACCGCCTCGGCCAAGGCGCGGGTCGGCAACACGAGCGGCAGCTTCGAAGGGGTCCGCAAGGCACGCCCATCCAGCAGGACCTGCACGCCACCTTCGATTTCAGCAACCGTCACATCGGTCCAGAACCGTTTCGGGGCCCAGTTGTTCATCTCATCGTCCCAGGATTGCGTTGATCAGGCCCGGCAAATCGGCCACGGTTTCGGCATAGGCAGCAGGGGTTTCGCCCTCCAGGCGTTCACGTCCGTGATAACCCCAGTCCACAGCGATCGCCGGCATCCCGGCAGCCCGGGCCATTTGCAAATCGAACACGGTATCACCAATCATCACCGCATCCTGTGGCGCAACCCCGGTTTCCGCCGAGGCCGCCAGCAGCATCGAGGGGTGCGGCTTGGATGGGTGATCATCGGCCACTTGCCGGGTGAAGAAATGGCCATGCAGATCGTGCTGGTCCAACATGTGCCGCAACCCCCGGCGCGATTTTCCCGTGGCGATCCCCAGGATCAGATCATCACGCGCCGACAGCAGGGCCAGCATGTCCAGCACACCGTCATAGAGCGGCGCACCGTCATTCTGCGCCCGCGTGGTCGCGAAGCTGTCCTTGTAAGCCGCGACAGCGCGATCCACAGCCACCGCCTCAAGATCCGGGGCAAGCGCCAGCACCGCCTGTGGCAGGGACAGGCCGACAATGGCACGCACCTCCGCCAAAGGCGGCGCGGCCCGGTCGATCGCAGCAAAGGCCACAGCCATGGCCCCATGGATATGGGTCTGGCTGTCGACCAGGGTACCGTCGACATCGAAGACCACCAGCTTCGGGCGCATCGCCTACGTGTCCTCATCAAGGAAAGGATCAGCAGGGGCTTCGGCCGGGATCAAGCCCAGATTGTCCCATGTCCGCGCCATATGGGGCGGCAGGGGGGCAGTGACGGTGATCCGCGCGCCGGTAACCGGATGATCGAAGCTCAGGCTGCGGGCATGCAGGTGCAGCTTGCGCGAGACCTCACCGCCCAGTTGCGCACCCCAACCATCGCCCAGGTTCTCCTGCCCGGATCCGCCATATTTGCCATCGCCGATGATCGGGTGGCCCATCTCGGCCATATGGGCGCGCAGCTGGTGCGTGCGCCCCGTCACCGGCACCAGCCCGACCCAAGCCGCGCGCCGGCCAAGCGCCGAGATCACCGTGTAATCGGTGGTCGCCCGCTTGGCATCCGGCGTTGTCTGCACATCGCGCGGGTGCAGGCAGAGCATCTTTTCGCCTTCACCGCCCTTGCCATGGCCCGGCGCCTTGACCAGCCCGTAGCGGATCGTGCCCATGGCCGGCTGGGGCACGCCGGCCACCAGCGCCCAATAGATCTTGCGCGTATCGCGGTGCCGGAACGCCGAGGTCAACGCCGAGGCCATCGCCTGCGTCCGCGCCATCAGCAGTACCCCCGAGGTGTCTTTATCCAGCCGATGCACAAGGCGCGGTTTGTCGGACAGACCAAAGCGCAAGGCCTCGGCCAACCCATCCACGTGGCGCGTCTGGCCACTGCCCCCCTGCACCGGCAAGCCCGGGGGCTTGTTCAGCGCGATGATATGGTCGTCGCAATAAAGCACCGCATCGCGCATCATCGCGGCATCAGCCTCGGTGATGCGGGCCTCCTGACGGGGCATGGCGGGGGCGGGATCCGGCAAGGGCGGCACACGGATCTGCTGGCCCGGGGCAACGCGGCTGGCGGGCTTGACCCGGCCGCCATCGACGCGCAGCTCACCCTTGCGGCACATCTTTTCGATCCGGCCCTGGGGCAGATGCGGGAACTGCCGGCGCAGCCAGCGATCAAGGCGCTGCTCGGCCTCATCCGGGCCGACCGTCAGGATCTGAACGCCACTCATGCCATCACCCCGCGCGCTACGGCCAGCCCCAGCACCAGCGCGCCGATGGACAGGCCCACCGACAGCACCACATAGGCCATCGCCTGCCCCAGCGCGCCGCGTTCGATCAGCATGACAGTCTCCAGAGAAAACGAGGAAAAGGTCGTGAAACCGCCCAGCACACCCACCGCCAGCAGCGGGTTGAGATGCGCGGCACTGGTCCGCGCCAGCATGACGACAAGCAGCCCCATCAGGAACGAGCCCAGCACATTGACCGTCAGAACCCCCAGCGGAAAGCCCCCGGTGCCCATGATCCGCGTCACGGCCACACCGGTCAGATGGCGCAGGCTGGCGCCAATCGCGCCCCCAAGGGCGACCTGTAAAACGGTTGCGATCATGCGCCCCCTCTCGGCCCTGCCGGGCGCCTTGTCAACTGTCGCGGCGCTTGGCGCGCAGCTTGTCGAAATACTCGACCCGCTTGGCCATGTCCCGCTCAAACCCGCGATCAACGGGCGCGTAGAACGTTTGCCGCCCCATGGCCTCGGGGAAATAGTCCTGGCCGGAAAATCCATCCTCGGCATCGTGATCATAGGCATAGCCTGCCCCATAACCCTGATCCTTCATCAACCCGGTAGGTGCATTGAGGATATGTTTGGGCGGCGGCGCCGAGCCGGTCTTTTTCGCACTGCTCCGCGCCGCCTTGTAGGCGACATAGGCAGCGTTGGATTTCGGTGCCAGTGCCAGATAGATCACCGCCTGGGCCAGGGCCAACTCGCCCTCGGGGCTGCCCAGACGCTCATAGGTCTGCCAGGCCGACAGGCAATGAACCTGCGCCTGGGGATCGGCAAGGCCGATATCCTCAACCGCCATGCGGGTGATGCGGCGGGCCAGATAGCGGGGATCCTCGCCGCCTTCCAGCATCCGGGCGAACCAGTACAGCGCCGCATCGGGATCCGAGCCGCGCACCGATTTGTGCAACGCCGAGATCAGGTTGTAATGGGCATCGCCGGACTTGTCATATTGCGCCGCACGCCGGGCCAGCCGCGCTGATAGGCCAGTGGTATCCAGCGGTTCGACAAGCCCCCAGGACAGCACCGCCTCGACCAGGTTCAGTGCCGCGCGGCCATCCCCGTCAGCCATCTCGATCAGGCTGGCGCGCGCACCATCGCTCAGGGGCAGGGGCTGGCCGGTCTCCGCCTCGGCCCGGGCCAGAAGCTGCGCCAGCGCCGCCTCGTCCAGCCGTTTCAGAACCACCACCTGCGCCCGGCTGAGAAGTGCGGCGTTCAGCTCAAACGAAGGGTTTTCCGTGGTCGCGCCCACCAGGACGATGGTACCGCTTTCCATATGGGGCAGAAACCCATCATGCTGGGCCTTGTTGAAACGATGGATTTCATCAACGAACAGCAGCGTGCCCTGCCCGGTTTGCTGACGCAGGCGGGCAGCCTCGAACACCTTTTTCAGATCGGCCACGCCCGAAAAAATCGCGCTGATCTGAACGAAATGCAGATCAGTTTCCCGGGCCAGCAGCCGCGCGATCGTGGTCTTGCCCACCCCCGGCGGCCCCCAGAGAATCAGCGAGGAAAGATGCCCCGCCCCCAGCATCGCCCCAAGCGGTCCGTCCCGGCCCAGCACCTCATCCTGACCGATGACATCGGCCAATTGCGCCGGACGCAGCCTGTCGGCCAAGGGCCGTGTGCGGATCTCGCCGGGATCCGGGTCTGAAGCGGAATGGGTATCGAACAGATCGGCCATGGGGTCAGACTATCGCGGATCGAAAGGCGTGACAAAAAAGAACCCGACCGCTTGGGCCGGGTTCCGTCATTCTGTCCTGGCGGCGGAAATCACGCCTCTTCGGCGGCTTCCTCGGCAGCCACACGGGCGCGATCACCGGCACCTTTGGCCTCGACGTCGCGGTCGACGAATTCGATGATCGCCATCGGAGCCATGTCACCGTAACGGAAGCCGGCCTTCAGCACACGGACATAGCCGCCCTGACGGTCCTTGTAACGCGGCCCCAGCACTTCGAACAGTTTGGCCACATAGGCATCCTGCTTGAGCTGGCTGGCGGCCTGACGGCGCGCATGCAGATCACCGCGCTTGCCCAGGGTGATCAGCTTTTCCACGATGGGGCGCAGTTCCTTGGCCTTGGGCAGGGTGGTCTTGATCTGCTCATGCTCGATCAGCGAGCCGGCCA
>JBKDZR010000142.1:0-7514 GCA_047971485.1 Qingshengfaniella sp. | reverse complement strand
GGTCCGGTTGCCCGGCCCGCGGTGGGCCCTTACCCCACCGTTTCACCCTTGCCCGCGGCGGTTTCGGCTGGGCCGACCTGTCCGCTGGCGGTCTGTTCTCTGTGGCGCTTTCCCTCGGGTTACCCCGGCCGGGCGTTACCCGGCACCGTTGCTTCATGGAGTCCGGACTTTCCTCGGGTTTGCACCCGCGATCATCCGGCCATCCGCGCGCTGGCGGGTCTAGGCGCTTGCTGCGCCCTGGTCAATCGCTGTTGCGCAACAGTCCCGAGGCAAGGGCCATGTCGCGCCCATCCAGCGGACCATGCGCCTCGGGCCGGAAACGGGCGCGGAGGGCCTCAAGAAGATCCGCATGGGAGGCAGGGGGATAGCCTGCCTCCGCCAGAAGATCATCGAATCGCCGGCAATCAGGGGGCGCCTCCTGCCCTGCCGGGCACGGGCGCGCCAACCCCTGCCGGGCCAGGCGCCGCCAGTCGAAGTGCCGCCCCGGATCGCATTTGCGCCCCGGCGCCATGTCGGAATGGCCGATCACCGCATCAGGCGACAAACCATGATCGGTCAGGATCGCCGCCAGCAGCCCCTCAAGCCGGACCATGGCCGGTTCGGAAAAGGGCGCGGTTCCGTCATTGTCGATCTCGATCCCGATAGAGCGGGAATTGACATCGCCCTGCCCCGCCCAGCCCCCTGCCCCGGCATGCCAGGCCCGGCGATCCTCGACCACCATCTGCCACAGGCGACCATCGCGGCCGATCAGGTAATGGGCCGAGACCTCGGCCTCGGGATCACACAGGCGGTCCAGCGCGGCCTCGGCGCTGGACATGGCGGTATAATGCAGAACCACAAGCCCAAGCACCCCGCCATCCCGCCGCGGCCCGAAATTGGGCGAAGGATGCCACAGGGCGCCTGGTCGTATCGCTGTCGGCACGGCGCTCATCCGCCCCTTCCCCTCAGGGCAGGATCAAGCCGCCCACCACTGATCCGGCCTGGCTGAGAACCCGATCGCCCGTTCCAGAACCTCGGCCTGGGCCAGCAGATCCGCCTCTTTCCAGGGCTGACCAATCAGTTGCAGCCCCAGGGGCAGACCCTGGGCATCCAGACCCGCCGGCAGCGCTACGCCGGGCAGGCCGGCCAGGTTGACGGTGACGGTAAACACATCGTTGAGATACATCTGCACCGGATCGGCATTGCTCATCTCGCCCAGCCCGAAGGCGGCCGAGGGCGTGGCCGGGGTCAGGATCGCATCGACACCATCGGCAAAGACCTGTTCGAAATCGCGCTTGATCAGGGTCCGCACCTTGCGCGCGCGATTGTAATAGGCGTCATAGAAGCCTGCCGACAGCACATAGGTGCCCACCATGATTCGGCGCTGCACCTCATGGCCAAAGCCCTCGGCGCGGGTTTTCTCGTACATCTCGGTGATGCCATCGCCCTGGGCCAGCGTCGCCCGGTGCCCAAAGCGCACCCCATCATAGCGCGCCAGATTGGATGAGGCCTCAGCCGGTGCAATCACGTAATAGGCCGGCAGGGCGTATTTCGTGTGCGGCAGCGAGATATCGACGATCTCGGCCCCGGCATCACGCAGCATGGCCGCCCCATCATCCCACAGTTTGGCAATCTCGGCGGGCAGGCCATCCACCCGGTATTCCCGCGGGATGCCAATCTTGCGGCCGCGAATATCGCCGCTCAGCGCCGCCTCGAAATCTGGCACAGCCAGCTCGGCCGAGGTCGAATCCTTCGGATCATGCCCGGCCATGGCCTGCAACATGATCGCCGCGTCGCGCACCGTCTTGGTCATCGGGCCGGCCTGATCCAGCGAGGACGCATAGGACACGATCCCCCAGCGCGAACACCGCCCATAGGTCGGCTTGATGCCCACGGTGCCGGTGAAGGCCGCCGGCTGACGGATCGAGCCGCCGGTATCGGTGCCCGTCGCGCCCAGGCACAGATCAGCCGCCACCGCCGCCGCCGAGCCCCCCGAGGACCCCCCCGGTGTGATCGCCGCCGTGCTGCCCTGGCGCCGCCAGGGATTGATCGCATTGCCATAAACCGAGGTCTCATTGGACGAGCCCATGGCGAATTCATCCATGTTCAGCTTGCCCAGCATGATCGCGCCGGCATCGAACAGCTTTTGCGTCACGGTGGATTCATACCCCGGCTTGAACCCCTCCAGGATGCGTGAGGCCGACTGACTGGGCACACCCTTGGTGCAGAACAGATCCTTGATGCCCAGGGGAATGCCGCACATGTCCGGGGCATCCCCGGCAGCCAGCCGCGCATCGGCCTGCGCAGCCTGCTGGCGGGCGATATCCGGGGTATGGTGCACGAAGGCGTTCAACGCGCCCGCCCCCTCGACCGCCGTCAGACAGGCCTCGGTCAGTTCCGTCGCGCTGATGTCGCGGGCACGCAGTTTATCGCGGGCGGCGGCGATGGTCAGTTTGCTCAGTTCGCTCATTCCACCACCTTCGGCACGGCAAAGAACCCTTCGCGGGCATCGGGTGCATTGGCCAGGATCTTGTCCTGCTGGCCCCCATCGGTGACCCCATCCTGACGCCGGCGCAACCGCATGGGCGTGACCGAGGTCATCGGCTCGACGCCATCAACGTCAACCTCATTAAGCTGCTCGATAAAGCCCAGAATGGTGTTGAATTCCTGCGCCAGCGCCGGCAGCGCCGCCTCTTCGACCCGGATCCGGGCCAGCTTCGCCACGCGCGCGGCGGTGCCTTCGTCGATCGACATGGGATCTCCGTCTGATTGGTCGGGCTTCGCTTTAGCTGTCCGGCCCCTTCTCTGCAAGCCGGCGTACCGGATGGGGCGGCATCTTTGGGGCCTGAAACCAAGACCAAAGGCCGATACATTGCGTGTTCAGGCAAACACACCGCAAAGATCACAGTGGAACACGCCCCTTCAAATGCCGCGCCAGCACCGCAATCATCCAGGCCAGCATCGTTGCGTTCAGGAAATGCCACATGAAATGGCTGCCCACCGGGAACACCCCACAGACCGCCCGATCCACCGAACGGAAAACCAGCGACAGGCCCAAGATCCCCGCCCCGATCAACAGACCGCGAGCAACCTTTGGCAAACGGGTGCGCAGCATCCATCCGTTCATGGAGATCAACATAAAGACTGGCCAGTAAGGTGCTGAAATTGAAAAGGCGGGAAGCCGGGAAAACCCCCAACCAACCCCCATGGCATACGGTATGAACAGCCCCGTCAGCGCCAGCGAGGACCACAGGCCAAGCCCCCAATACCAGCGGTTCGAGGCGTAAAAATAGACCAGGATGAACCCCAGAATCGGCAACACATCGGCCAGCGCCGCCCAGGGTGTAGCGAAGGTGTGAAACAGAAAGGATCCGATACCGATCACGCCCAGAACAAGGCACAAAACGGCCACGACCCCGGGTCGCGCGCCCCGCGTCCGATACCACATCACTGCCGCCGCGATCAGAAAGGCCGCATTGGTGACGGCGTTCACCGGCTCGGCCCAGAACTCGGGGCCCAATCGCTCGCAATAGCCGAAATCCGTCTCATTCATCCTTGTCGTTTCCTTTGCCGGTGCTGGCTGTATCATCCCCGTGAACAGACTGACGGAGACTGACATGAAAATCACCTGGCTTGGACATTCCGGCTTTCGCCTGGAGATCGGCGATCAGATCCTGCTGATCGACCCCTGGCTGACCGGCAATCCCAGTTTCCCCGAGGACCGCCGCGCCGAGGCCATTGCCGGCACAACCGCGATCCTCGTGTCCCATGGCCATGGCGATCATGCCAGTTCCACCATCCCCCTGGCCCGCGAAACCGGGGCCAAGATTGCCTGCGGGCATGAACTGGCCCAGGGCTATTTCGCCCCCGAAGGAATCGAAGCGATCGGTTTCGGCAAGGGCGGCACGATTTCCCTTGGCGATGTGCGGGTGACCATGGTCACGGCGGTCCATTCCAGCAGCATCGACTTTCAGGGCGGGTTGGGCGTGGCCGGATCCGAGGCTGGCTTCATGATCGAGGCGGGGGGCCGGACGGTCTATTTCTCCGGCGACACCGATGTGACCATGGAGATGGAGCTGTTCCAGGCCCTGCACAGCCCCGAGATCGGGCTGCTCTGCTGTGGCGGCCATTACACGATGGACATGGCACGTGCCGCCTATGCCGCCAAGCGCTTTTTCACCTTCAAGACGGTAATCCCCTGCCATTACAAGACTTTCCCGATCCTTGCGCAATCCGCCCAACCGCTGATCGAGGCCCTGCCCGATGTGGATGTGCGCGCACCCGAGGTTCTGGAGACCCTGGACTTATAGGCGCCGTTCCGTGAAAAACTGCCGAAGCAACGCCGCCGCCTCATCGCCCCCGATCCCGTCATAAATCTCGGGGCGGTGATGGGCTTGAGAATGGGAAAACACCCGCGCGCCGTGGGCCACACCACCCGATTTCGGATCCGCCGCGCCGTAGTAAAGCCTGGCGATCCGTGAACTGGCAATGGCCGCGGCACACATGGCGCAGGGTTCCAGCGTTACATAAAGCGCATGGCCCGGCAGCCGTTCACTGCCAGCGGCGGCACAGGCGGCCCGCAGCACCAGGATCTCGGCATGGGCGGTGGGATCCACCAGTTCGCGCACCCGATTTCCGGCCTGGGCCACGATCCGCCCCTGCGGATCAACGATCACCGCCCCCACCGGCACCTCACCACGCCCGGCGGCCAGACGCGCCTCATCCAGCGCCACAGACATATGAGAAGTAAAAGGCGACACGGGGATGTCATGCCGGGGCGCGCCATGGCACGCAAGGGCCTTTCGCCGAGACACACAACCAGCTAGGGCAGGATCATGACCACAGAGAAAAGCACATCGGGTGATCGTATCGCCAAAGTCCTGGCCCGTGCCGGCGTTGCCTCGCGCCGGGAGGCCGAGAAGATCATCACGGACCGGCGCGTAGCGGTCAACGGCAAGACCATCGACAGCCCGGCGCTGAATGTCACCGCCGCCGACCGCATCACCCTGGATGGCCAGCCCCTGGCCGAACCCGATCCGCCGCGCATCTGGCTGTACCACAAACCCGCAGGCCTGGTGACCACAGCACGCGACGAAAAGGGCCGGCCCACCGTCTTTGATGCCCTGCCCGCCGATATGCCCCGCGTCGTGTCCGTCGGGCGGCTGGATCTGAATTCCGAAGGGCTGTTGCTGCTGACCAATGATGGCGGGGTCAAGCGGCGTCTGGAACTGCCTGCCACCGGCTGGCTGCGGCGCTACCGCGTACGGGTAAAGGGCGCCCCCAAGGATGAGGATTTCGGCCCCCTGCGTCAGGGCCTGACCCTTGCCGGCGACAGGTTCCAGCCGATGACCGTCACGCTGGATCGCCAGCAAGGCGCCAATGCCTGGCTGACCGTCGCCATCCGCGAAGGCCGCAACCGCGAGATCCGCCGCGCCATGGACCATATCGGCCTCAGCGTGAACCGCCTGATCCGGGTCAGCTATGGTCCGTTCCAACTGGGCGATCTCAAACCCGGCGCGGTCGAGGAACTCAAGCCGCGCATCGTTCGTGACCAATTGGGCCTCGGGCCCGAAAAGCTGGCCCCGAAACGGGCGCGCTCAAAGGGCACACAACGCCGCCGATAAACGCTTTACCGCAACTTCACTTTGCGTTTGCTAGAGGAATGCTTATCTCTGAGCAACACAGATGAGTGGAGCCCCCGCCGTGTCCGGCACCGGTATACAAAAACTGTCCTTTTTCCTGCTTGCGGTGCTGATCCTCTATGCAGCCCTGACCGGGGCGGCATGATGGCAATACGCTATGGCGGCAAGTTCAGCCCCGACGGATCCGGCGCCCCCGAAACCGGGCCCGCCGCATCTGCACCGGCCAATCCGTTTCGCAACCGACGCCGCAGCCGGGTAGGAGGACGCGTCAACGCACTGTTCGTGCTGCCCTTTCCGTTTTTGATCGCTGCCTTTCGGGCCGATCCCCTGGGCCTGGCGCTGAACCTGGGCTGCTTTGGCGCCCTGATCCTGGCCGCCTGGCTGACCCGCGACGGGATCATCGCCGAAGAGGCCTATGACACCCGCCGGATCGCGCGCCGTCCCGCCATCCCCCGCAAGATCTTCGGATCGGCGCTGACAGGCATCGGGCTGGCTCTGGCAGGGGTGGCCGATGGCAGCCTGATCAACATGGCCGTTTTCGGCGGGCTGGGCGCCCTGCTGCATGCCCTGTCCTTTGGCATCGACCCGCTGACCGACAAGGGCATATCCGAAGCCGACCGCTTCCAATCCGATCGTGTCGCCCGCGCCGTGACCGAAGCGGAAAGCCATCTCACGATCATGACCGAGGCTATCACCCGCACCCGTGATCGCGCCCTTGAGGCCCGTGTCGAACAGTTCGAAACAACCGCCCGCCAGATGTTCCGCACCGTCGAAACCGATCCCCGCGACCTGGCCGCCGCGCGCAAGTTTCTGGGCGTCTACCTGCTGGGGGCCCGCGACGCGACCGAGAAATTCGCGGATCTTTACAGCCGCAATCGTGACCCCCAAACGCGGACGGATTATCTGGCCCTGCTGGATGATCTGGAACAAAATTTTGCCGCCAAAACCGAAAAACTGCTGATCGACGATCGCAGCGATCTGGATGTTGAAATCGGCGTCCTGCGCGACCGTCTATCCCAGGAAATCTGAGACATGCCGGAGAATACCATGCCCGAAACCGTGCAGCAAAAGGCCACGCTGATCACCGCCGAGGTCGAGAAAATCGCCCTGCCTCTGACCGAACCGGAACCGGCCGATGCAGTGGTCCTGCTGGACAACGCCGAGGCTCCTCTGGCCACTGAGATCCGCAAGCGGATGGACGAGATCGACATTGCCAATACCGGCTCGATCATCGGGTTCGGATCCGCCGCCCAGGCGGAACTGCAAACCATCAGCCAGGCCATGCTGGCCGATGTGAAAAACAAGGATGTGGGACCGGCCGGTGACAGCCTGCAGGCCATCGTCTCCACGATCCGCGGCTTTTCCGTCGAGGAACTGGACCCGACCCGGAAACGCTCGTGGTGGGAAAAGCTGATGGGCAAGGCCGCACCAGTCTCGAAATTCATGGCCCGCTATGAAGAGGTGCAGGTTCAGATCGACCGGATCACCGACACCCTTCTCGGCCATGAGCACACGTTGCTCAAGGACATCAAATCCCTTGATCTGCTTTATGACAAGACGCTGAATTTCTATGATGAACTGGCGCTCTATATCGCCGCCGGCACCGAAAAGCTGAAAGAACTGGACAACGCCACGATCCCTGCCAAAGCAGCGGAAATCGAGACAGCCCCCGAGGATGCCAGGGTCATGAAGGCCCAGGAATTGCGCGATCTGCGCGCCGGCCGCGATGACCTGGAACGCCGCGTCCATGACCTGAAGCTGACCCGCCAGGTCACCATGCAATCGCTGCCCTCGATCCGGCTGGTTCAGGAAAACGATAAAAGCCTGGTCACCAAGATCAACTCGACCCTGGTCAACACCGTGCCGCTGTGGGAAACCCAGCTGGCCCAGGCC
>JBKDZR010000141.1:0-7715 GCA_047971485.1 Qingshengfaniella sp. | reverse complement strand
GAGGGGAGGGTCGTGCGCGGCCCGGGCTGGTCGCCCGTGCCATGGTTGGTGGTCGAGAACAATTTTCCGGGCTCACCGCTGAAAACGGAGATGCCCGAGACTTTTTCAGCAGCCTGCTAAGACGCGCGCATCCTCCGCAGCCTTCACGGACAGGGGTGGCTTTTTGCCCCCCGCACACCAGGCCCAGACCAAACCAAGACACGCCGACGCGGATTAGCGCGTCAGACCCCAGGCACCGAAATCTTCCCCCATGGCCTGTGCAAGATCCTCCATGGAATCATAAAGCAGCTCCAGTGCGTAATGCGGGTTGTGGGCATAGGCGCCGGTATCGGCCGTCACGAATTTCCAGTTATAGGCCGCGCGCAGCAACCGCGGTGTCCACGCGTTATACCCCACCGGGCGGCCCTCGGCCTCATCCGCGCGCCCGTCACCGTTTGCATCGGCGAAAAAATACGGATGGCGGGCACCGTCATAGACAAGCGCCGTGCCGGCCACACCCTTGGCATAGTCCAGCAACAGACCCTGCAGACGCTGGGCATTGGCGGCGATATCGGCGTGGATCCCTTGCCCAAGATTGCCACTGCCGTCGTGGCTGACACGCGAGATGCGGATATCGGCGAATGTACCGGTCTCATGGCAGGTGCGGCAGGTTGCCTCGGCTACCTCCAGGGAATGCGGCTCGTGGCACGAAACACAGGTTGCGACGGGACGGGCATGGAAGAACCGGCCGGAATAGTCCCGGTCCGGATAGTGATAGCCCCCGCCCGCATAGCCGCCCAACCAGACGGCCCCGGCCAGAGCATAATGGGGGTTGATGAAGGACAGTTTGGGGTCAGGCGTATCAACCCCACCTTCACCACCCGTGGCCTGGCCAACCTGGACACCAGAGGTCCGCCCCTGGTGGCAGGTCAGGCAGGCCGCCTCGGCGGGTGAACTGACCGGATGCATCACACCGCTGGGCAGGCGCAGCTCCGTCACGCCGCCCAGGTTCGGATCGTGACAAGTCGCGCAATCGACCACACCACCGGTCGGCATCGGCGCGGCAGGCAACCCCGGCGTGCTGCCATCAAGGCCATGAAAAGCGCGGAACCCGGCGCCGGAATGACAGGCCACACAAGCCGGCGGGATCGCCCCGTCCTCATCCCAATGGGTGAAGGATTCGGACTGTGCATCGGCATGGCCCGAACGCGCCCAGGCGGTGATCAGCGCCTGCTGGGTGACGGCGATCTGATCGGGCCGAAACGGGCCCGAGCGGGGCATCACGAACAGCTCAAGCTGTTTGGCCAAAGCCTCAATCTCAGGCGCAGACGAGGGGGCTTCCAATGACTGTGCATTGGCAGTGACCGGCAGGACGGACAAAATGCCGCAGAAAACGGAAATCCGAGAGAAACTATTTATTTTCAATAACATGTCTCTTGTCCTCACCCTTTCTGTCCCAATACGTCTGTGTAGCCCAATGTTATCTTCAATATTGAATTGCCACAACGCCGCGAGGGTGGAATCCTCAGGCAAGCGCCGCGTCAGGTGAGCGCACCCCGAAAGAAGACACGACACTGATGCCACTTGCAGCTGGCTTGGCCATGCCACATCTCCGCCTGCCCGATCCCGGGCAACAGGTGGACACCGAGCTGACGGTTGAGGCAGCCCTTCAGCCCAATCCGGGCGAAGCGCTACGCGTCGATCTGCTGGTCGATGAAGGGGCCCAGGTCGCGCAGGGCCAGCCTCTGATGCATCTGAAAACGGCACCCGAGGTGGCCCTGGTCGCCCCGATGGCCGCGCGCGTGGCGCAGATTGACCTGCAGCCCGGCCGCCGCCTGTCACATATGGTGCTGTTTCACGAAAGCGGTGGCGACCGGCATGGCTTTGATACGGCCGGCGCAGACAGTGATCCCACCCGCCTGCGCGCGCTGTTGCAGGAAAGCGGTCTGTGGCGGATGATCCACAGCCGCCCCTTCGGCCGCCCCCCTGCCGTCGGGGAACACTCCGCCGCGATTCTTGTCATGGGCGTGGACAGCCGCCCCGGTGCACCCGATCCGGCCCTGGCGGTCAAGGGGCGCGACGAGGATCTGGCCCGTGGCCTTGCCGCGTTGAAGGGGCTGACAGAGGGCCCGCTTCTCTATGCCGGGCCCACGGCGCCGGCCCCTGCACGCAAGGTCGCCACGGGGCGGCTGCACCCGCAAGGATTGGCCGGGCATGTCCTGCACCGTCATTTTCCCGCCCGTCTCAGGGCGCCGGTCTGGGAACTGATGGCCGAGGATGCCGCCGATATCGGGGCCCTGCTGGCCACGGGTTTTTTGCCGCAGACGCGG
Organism: Qingshengfaniella sp.; assembly: GCA_047971485.1. Classification (GTDB taxonomy): domain Bacteria; phylum Pseudomonadota; class Alphaproteobacteria; order Rhodobacterales; family Rhodobacteraceae; genus JBKDZR01. Next base: position 5,406 of record JBKDZR010000141.1, on the reverse strand, counting down.
CTGGTCTCGATCACCGGCGCCGCCTTGCGCGCACCACGCCTTGTGCGGTGCCAACCCGGGGCCAATCTGCGCGGTCTGACCCAGGCCCTGGTGACCCCCGGGCCCCATGATCTGCTGAGCGGCTCGGCGCTGGATGGGCATCAGGCCCTGTGGCTGGGCCCGCGCGACCGACAAGTCAGCGTACTGCCCCGCGCACAGAAAGCGGCAGGCCGCCACTGGTTCGGTGCCGCACTGGGACGTGCCGCCCGCCATGCGCCGATCATTCCGACCGCAGCACTGGACCAGGCGCTTGGCGGTGATCTGCCCGCCGGTGCCCTGGTGCGCGCGCTGGCCTCGGGGGATAGCGAAGGCTTCGTGCGGCTGGGAGGTCTGTCCCTGCTGGAAGAGGACGTGGCGCTGGCGGATTACGCCACCGGATCCGGCCAGCGGCTGGCGCGGCAACTGCGCGCGCTGCTTGACCGGATCGCAGCCGAGGAGGATCTCTCATGACGCGGGGTCTTTGGGATCGCGAAACCGTGGCGCTGCTACTGCTGGCTGCCTTTCTGCCGATGCTGCTGGGTTGGCTCTATTATGGCGGGCTGCCGGCAGCGGGGCGACTGGTCTTTACGCTGGTCGTGGCCGGCTTTTGGCATCTTGCCTTCATGCTGGCGCGCGCGCAGCCGCCATCCTTTGCCGGTGTGCTGACCGCCGTAGCAGTGGCGATGCTGGCCCCCCCCAACCTGAGTGTCCTGCAACTGGTGATGGGGATCAGCTTTGGCGCCGTCATCGCAGAGCTGGTGTTCGGCGGCTGGGGGCGCAATGTGCTGAACCCGGCGACGGTGACACTGGCCTTTCTGGGCTTCGGCTTTCCCGCCGCACCCTGGCCGGAACTGGCACTGCCCATCGGCTGGGCGGCGATCCCGGCGCTGGCGATAGGGGTGCTGTTCGGGGTCATGGCGCTGCAGCTGGTGCTGGGGGCCGTGCTGGCGCTGGCCTTGTGCAGTTGGGCCGGCGTGCCGCTGGCACCGGCGCTGCCGGTCGCGGGGATCGTGCTGGTACTGCTGGTCACTGACCCGGTTGCCAGCGCTTCCACCAGACTGGGCGGCTGGCTGAACGGGGGGCTTTATGGCCTGCTGGTGGCGCTGTTTGCCGCCCAGTGGCAAGGTGCGGCGCCGGTGCAGATGGCTGTCTCGGCGGCACTGCTGGCCGGGCTTTCCGCGCCGCTTCTCGACGAAATCGCGCTCGCGCTCTGGACCCTGCGCAGGAGGATGCGTCATGGCTGACCTCAACCCGATCAACGCCTGGCGTCGCCTTTTGGCACTGCCGAATGAAAGCCGCACCAAGACCCTGGCCATGGCTTTCCTTGTCTCGGCGATCTGCGCGCTGGCGGTCAGCGGGGCCACCGTAGTCCTGCGCCCGATCCAGGCCGCCAACCGCGCGGCTGAACAACAGGCCCGGCTGGAAGCGCTGGTCGCCGGCATCCCGGGCATGTCAGATCTGCTGGCAAGTGATGGTGGCACCCTGTCCACCGTGGTGATCGACCTGCCACGGGGCCGTGCCGCCGACACGGTGACGCCCGAAACCCTGGCCGCTGCCCTGGAAGATAGCGGCAACTGGACCACGCTGACACCGGGGCAGGACCTGGCCGGACTGAGCCAGAGGCCGGACTATGCGCAGATCTATCTGTTGCGCGGCGCGGGCGATGCCTTATCTCTGGCGCTGCTGCCGGTCAGCGGCATCGGCTATAATGGCCCGATTGACGCCATTGTCGCCTTGCGCGCCGATATGAACACCATTGCCGGGCTGGCGATTACCGGGCAATCTGAAACGCCGGGCCTGGGCGCGCGGATTGAAGAACCAAGCTGGCTGGCGCAATTCCCCGGCACACTGGTCGCCGATGCACGTGGCATGGTGCGCTTTGCCGTGGCGCGTGGAGCGGCAGGCAGCGACTACGAGGTCGACGGCATCACCGGCGCCACCCGCACATCGAACGCCATGACCCAGATCATCCGCTTCTGGCTGGGCCCAGATGGCTATGGCCCCTTCCTCGCCGCCGTGCAACGCGGAGAGTTCTGACCCATGGCAGCGCGCCCCGGCCCCTGGTCCATCCTGACCGCCCCGTTGATCCGGCAAAACCCGGTGACGTTGCAGATCCTCGGCCTATGTTCGGCGCTGGCGGTGACCACCTCGGTGGCGACCGCGCTGACCATGTCGGCAGCGCTGACGGCGGTTCTGGTGATGTCGGCGGCGCTGATATCATTGATCCGCAACCATATTCCCGCCTCGATCCGGCTGATCGTGCAGATCGTCATCGTGGCCTCTCTGGTGATCGTCATCGACCAGATCCTGCAGGCCTATCTGTTCGAAATCTCCCAGCGCCTGTCGGTCTTTGTCAGCCTGATCACCACCAATTGCCTTGTCCTGGGCCGCACGGAAAGCTTTTCACGTCACAACCCGCCTGGCCCGGCGATGCTGGACGCGCTGGGGAACGGGCTGGGCTATTCGCTGGCGCTGGTCGTGATCGGCGCGATCCGCGAGCTGTTCGGCGCCGGATCCTTGCTGGGCTGGCAAGTGTTTCAGACCGTCGATCAGGGCGGCTGGTTCACGCCCCTGTCGCTGATGCTGCTGGCGCCTTCGGGGTTTTTCCTGCTGGGCGCGCTGGTCTGGGCCCTGCGATCCGTCCTGCCCGATCAGGCCGAAGACCCCGATCTTCTGCCCCCCGACCGGCCGGAGGACATCGCATGAGCGATCTTGTCTTTCTCTTCCTGCACGCGGCATTCGTGGAAAACATGCCGCTGACCTTTTTCCTGGGCCTCTGCACCTTCATCGCCCTGTCGCGCAAGACCGGACCGGCGCTAGGGCTGGGCGTGGCGATGATCGCAGTGATGGGCGTGACCGTTCCGCTTAACCATCTGATATTCCATATATTTATTACGCCGGGCGCCTGGGGTTGGGCCGGGCTTGACGCCACTGACCTGTCCTATCTGCGGCTGATCGCCTTCATTGGTGTAATCGCGGCGACGGTGCAGTTGCTGGAAATGGTGCTCGACCGTTTCTTCCCGGCAATCCATGCGTCATTTGGCGTGTTCCTGCCACTGCTGACGGTACAATGCGCGATCCTTGGGGGCAGCCTGTTCATGGTCGAGCGCAGCTACACGCTGGCGCAATCTGCGGTGTTTGGACTGGGCGCGGGCTTTGGCTTTGCCGTGGCGGTGGTCATGCTGGGCGCGATCCGGGCGCGGCTGTCCTATGCCGATCTGCCGCGCGGGCTGAACGGGCTGGGCATCACCTTTTTCCTGGCCGGGCTGATGTCGCTGGGGTTCTCGGCCTTCGCGCAGATGGTGGCGTCATGACCGAGATCCTCCTGGGCGCGCTGCTGATCACCCTGCTGATCGTCGTACTGACGCTGGTGCTGCTGGCCACGCGCCAGCGGCTGGTCCCGGCAGAAACCATCACGGTCACCGTGAACGACACCGAAACCATCACCGCGCAACGCGGTGACCGGCTGCTGGCGGTGCTGCACAGCGCCCGGATAGGGATACCGGCGGCCTGTGGCGGTTCGGGCACTTGTGGGCTGTGTCGCTGTGTGGTCTCGGGCGAGGGTGCGGGACAGGCCCAGGCCACGGAAAAGGGTATCCTGTCGGCGGCCGAGCGCAAGGCCGGGGTGCGGCTGGCCTGCCAGACTGCCCTGCGCGGTCCCTGCTCGGTTACCGTGCCGGCTGAATTCCTGGGGGCCACGGGCTTTACCTGCACCGTGGTCTCCAACCGGCAGATGGCGCCCCTGATCCGCGAGCTGGTGCTGGAACTGCCCAAGGGCCAGCCCTTTGACTTTCGCGCCGGGGGGTTCCTGCAACTGACCGCACCACCCTATACGCTGGATTTCCGCGATATGGCGGTGGATGAACCCTTCCGCGAAACATGGCAGCTGGCCGATTGGCCGGCCATGCACGCAACCTCGGATCAGCGCGTGACCCGTGCCTATTCGATCGCCAGCCGCCCCGAGGATACGGGCCGCGCGGTGTTCAACATCCGTCTGGCCACCCCCCCTGCCGGGCAGGAGCATGACCTGCCACCGGGCGTGGTGTCATCATGGCTCTTCGCACGCCAGCCCGGCGACAAGGTCGAGGCCTCGGGGCCGTTCGGCGATTTCCACGTCCAGCCAACGGAGCGCGAGATCGTTTTCATCGGGGGCGGGGTCGGCATGGCACCGCTGCGCGCGATGGTCCACGAACAAATCGGCCTGAACAGCCCCCGACGGATGCACTATTTCTACGGGGCCCGTTCCCTCGCTGATTTGTTCTATATCGAGGAATTCGACCGCATCGCCGCCACACATCCCAATTTCCACTGGACCCCGGCCCTGTCCGACCCCGCGCCGGGTGATCGCTGGCAGGGCGAGACGGGTTTCATCCATGATGTGGTCCGCGCCCATCTTGCCCGCCATTCCGCGCCCGAAGAATGCGAATACTATCTCTGTGGGCCGCCGGTGATGATCAATGCCGTGCTTCACACGCTCGCCCGACTGGGCGTTGAGCCACATTCCATCTTCAACGACGATTTCGGGGGCTGAGCCATGTCCAGGACCCCCGGCACGTTTCATCGCCACCGGCTGTAAGGAGAACGTCATGGAACTGCTTCTGGGGATCGCCGTCGTGCTGCTGGCCGCGGGCGGTCTGGGCCTTGGCATGGCCTTCGGGCGCGGACCGGTGAAGGGATCCTGCGGGGGCATGGCCTGCCTCAAGGACGTGGCCTGTGAAGGTTGCCCAAACCGACCGGATGGGGGGCACCATGCGCGCACATGAAACCCTACACACGCTGGTACGCAAAGACGGCCCGGTGCTGGCCCCCCGCATGCCGATCCGCCGCGCCGTGGCAATGCTGGTGGGGGAACGGGCCTCGGCTGCGCCAGTGATCGACGACAGTGGCGCACTGGTCGGGATCCTCAGCCAGAAGGACTGCTTCCGGCCTACATTGAATGCCAGCTACTATCAGGAATGGAAGGGCACGGTCGCAGACTTCATGACGGCTGATGTTACCGCGCTTTCGGCCGGTATCGACATAGCCGATGCGGCCGAGGCCTTCCTGTCCCATTCCCACCGCGTTTTCCCGGTTCTGGACGGCACACAATTCCTTGGCATGCTGCGCCGCTCAGACGTACTGAGCCGATTGGTCGAGATGAGTTGACAGGCCCGGCCCATTCCGCAGGTTCGGCACTTTTAGAGCGTGTCGAGTGCATTCGCATTCACACGACATGCTCTCAGAACACCGAGCAAAATACCGAGTACCGAAGCGCAGTTCAGAAAAAATGCTCGCCTCCGGTCGCGACCGTCAGATCCGCCCCGTCGATCACCGCCAAATCCAGCTTTTCGGCCAGAATCTGGGCATGGGCCGGCGGTGCAACATCGCCCCGGTCATCCAGGATCGTGC
>JBKDZR010000140.1:0-11233 GCA_047971485.1 Qingshengfaniella sp. | reverse complement strand
CAATGCCTCTCAGCTGGCCAGATCCAGTTCCGGTGCCTTGTCGTCCAGCGTCGTCGTGCGGCGCAGCTCGCGCGGCTCGTCCAGATCGAAGGCCCGGCCGCGATGCAGCGTGGCGCGGTTGTCCCAGATCACCAGATCCCCGGTGCGCCACTGATGGCGATAAACGAACCGTGGCTGGGTGGCGTGTTCCAGCAGATCCAGCAGCAGCATCCGCCCCTCGGGCAAGGTCAGCCCGCTGACTTGACGTGCATGCACCCCGATATAAAGATGCTTGCGCCCGGTCGCCGGGTTGGTCCGCACGATGGGCCACCAGGCCGGCGCAATCGCGGCCTTCTGTTCCGCGTCATAGCTGTCATCGCCCAGCAGAAAGCGCGAATGCAGGGCGTAATGTTCCGCCTCGCGCCCGTCCAGAAAGCCCTTCATCCGATCATCCAGCGCATCATAGGCCGCCTTGAGATCGGCAAACTCGGTATCGCCGCCCCAGGACGGATTGCGCACCGAATGCAGCATGGAATACTTCGCCGCCGGCTTCTGGAAGGAACTGTCGGAATGCCACATCTGGTTGGCGATGTTGTTCAGGATGCGCTTATCGGTGCGCGCCGCCGGCTTGCCATCCTTGCCCAGGTTCGAGATATCGCCCACCTCGGCCTCGGCCAGACGCGCGTTCTTGGCCACCACCTTCTTGAAACCCGGATCCAGCGGTCCGAACTGGCGGGTGAAGGCCAGCTGCTGTTCGGTGCTCATCGGCTGATCGCGGATGATGACCAGCGAATGCTCATCCATCAGCGCGTCGATCTCGGCGATCTGATCGGGGCTGAGCGGGCGGGTTACATCCAGCCCGCCGGTGATCTCGACGCCGAAGACGCCCTCTGTTCTGCGATGTTCCATTATTTTCCTCCTTCCGTGATCAAGGCGCAACGCCGTCGGTGCGCGTCAGGTTATCCGACAAGCGCGCCTGCAGGGCCTTGATGTCGATCTGATGCACCGAGCCAGATCCGGCCAGATCCAGCGCCTGCGCCGCCGCCATGCCCTGGGCCATGCACGGCCCCATCACCCGAACCGAGGACAGCGCCGCCGGATCGCCATCAATGCAGCGCCCGACCGCCACCAGATTGTCGGCATCGGGCGAAATCATCGACCCAAAAGGCACATAGTGGGTGTGGTCCTCATCGAAGGTTTCCCAGACAAACCCCTCGGGCGCGTTGTGCAACTCAATCGGCCAGGCGGTGCGGGCCACGGCATCGTCAAACTTCACCTGCTTGATCACCTCATCGGTGACAAGGTGATGGCAGCCCTTGATCCAGCGGGTCTGGCGGATACCCGGCAGGCCATAGCTGCGCACGGTGATGTTGCCAAAGAAATCCGGGTATTCCTTACGCAGCAGTTCAATCCCCAAATCCACCTGATCCTTGCCGATCTGGCCCATGCGTGAGGCCTCGACCGGATCCAGGGGCGTTTCCAGATGGGTCATGTTCAGCACCGCCACATCTTTGCCGGGGAAGTAAAAGGCAATACCGCCCTTGCGCAGCAGCCCATAATCCCCGCCCCGCGCGGCGATCCGCTCGGACAGTTCATTGCGCTCGGGCGGCGCAGCGTTCAGGTTCAGGCCTTCGACCACGACCTGCTGGGTGCCGAAGACCTTTTCATCGGGTTCACGGCACTCCAGCCCGGCCAGATAGGCCAGCGCCGCATCGCCGGAACAATCGGCGAAGCTTTCGGCGCGGATCGTCACATCGCCATAGCGTGTCACCAGCTGCGCAGCGGTGATGCGGCGGCCCTCGCGCTCGACCCCGCGCAGGATGGCGCCGGTTATCGGGATCACGCCGGCGGCATCAAGCGAGCGTTCAACCCAGCGCGACAGGGCGATCTCGTTGTAATGCACCACCGTGGTCATCGGCCCGTGGCGATAATAGCAGGCGTCTTCCTTTTCGAGATAGGCCAGCATGTCATCGACAATCCCGAACGTGTAGCGATGGCCATGGGTGCCATTGCGATAGAGCCCGCAGAACGTTCCGATGATCGAGTTCACCGCCTGTCCGCCAAGCGCGGGCAAACCATCGACGATGGCCACACGCTTGCCCAGCTTGGCGGCCTCCAGCGCGGTGGTGGTGCCGGATATCCCGGCGCCGATCACGCAGAGATCGACCTCAAGCTCACGGTGCAACACCGCGCCGGAATGGCGCACGATAGTGGTTGCGGGGTTGATCGGGCGGCCGTGGGACATGGTTTTCTCCGTCTGTTTCAGGTCAGGCGCCGGTCGCGGCATCTCGGGGGGGATGGCGGTCGGGATGGGTGGCCAGCAGGATCAGGCCCAGCCCCAGGCCCAGCCCCGCCAAGGTGCTGATCCATTCCGGGAACCCGATCAGCAGGCCACAGGCGAACAAGGGCAGCCGCGCCCAGCCATCCAGCCAGCCGCGCCAGGGCACCTGCCCTTCAGAGGCGGCGGCGATCACCATCACGGCCAGCACGTTCAGCGCCGTCCAGATCACCGTCAGATGGAATGGGCCCTGCATGATCAGCGCCGGCTCGAACAGGAAGAAGATCGGCACGAAATAGAGCACGATACCAAGGCGCGCCGCATGAACGCTGGTTTTGATCGGATCGGAATCGCTGATCCGTGAGGCCAGGAAAGCGGCCAGGGCCACCGGCGGCGTGATCGCGGCCAATGAGGCATAATAGGCGATGAACAGGTGGATCGCCAATGTGTTCAACCCGGCGATCTGTTCCAGCGCCGGGGCCAGGGTCAGGGCCAGCATCAGATAGGCGGCCACGATCATTCCCAGCATGCCGAAGATCAGGCACACGGCAATGCCAATGGCCAGAACCGGCACCACCGCATCGCCACCCATGCGCACCAGGCTGGCGGCAATCACCGGGGCCACACCCGTGGCCATCAGCCCGCCCAGGATGAAGCTGGTGGGCAGCAAAAGGCCCATGGTCTGGCTGAGCAACTTGGTGATCTGGTAGAACAGTTCCGGGATGCGGTTCAGACGGATACGCAGCTTGGGGTGCAACGTGGTCAGCACCAGCAGCAGGCCCGAGGCATAGAACGGTGTCAGCCGTTCCCAGCGCATGAAGACCAGCCCCCAGACCAGGAAGGCCAGCACGCACAGGAAAGGCCAGCCATCCTTCAGAACGGCGCCGACCCTGGGCAGATCCTCACGCTTGAGGCCCTTCAGACCGTTGCGCGCCGCAAACCCGTCCACATGGCAATAAAGCCCAAGGTAATACAGCAGCGACGGGATCAGCGCGCCCAGCACGATCACCCGGTATTCCGTGTTGGTAAAATCGGCCATGATGAAGGCCACTGCCCCCATCACCGGCGGCATCAGCATGCCCCCGGTCGAGGCGCAGGCCTCCAGCGCGCCGGCGTAATGGCCGGGGAAACCGGCCTTCTTCATCGACGGGATGGTGACGGATCCGGTGCTGACGACATTGCCGAAGATGCTGCCCGACAGGCTGCCGAAGAACCCCGAGGCCAGCACGCTGACCTTGGCCGCCCCTCCGCGCGAAGTGCCCATCAGGGCCATGGCCAGCTGCAGGAAGAAATCCGCCGCACCCGTGGCCACCATCAGCGCGGCCAGGATTAGAAAGCCGACGATCAATTCGCCCACCACGCGGGTGACGACGCCCAGCATCGCATCGCTGGAAAAGACGTTGAACGCCACGGTCCGCGACAGATCCGTCGGCGGCCCCCAGAGGATCCCGGGCATATGCTGCGCATAGACCGGATAAAGGGCCAGGGCGATGACAATGACCAGAAAGATATAGCCCCCGCCGCGCCGTGCGGCATCCAGCACCAGCAGAAAGATTGCACCGGCGATCCACAACTGCCAGGTCGCCTTGACCGGCACCCAACTGCCGAACACCAGTTGCCGGGAATGATAGGCCATGATGACGGTCAGCACACAGATGGCAATGGCCGGCAAATAGCTGGCCCAGGTCACCCGCCCCTCGCCCTTCCAGGCCGGCAGCAACAGGTAGACCACCGGCAGATAGGCGGCCATCAGCAGGAAGTAATAGGTCAGGTCCAGCATCGGGACGATGGCGAAAATATAGCAGACCGCCAGGGCCACACCCCCCGCTGACATCATCAAAACCAACCCGCGCACCCAGGCAGGCATCGACATCCAGCGCGATTCAGCCTGATCACGATAGGCCTCGGGCACGGCGGCCAGGGCGGCCTCTTCATCACGGGACATGTCTGGGGTCATTTAGGGCATCCTTGACGTTGGACGTGTGGCATCCGACCGGCGCCGGTCCGGCAGGTCCGGGCACGTCGACGGGGCGCGGTAAAAATCCCGCGCAGACAGACCGGAACCGGCCGGGCCCGCGCGGGGGAACGGATGGATCAGTCCAGCGCCAGAACCATCTCACCATAGGACTGGGAATCACCGGCCGCTTGACGGGTGGTCGTCCACAGATCGGCAAAGCCGGTGCTGTCGGGCGACACGGTGACCTTCTGGGCCTGCGCCTCGTCCAGCGTTTCCTGCCACAGGGCCACGCGCGCCTCGGACAGGGAGACCAGCGCGTCCTGACGGGCCTGATAGCTGTCATTCCACAGCCCCTGTTCCGTCAGGTAGCGGATCGCGCCGTCATGCAGCGGTTGCAGCGCTCCGGCATTGAGGAAGGACACCAGGCTGTCCACGCTCATCATTTTGGCGTGGGTGAAGTCGTCCTTGAAATCCTCGTAATGTTCATCCAGCCACTTCACCAGCTGATAGACGAATTCCGGATCCTCATCGGCACGCACATGGTTGGCCTGATAGGCGTGATCCATGTTCAGCCCCAAGGCGCTTTTCACACCCGACACGGTTTCGCTGGGGACATAGCCGGACTGGATGGCCCGGTAACGGGCGAAAGCCTCGGGATCGGCACTGGCCAGAGGCTGCTCCAGCCAGCGGATGCCATTGGGGTTGGCCTCGGCCTCATAGCTGGTGCCCGACAGCGGCGAGGTAAAGGCGACATCGGCCCGCCCCTCGACAACGATCCGGGTGTTGGCGCCGTAATTGCCCACCTCGACCAGTTGCACATCCTCGCGGCTCAGGCCCCGATAAGCCAGCAGCGCCTCAACTCCGGCGACCAGAAAGGCCGATGACGGCGAAAAGGCGATCCGAGTGCCCGGGCCGATATCATCGAAGTTGTCAATCGCACTGTCACCACGCACCATGTAGCCCCAGGGCGTGATCATGTTCATCATCGCCAACCGCGTGTCGGCAGGCCCGGCCTGCGGCGTGGCATAGCCGGCTTTCGCATCCATCTGCTCAAAGTAATCCGAAGCCTGCATCAGAGCGATCCGCCCCTCGCCGATCGCCAGCCACTCGGCCCGGGCATAGCCATTGGGCGCTGGCAGAACGCGCGCGCGTGATCCCGTCTGGGCGGCGAATTCCGAGGTCCAGGCCACGGCCAGCGAGTGGTTGGCCGTGCCGACAATCGGGGTGACCACATTGAAATATTGCGGCCATTCATAGGCATCCTGCGCCAAGGCCCCCGTGGCCAGCGCCACGGTCATCGCAGCCCCCGCGACCAGCCGACGTGTGAATCGAGACATCGTTTTCCTCCCTGTTTTCAAAGGACACCTTCCCCAAGGCGCCCATGCGGCCCGGCCTTAACCAGGTGTGACAATCCTTACAGTACCGGCATCGCCATCGACCTCAACCATGTCGCCCGTGCGGATCAGGTCCAGCGGGTCGCCATCCAGATCGGTCACTGCCGGCACCCGCGTGACCACGGCACCCAGGGCGATCTTGGTGGTCATCCGGGTAAAGATCATCGCCGCCGGGGCAACCCCGTTCAGCCGGCACATGTGAAAATAGGCCGACCAGCCCGAGGACCCCTTGGCCCCGGGAAATACCAGCACCTTGCCGGCGAAGCTTTGCCCCTGAAGCTGGTGACGCAGTTCGATGACAGATCCATCGCGTTCGTTGATCCCGCCCCAGCCGGAAATCGTCTGGGTGGTCACCAGGGCCTCGGCGCGCACCCGACCGCCGACCACACCACGGCCCCGCAGGGTCAGCACGCTCATCGAACCACCCCCAGCCATTCGCCGGCAATGGCGCTTTCGACGCATTGTTCAACCGATCCATACCAGCCCTGCACCTTGGCGATGGCCGGCAGGTAATGGGCCTGTTTCGCGCTGTCGGTGGCCATGACCCGCACCCCCTGCGGCACGCGGCGGGAAATGGCCGGGCAGGTATCGCTCATCACCTCGGCACCGGCGGCACGGATGATGTCGGTATAGCCGGAACGGTCGGCAATCTGGCGGATGGCCCGTGGTGTATGGATCCACATCGCCGTGTCGGGATGGATCCGCCGGCCCTCCAGCAGTTCGGCCACACGCGACATCTGTTCGATGGAATTGTGCGGACAGCCCAGCATGACGAAATCCAGCTTGCGGTCACTGGCATTCTGCAGCCGTTCCCAGGTGCGGCGCTTTTCTGCGGCCCCGAAAACGATGGGATCTGGCATGGGGTGGCCGCCGAATGCCGCCTCAAGGGTCTGAAACTCAGGCGTGATGCCCGGCATGTGGTAGATCTCGACCCCGCCAGAGGATGCGGCGGCTGCCCCGAAATGCTTCAGCTTCATCAGGTCTGGCTGATGGGTCAGCCCCTCGAAAGCGGGCTGGTCTTCCTCGACCTCAAAGCCGGCAAAATAGCCCAGCACCCCCCAATCGGCCATGTCATCAACATCGGTCTCGACCCGGATCAGGCGGTTGGCATGGCGGTTTTCCGGCAGGTGAAGGCCCCAATAGGGGATCCGTCCGGTCAGCCCCGCCGCCCCGGTGCTTTCCTTGCCCTCGACATTGGTCCGCGCCCCCAGAACCGAGTTGCAGTAGATGACCGCCGAGCTTTCCATCCAGGCGCAATGCTCGCCCCGCACCGGCACATTGCCCACCTGATAGGGCGTGCAGGTACACATCAGGTTGATGCCGCGCTTGCCCAGATAGGCCTCGGATTTGCGCTGCAAATCGGTCAGCTCCGGCTCCACCCCCTGGATGACAGAATTGTCCAGATCAATGCCCGAGATCAGCTGACAGGTTGGCACCGCCATGCGCGGGATATCCACCACATCATCGCTGTCGAGGTTCAGTTCGGAAAACACCCGGTCAAAGCCATCTTCGGCCATATGCCGCACCGAGGGGGTCGAGGCATTGAAGGCGCCGGCCACATTGCGGGTTTCGACCAGCCGTTCAGCCCCCAGCGCCTGCCCATAGCGGATCAGCAGATCCATGGCCCGGGCCACGGCATCGCCCTGGGCGCCGTCGCGCATGGCGCGTTCCTGATCGGTCAGCTGCATCGCTCCTCCCCAGCGTTGTGGCCCTGTCCTGATCTCAGGCTAGCGCCGCAATTTCCGCCTGAAAAGAGTGAGATTGACGCGATCAGTTTTCTCTAAAAGTGAAAAGTGATCCAAGGATCCTTCGGCCAAGACACACAGCCCAAAGCAGCCCGGAGGAGGCTCGCCCTACCGCAACGGACCCGCCGGGATTTCAAGGGGACAGCCCTCAAGCCATGCCACGCTTGCAGTTCACCGCGCCCTTGCCCAGTATGCCCCCGGAGCATGCGGGAGGAGAACCCATGACCAAATCCAACCCGACCCGCGCCGCCGGCCCAACGGCCATGGCGGCGGCAACGGCAACGACGCCGGGCTACATGTCCGGTTTCGGCAATGACTTCGAAACCGAGGCCCTGCCCGGCGCCCTGCCGCGGGGCCGCAACAGCCCACAGAGATGCGCGTATGGTCTTTATGGTGAACAGCTTTCCGGCACCGCCTTTACCGCGCCCAGCCACCAGAACGAACGCACCTGGTGCTATCGCATCCGCCCCTCGGTCAAGCATTCCGGCCGCTACAAACGGATCGAGATACCCCATTGGAAATCGGCCCCGCATATCCTGCCCGATGTCGCCAGCCTGGGCCAGTATCGCTGGGATCCGCTGCCCCATGCCGACCGGGATCTGACCTGGATCACCGGCATGCACACGATGACCACCGCGGGCGATGTTCATACCCAAACCGGGATGGCCAGCCATGTCTATCTGGTCACCGCCTCCATGCAGGATGAATATTTTTACAGCGCTGACAGTGAATTGCTGGTCGTTCCTCAAGAAGGAAAACTGCGTTTTCATACCGAACTGGGGATTATTGATCTTGCCCCCGGGGAAATCGCCCTGTTGCCGCGTGGCCTGGCCTATCGGGTCGCGGTAACCGAGGGCCCCGCGCGTGGGTTCGTCTGCGAGAATTATGGCCAGAAATTCGAGCTGCCCGGGCGCGGGCCGATCGGCGCCAATTGCCTGGCCAATCGGCGTGACTTCAAGGCCCCCGTTGCGGCTTTCGAAGATCGCGAGGTCCCCTCACGTCTGGTGATCAAATGGCAGGGCCAGTTCCATGAAACCCGGATCGGTCAGTCCCCACTGGATGTGGTGGCCTGGCACGGGAATTACGCGCCGGTGAAATATGACCTGCACGACTATTGCCCGGTGGGTGCGGTTCTGTTCGATCACCCCGACCCGTCCATCTTCACGGTGCTGACCGCCCCGTCCGGTGTTCCCGGCACCGCCAATATCGACTTCGTGCTGTTCCGCGAACGCTGGATGGTGGCCGAAAACACCTTTCGTCCGCCCTGGTACCACAAGAACGTGATGTCCGAACTGATGGGCAATATCTATGGCGAATACGACGCCAAGCCCCAGGGCTTCGCGCCCGGCGGCCTGAGCCTGCATAACATGATGCTGCCCCACGGCCCCGATACCGCCGCCTTCGAGACCGCCAGCCGCGCCGATCTGCGCCCCAACAAGCTGGACAACACCATGTCCTTCATGTTCGAAACCCGTTTTCCCCAGCACCTGACCGCCTTCGCCGCCCAAGAGGCCCCCCTGCAGGACGATTACATCGACTGCTGGCGCGGCCTGAAAAAGCGGTTCGACGGCACGCCCGAAGGCATGTGGGAAGACGGAGGCCCCGCGCCCGGACAGGATGATGGGCAGACAGGATGACGAAAGCGATGAATCTTCTGATCTCCTGGGTTGATAGCGCCAATGATCCGGACACCGACTTTCCACTGAACAACCTGCCCTATGGCGTATTTTCCACCGAGGGAACGGAACCGCGCTGTGGCGTGGCCATTGGCGACCGGATCCTGGATGCCGCCGCCGCCGAGCGGGCTGGGCGACTGGTGTTGCCAGGCGGGCCGCTGCTGCAGAGCGGCGCCTGGAACCCCGTGATGGCCGCCGGACCCACCCTGTGGGCCGATCTCCGCCGGCAACTGACCGCCCTGCTGGCCCAGGGGGCCGACGACCTGTCCCAACTGCTGGTCCGGCGCGCCGAATCCCGGCTGCACCTGCCCTTCACCCTTGCCGAATACACGGATTTCTATGCCTCGAAATCCCATGCCTTCAATGTGGGCAGCATGTTCCGGGGGCCGGACAATGCCTTGCCTCCCAACTGGCTGTCCATCCCCATCGGCTATAACGGGCGGGCCTCATCCGTGGTGGTCTCGGGCACCCCGATCCACCGGCCCTGGGGGCAGATCAAGGCCCAGGGGGACACGCTGCCCCGCTTTGCTCCTTCGGCACGGTTCGACATGGAACTTGAACTTGGCGCTATCGTCGGTGTCCCATCAAACGGCATGGTCTCGGTCGCTCAGGCCGATGAGATGATCTTTGGCTACGTCCTGTTGAACGACTGGTCCGCCCGGGACATCCAGGCTTGGGAATATCAGCCCCTGGGCCCGTTCCAGTCCAAGGCAACGGCAACGACGATCAGCCCCTGGATCGTGACCACGGCCGCGCTGGCCCCCTTTCGCTCCCCTGCACCAGCCCGGGAACGGCCGCTGCTGCCCTATCTGCGCGAACCGGGCCCCGTGCTGTATGATATTGATCTCTGGGTCGGGCTGATGCCTGAAAACGGGCCGGAGACGATCATCACCCGGACCAACGCCACCAATCTGTACTATGCCCCCGCGCAGCAACTGTGCCAGCACACAACCAGCGGCTGCCCCATGCGCACCGGCGACCTGCTGGGATCCGGCACGATTTCAGGCGACACGCGCGACAGTCGCGGCTCCCTGCTGGAACTGAGCTGGGGCGGTCAGGACCCGCTGGCCCTGAAGGGCGGCCAAACCCGTTCTTTTCTTGAGGATGGGGATCGGCTGACGCTCTATGGTGCGGCGCGCGGGGCGGACTATCGCATCGGCTTTGGCCCCTGCACCGGCCAGATCCATCCCGCCCACCCAGCGCCCGACTGGGCCCGGGAGGACGCCAAGCCCACAAGGGACAAGGCGTGCAGGACGGGGTGATCGCGGACAGAGAAAACTTCGCCTTGTACTCCCTTCTCTTACGCGGTTATACCCGTCAGCGGAGACGTGGCCGAGTGGTCGAAGGCGCTCCCCTGCTAAGGGAGTAGGCCCGGAAGGGTCTCGAGGGTTCGAATCCCTTCGTCTCCGCCATTATCCATTTATTTCATTGGAGAAATTGTCGATCAAGCAATCCTACCCATGAACTACCCATGCGATTTTCAGGGCTTTGAAGGGGTCAGATTGGCCGAAGTCACGAGTTCGTGAACGCCGACTTAGCTGCGTTTTGAGCGTTCATCCGCTTCGCGCCGTTCGCGTTCTTCCCGTGCCCGACGCTTGATTTCGTAGCTGCGAGCCTGCCATTCATCGCTAAGCCGCGCGAAGTATCTACCCGCGAAGAACAGACGGGCCACGAAATGACGGCTGCGGCTGGCAAGGGAACGCCAAGGCTGAGTAGGATCACGAGCGCGACGCCTGCAACCCATACGCCGTTCGCCATTTCGGCGCAGAACTCTACGAAGCGGGTCAACCAGTTAGGCCAGCCGTAGGATATGAAGGGCGCAAGCATGATCCCGAACCCGACCACGATGAACGGCACGAAATAAACTAGGTATTGGTCCACGCTCTGTTCCTTTGCCGATGATTCCGCCACAGTGCGCGACGCAACAATAGAGGCACCTATGCGAGTAAAACTAACCGGAAAAATCCACGACTACTACGACTTCAAAGACAGAACGATTGATCTCGACGACCTTACCGAAGGCGACATACTGATACAGCCGAAGCTAGACATGGCCGGAAGGATTGCCGCTCAAGGGCGGCACGCCAACATGGGCTATTCGGGCTACTACCAAGGTTTTCTCTATGCCGACGGCGATTCGCGTAGGTTCCTCAAATGGATAGACCTTTGGCCCATCGCAGAAAACAGGTTCGCCGCCCAACAGG
>JBKDZR010000139.1:0-21091 GCA_047971485.1 Qingshengfaniella sp. | reverse complement strand
CTTCCCCTTGCGACAGGCGCTGATCGAGCCAGTGGTCATAGGCCGATGGCACGACCGGGTCACGGTCAAGCCGACCGGCCAGAATGTTGGGTAGAATCCCCGCCAATCTGGCCGCGCAATGGGTCATCCTCCCCGTTTTAACAGGGCGCGGTCGTAGAATTCACGCGGCCATTTGCAGCTTCATGGCGGGGGTGACCCCGCTGTTGCCCGTGTTGGGACGTTCGTTATTATAGGTCCAGAGCTATTCGATGGCGATCTCTTGCACCTCCTCAATGGTTTCAAAGATATAAAGGCCCGGCCATTCGCGCCGGACCGTCCGATTGTAACGCTCGACGCATGCGTTCTACTGCGGCTTTCCAGGCTGGATGTAGGCCAGGACGATGCCTTACCTTTCAACCCAGGGCATCAGCGTGGAACTGACATATTCGGGGCCGTTATCGACCCTGATCGCCAATGACCTACTGCGCCATTCGATGATCTGGTTCAGCGACCCGACGCCCCCACAGACTGGCGATCACCCTTCGATTTCATAATGGTCCGGCAGGGCAACTGAAGACACAGCCCTGTCCGCCAGACCGATGGGATCCGAGCCGTCCACGGAATTGGGAAACACATCAACAACTTTGCACACCCCTCGTGCGTCAGAGGGGCTTTCGGTCCACGCCCGGGCACTCTAGCAAGGGCGAAACGGACGGAGACGGTGATGGAAGTCGGGCTTTACACATTCGGGGATGTCGGCACGGATCCGGCAACCGGCTATCAGGTTGGCACGGCCGAGCGGCTGCGCAACCTGATGGAGGAGATCGAACTGGCCGATCAGGTGGGCCTGGACATCTTCGGGCTGGGGGAACATCACCGGCCGAACTATGCCATCTCGGCCACCGCTGTCACCTTGGCAGGGGCCGCGCGCACGACCCGCAACATCCGGCTCAGTTCCGCCGTTTCCGTGCTCAGTTCTGACGATCCGATCCGCGTCTTTCAGCAATACGCCACGCTGGACAACCTGACCGGCGGACGGGCTGAACTGATGATCGGACGCGGCAGTTTTATCGAAAGCTTTCCCCTCTTTGGTCATGACCTGAAGGATTATGACGATCTGTTCGAAGAGAAGCTGGCCATGCTGCTGGCGATCAACGAACGCGAGCATCTGGTTTGGCCCGGCACCGCACACACCAGTGCCGTCGAGGGGCTGGGCGTGTACCCCCGGCCCGTGGCCGGCCAACTGCCGATCTGGATCGCTGTCGGGGGCACACCGCAAAGTGCGGTACGGGCCGGCGCATTGGGGTTGCCCCTGGCGCTGGCGATCATCGGGGGGCAGCCACGTGCCTTCGGACCGCTGACGGATCTTTACCGCCGGGCAGCAACACAGTCGGGTCATGGGGACACGGCCCGGGTATCGCTGAACGTGCACGGGTTTGTGCTCGATGACGGCAAGGCGGCGGCTGATGTGTTCTTTCCGGCGCAGAAACAGGTCATGGACCAGATCGGCCGCGAACGGGGCTGGCCCCCACAAAGCCGCGCGCAATTCGATGCCGGCATTGGCCCCGAAGGGGCAATGTTCGTCGGCGATCCGGCGCGGGTGGCCGACAAGATCCTCGGGCTGCGTGCGGATCTGGGCTTTGATCGGGTCTCTCTTCAGATGGGCATTGGCATCATTGAGCACGCGACCATGATGAAGGCGATCGAGACCGTGGGCACCAAGCTGGCCCCGGCCCTGCGCGCCGGCTGAGCCGTCTCTTCCGGCAAGCCTGCCCTCGGGAGGAAAGCCCCCAGATTGACAGCGCCCGGCCGTCGTGATCCGCTTTGCCACGGACGGCGAAGGAGACAAGGCGTGACCTTGCCCGAAAACGACACAGCCATGGTGGACCTGTTCATCATCGGCGGCGGAATCAACGGCTGCGGCATCGCCCGGGACGCGGCCGGTCGCGGCCTGAGCGTCCGTCTGGCCGAACGCGGCGATCTGGCGGCAGCGACATCCTCGGCCTCGACCAAACTGTTCCACGGAGGGCTGCGCTATCTGGAATATTTCGAGATTCGTCTGGTCCGCGAAGCGCTGATCGAACGCGAAACCCTGCTGCGCGCCATGCCGCATATCAGTTGGCCCATGCGCTTTGTCCTACCCTTGCACCCGGACATGCGGTTCGAAACCGAAACCCCAACCTCGAAACTGCTGAACACGGTGATGCCCTGGATGCGCGGACGGCGCCCGGCCTGGCTGATCCGGCTGGGACTGATGCTCTATGATACCCTGGGGGGGCGACAAATCCTGCCAGCGACACGGACGCTCGATCTGCGCCGCGATCCCGCCGGCGCCGCCTTGCAGAACACGTTCGGGAAAGCCTACGAATATTCCGATTGCTGGGTTCAGGACAGCCGGTTGGTGGCGCTGAACGCCCGCGATGCCGCTCTGCGCGGCGCACACGTGATGACACGCTGCCCGGTGATATCGGCCAAGGTGACCAACGGCGTATGGGCCGTGACCACCGAAGACCCGGCCACCGGCACCCGGCAGATCTGGCACGCCCGGACCTTGATCAACGCCGCCGGGCCCTGGGTCGGCCAGGTGATCCACGACACGGTACACGCCGCCTCGAAAGAGGCCGTGCGCCTAGTGCGCGGCAGTCATATCGTCACCCGGCGTCTCTATGACCATGACAAATGCTATTTCCTGCAAGGTGAAGACGGCCGCATCATCTTCGCCATTCCCTATGAAGACGACTTTACCCTGATCGGGACCACTGATGCTGACCACCCCGACCCCGATCAGCCCCCCTGCTGCACCGAGGCGGAACAGGATTATCTGCTGGCTTTCGCATCGCGCTATTTCCGCCAGCCGGTGACACGCGACGATATCGTCTGGACCTATTCAGGGGTGCGACCCCTTTACGATGACGGCGCCAGTTCCGCGACGGCGGCCACCCGCGATTATGTGCTCAAGCTGGATCGCACGGCCGGCGCCCCGCTGCTGAACATCTTCGGTGGCAAGATCACCACTTATCGGCGCCTGGCCGAAGCAGCGCTGGACAAGCTGGGAGGGATGTTCGCCGATTTGCCCGGGCCATGGACCGCAGGTGTCCCCCTGCCGGGCGGGGATTTTACGCTGACAGACAAACCCGGGATGATCGCGGCCCTGGGGGGCGATTATCCATTTCTCGACCCGCGCACCACCCGCCGGCTGATCCGCAGCTATGGCACCGAGGCCCGCACTATCCTGGGCACGGCCCGGACCGCCGATGATCTGGGGCAGGACTTTGGCGCGGGTCTGTTCGAACGCGAGGTAAGTTGGCTGATGGACTGCGAATTCGCCCGCACGGCCGAGGACATCCTGTGGCGGCGCACCAAGCTGGGCTTGCGCATGACCCCGGACCAGATTGCCGCGCTACACCTGTGGCTGGAACACAAGCCCAAACCGGCACTGGACCACTGACCAGTTGGCCCCCCATGCATTTGCGCCGGCGTAAAACATTCTCCCCCGCTCACAGCCCCCAAAAGGGGCCATGGGCACGGGTTGGATTACGTTTTTCTGGCCGGGGAACTGTCCTGTGTCTCCGCCGCATCGGTCCGGCTTTCCGGCGGAATGACCCGCCAGGCCGCCCCTTCGGGATCCTCGAACTGACCGTTGCGCAATGCCCAGAAAAACGCCCAGAGGCCGATCAGCCCAAGGCCGATCGACAACGGGATAAGGGTGAGCAGGCTCATCCTTCTTGATCAGGCCAAACGGCACGATAGGCGTGCCAGGTGCCGTGGCCAAGCACCGGGAACACAACGATCAGACCCAGCAAGCCGGTCACCGCCGAAATTCCCAGCCCAACCGTGACAATTGCCCCCCAGGTCAGCATAGGCCGCAGGTTCTGGGTGGTGATGGCAAAGCTGGTCCCCATGGCGGTCAGCGCATCGGTTTTGCCAAAGACCAGCAGCGGCACAGAAAACGCGCTAAGGGCAAACGCGAAAGCAGCAAACAGACCGCCCACCCCCGTCCCGGTCAGGATCAGCATCCAGCCGCGGAAGGTGGTAAACACGTTGCTCAGCGCATCGCCAGCCCCCGGGAACGGCGTCAGCCCAAAGAACAGCGCATACAGCAGGTCGGCTGCCCGCAGCCAAAACAGGATCAGCAGCCCCATAAGCAACCCGGCATAGGCCAGCTGCGCGGCGGATACGGGCCGGAAGGTGATCATTTCCAGCAGGCCCATCCCCCGTCCCTCGGCACGACGACGGCTTTTTTCATAAAGACCAACCGCAAGGAACGGCCCAATGATCAAAAACCCCGAAATCGCCGGCAACGCCAGATAGATCAGATTGCTGGCATAAAGCCCCCAAAGCGTCGCGTAGGACAGCAGCGTCAGGCCCAGGCCATAGGCGATGCTGGATACGGGATCGGCGCGCAAATCGGCCAGGCCCGCCTTGAGCCAGCCAATGGCGGCATCATCCGACAACTCGCGCCTATAGGGGGGGGCCGGCCGCTCCGGCCGCACAACTTCCGGAAGAGGTTCAAGCATGGGTGGCCTCCTTCAACACGCGGTCTTGGCCGGCGCGGCATGAGCGACGGCACGGCATTCGGGTTGGGATCCGAATGCGACGGTCAACAGATGCGCATTGGCCCCAAGAAAGACCGCGATCAGGGCCAGCGCCCCGAGAACGGCCAGTCGTTTCTGGCTTTGAATCGTCATTCCGCCACCTGTCCCTCCGCGCCCTGGTCGAGCCCGGCAACATAGACCGTCAGCAGATTGATGTCGGCATCGGACAGACGCCCGGCCCAAGCGGGCATGACGCTGCGCCGGCCGTGACGCAGGATGTCCATCACCGTCGCCTCGTCCTGCCCGAAGATCACCGATCCATCGGTCAGGGACGGGGCGCCGACCTCCAGCCCTCCGACCCCGCCATCGCCGTGGCACGAGGCGCAGTTTTCGGCGAACACAGTGGCGGCAGGGCTGCCCTGATCGGCGGTGCCGTCCTTCAGCCCGGCGACATAATGGGCCAGTGCGGTGCGCTCATCGAAGCTCATCCAGTCATAGGCGGCCATTTCCGCGATGCGGGTGTCAAGGTCTTCGGCATTGATGCCCACGCGGATGGTCTCGGCGATCTGATCGGGCGTGCCCCCCCACAGCCAGTAGCCATCCGACAGCACCGGATAGCCCGGGCCGCCCCGCCCCTCGGCCCCATGACAGGCGGCGCAGTTATCGGCGAACAGGCGTTCCGCCGCCGGCATCGCCGTGGCCATCAACCCGGCATCGGCCGCCAGCGCGGCGTAGTCGTCCGAGGCAAAGCGCCCCATCCAGTCCTGGCGGGAATCCTCGATCCGAGCGAAATCCTCCATGGCAATGACACCCTGATCCAGCTTCAGCAAACCGGGCGTACCGTCACGGCCCACGGGCCAGGCCGGCAGCAGGATCCAGGCAATCACCGAATAGGTGAAGGTCAGCCCCAGCGCCCAAAGCACCAGTTTGGGAAACGGGCGGTTCAGTTCCTTGATCCCCGCCCAGTCATGCCCGGTGGTGCCGTAGCCGGAAACCGGATCAATCTCGATCTTGTGGTCGTGATCGCTCATTTCAGGTCTTCCTCTTCGGGCAAGAGAACCGAGCGGGCCACAGCGTCATACCCGGCACGGCGCGACGGGGCATAGGCCCGGATAACGACGATGATGAAAAACCCGAACAGCCAGAACAGACCCACGGTCTTGGCAAGGTACACCAGCGTATCATGGGTCATTGGCCGTTCTCCGCCACAATTTCATAAGGCGCACCGGTCAACCGGCCCAGCGATTGCAGATAGGCCACCACAGCGTCCATTTCGGTCAGCACCGACGGGTTGCCATCAAAGGCGCGCACGGCAACCGTGTCACCATAGCGTTCGCGCACCCCGTCTGCCCCGTCACTGTCGGGGTTGCTCTGCGCGCGGGCATCGGCCTCGGCCGCAGCGACCATTTCCTCGTCATAGGGCACACCCAGAAAGGCCAGGGTGGCCAGGGAATCCTCCAGCAACTCGGTATCCAGCGGGCGGGTCAGCCACGGGTAAGCCGGCATGATCGAGGCCGGCACCACCGCGCGGGGATCAATCAGGTGATCGACATGCCAACTGTCCGAATATTTCTCGCCCAAACGGGCCAGATCGGGACCGGTGCGCTTGGATCCCCACAGCATCGGCCTGTCATAGGCGCTTTCACCGGCCAGTGAATAGGGGCCGTAGCGGTCCAGTTCATCGGCAAGGCTGCGCACCATCTGGCTGTGGCAGGCATAGCAGCCCTCGCGGATGTAAATCTCGCGCCCAGCCAGCTCCAGCGGCGTGTGCGGCCGCAGATCGTCAGGCAGGTTCACCGTTTCATTGACCTTGGTCAGCGGCGCGATTTCCAGCGCCCCCCCGATCGAGGCGACCAGGATGATCGCCCCCACCAGCCCCATCGAAACTTTTTCGAGGTTGTATTGAATCTTCAGCATCGGTTCACTCCCCCGGCTGTGCAATCAGGGGACGGTCAGCAGCCTCGCCACCCCGCGCCGCGCGCATCGTCACCCAGCAGTTGATCCCGCAGATGATCGCGCCAGCCCAGAACAGCGCACCACCGATGGTCCGCAACAGATAGTAAGGGGCCATGGCCTCAACCGACTGGATGAAACTGTAGGACAGGGCGCCGCTTTCATCATAGGCCCGCCACATCAGGCCCTGGGTGATGCCCGCATTCCACATCGACACGACGTAGACCAGCGTGCCGACCACAGCCAGCCAGAAGTGCCATTCAATCGCCTTGGGCGAGGCCATCTGTTCACGCCCCGACAATTGCGGCACCAGTGTGTAGATCGCTCCAAAGACAATCATCGCCACCCAACCCAGTGTCCCGGAATGCACATGGCCCACGGTCCAGTCGGTGTAATGGCTCAGCGAGGTGACCGGCCGGATCGACAGGAAGGACCCCTCAAACGTGGACATCCCGTAGAACACCGCCGCCACGAACATGAAGCGCAGCGTCGCGTCATCTCGCACCTTGTGCCAGGCACCGTTCAGCGTGGCGATGGCATTCCCGGCCGATGCCCAGGAGGGCACCAGCAGCACCACCGAGAAGGTCATCCCCAAGGTCTGCACCCAATAGGGCAGCGCAGTGTAGTGCAGATGGTGCGATCCGACCCAGATGTAGAAAAAGGTGATGCCCCAGAACCCGACGATCGACAAACGGTAGGACCAGATCGGCCGGCCCGAACGCACCGGCAGGAAATAATAGAGCAGGCCCAGGAACCCGGCGGTCAGGAAGAACGCCACCGCGTTATGACCATACCACCATTGCACCATCGCGTCCTGCACCCCGGACCAGATCGGGAAGCTTTCGGCGGCGGTCAGGCGCACCGGGATGGCCAGGTTGTTGACGATATGCAGCATCGCCACCACCAGGATAAAGGCCAGGTAATACCAGTTGGCCACATAAATATGGGGCTCATTCCGCCGTGCCAGGGTCCGCATGTACAGCACGAAATAGGTGACCCAGACGATGACCAGCAGGATGTCGGCGTACCATTCGGCCTCGGCGTATTCCTTGGACTGGGTGCTACCCATCATGTAGCCGCTGACCGCCCAGAAGCAGAACAGGTTGAAGCCCAGCAACACGACCCACGGGCTGACGGAATCGGCCAGCCGCGCGCGCGAGGTGCGCTGCAGCACATGAAACGAGGTGGCGATCAGGGCGTTACCGCCAAAGCCAAAGATGATCCCGGTGGTGTGTACCGGGCGCAGGCGGCCAAAACTGCTCCACGGCACCATCGGGGTTCCCTCGGGCCAGTACAGAAGGCCGGCCACCCAGACCCCGACACCCATGCCGATCATTGCCCAGATCAGCGTCATCACGATGCCGAACTTCGTCGGCGCATCGTAGTAACGGGTCATCCGTTCGGTACGGGCGTTAGCCTCATACAGGGATCCACCCAGCACGAAAACCAGCCAGAGGCCCAGCCCCAGCGCCATGAACCCATGCACGGCCATGACCCCGTGCCGGGCCGTCGCCGCCATCGCAAGACCCATAATCGCAACGAGAATAGACAAGACCAGACCGAACTGGCGTTCGGGTATGCTTAGCGTACCGGTCATCCTGCTTCCTTTTTCATCATCATGCCGCTTCACGGGCGGGTAACGCAATATCGTCAAGAGTGGATTGATTTAGGTCATCGAGAAACCGTTCTCTGGCGATTATAAGCTTTGCCTTCAACCGACAGCCCCCGCTGATCGAGCAGGCACCACCCTCTGGCCCCAAACACTCCACCAGTGGCTGGCCCTGTTCAAGCAGTCGCACGACATCTCCCAGCCGGATAGCTGCGGCATCATGTCGCAACATCGCGCCGCCGCCGCCGCCCCGGCGGGTCTGCACGATGCCGCCCTGCGCCAGGCGCTGCATGATCTTGGTCAGGTGATGTCTGGAAAGCCCGAATTCCCTGGCCAATTCGGCGGTGGAAAACGCCCGGCCCGGATCACTGGCCAGCCGCATCAGCATGCGCAGCCCATAATCGGTGAAGGAGGTCAGACGCATCGCAGCCAGGCATTGATCTGAAAAGGCATTTACAATACCTATTAGCAGAGCCCAGGTCGAAATCAAGCCCCGCCACCGGAGACCGCCGTGCCAAGCCCCGCCTCTGAACAGACCACCGCGATCATGGCCCGCACCGGGCTGAATGAAACGATCCTGCGCACCCTCGTCCACCAATTCTATGCCAAAATCCGGGACGATGCTGTTCTGGGGCCCATTTTCGCCACACGAATCACCGATTGGGGCCCCCATCTGGAGCAAATGACGGCCTTCTGGTCCTCGGTCGCCCTGGGAACCGGCCGGTATCACGGGGCGCCGGTGCCGGCCCATATCGGCCTGCCCGTGCACTGGGCCGAATTTGAGCGCTGGCTGGCCTTGTTCCGCGAAACTGCCGCCGAGGTCTGCCCCCCCACAGGCGCCGCCCATGTCATCGCCCGCGCCGAGCGGATCGCGCAATCGCTGCATATGGCCATCGAAGACGCAAAACCCCGGGCTGTTCCGTCCATGCGTTGATCCGGATCTACCCGGGACCTCTCCAAAAAACCGTTACGAACCGCCGTTAGGCTGGCCTGGTCCCAACCAGAACGGAGAACAGGACTATGTTGGTTCGTCACGTGCTTGCGCCCCTGGCCATCACGACCCTTGCCGCCGGAACGGCAGCCCAGGCGGCAAGGTCTTTGTCGGCAACGAAGGCCCGCTGATCGAGGATGGCCCACCCTCGGACACGACCCAAGGCGCGAGCGTCCGGATCACCCAGCTCGATGCCGACGGCGGCGCGCCCATCGCCCAATATGCCTATGATCTGCCCCCCTTCGGTCGGGGATTGGCGCAGGTGGCCTCGGGCTGGTTGAACTGCTGGCCGTGGATGAGGGCACGTTCCTGGCGCTGGAGCGCGATTATGACTTTGCCACCGGCAAAAACGGCGTGTCCGTCGTCTACGCAGAAATCGGCGCGGCGACGGATATCCTGAACACTGTCAGCCTGGCCGGGGTAGCCTATAGCCCGATGACGCGCGCGGTTCTGCTGGATATGGGCGATCCGTTCATGGGCGTGGATCTGGACAACATGGAGGCCATGAGCTGGGGCAAGGTGCTGGCCAATGGCAACAGATCGCTGATCATCGCGGCGGATGACAACTTCAACCCCACCACCCAGAACACCCTGTTCATGGCCTTCGAAGTGATCCCGGCCGCCATCGCGCCCGTCCCGCTGCCGGCGGGACTGCCGCTTCTGCTGACCGGGATCGGGGCCCTGGGCCTCGCCCGCCGCGTCATGGCTGAACCCAAGGGCTGGCTGGCCGCCCCTTCAGACCGCGCCGGCCAGCCCGCCCAGGGACTTGCCGCCATCGACAAACAGGGTTTGGCCGGTGATCAGCGCAGCCTCCGGCGAGGCAAGAAAAGCGATGGCCGGGGCGATTTCTGCAGGATCGGCCGGCCGGCCCCGCGCCTCACGGCTGGCAGCGGCGGCGATCCCCTCGGCCCCGAAGGCAGCGATCATCGGGGTCCGGGTAAAGCCCGGGGCGACGGCATTGACGCAGATCAGCCGGTCGCGCAATTCAAAAGCCATGGCACGGACCATGCCAACCACCGCAGCCTTCGATGAGATATAGGCCACGTTGTCACGATCCCCCAGCACCCCGCGCGACGCGATCATCACGATCCGCCCCCCTTCGCCCATATGGGCAAGCGCCTGGCGGGCCAGCCGGAACATGCCGAAGACATTGACATCAAATGTGCGCTGAAAATCGGCATCGGTCTGCTGGGCGATCGGCTTGGGGATAAGGATTCCGGCGGCCGCGACAACAACGTGAATCGGCCCCAGATCGGCCAGGGCCACATCCACCTGGCCCGGATCAGTCACATCGACGATCCGCCCCTCGACATTCAGGCCACGGGCGCGCAGCGCTTCCGCCCGTTCCAGAACCGCCTCGCTGCGATCCATGGCGATCACATGATAACCCTGCGTCGCCAGCAGCTCGACAGTGGCTAATCCGATGCCTTGCGCACCGCCGGAAATGATTGCGGTTTCCATGGGGTCCTCTCCTCCTCGTCAAGTCGGTCAAAGGCGGCAGACAGGAAAGCACCCGCCCGGGCCAAAGCGTCCCGCGCCTCGGGCAGCCGCGGGGCAAACCAGTGCCAGGCATGCACCATGTCGGGCCAGATATCCTGTTCGACCAAGACCCCAGCCGCCTGCATCCGATCCACGAAACGCCGGGCGGCAGGGGCAAAAACCTCGGCCTCGGCATATTGCACGAAGGTCGGTGGCAGGCGGCCCAGGGCACCTTCCATGGGGGAAACACGGGGGTCCGCCGGGTCCGTTGCCCCCAAGTAAAGGCCGAAGGCCCAAGCGATCATGGCTTCATCAAGGGATGGATCCGCGTTGCCCCCCCGATCCCGGAAGAAAGCCCCCACATCCACGGTGGGCGACAGCGTGGCGATGGCAACAGGCGTTGTCTGAGCGGCCATTGCGGTGACCAAGGCAAGGTTGGCCCCGGCCGAATCCCCGGCCAGGGCAACAGGAGCACCCTGCCCGACCAGCCACCGATACAAGTCCGCAACCCCCTCGACGGCAGCAGGGAACGGATGCTCTGGCGCCAAGGGGTAATCGGCAATGATCACCGGACATCCCGCAGCCTCGGCCAGCCACGCCGCAACATGACGATGCGAGGCAATGGATCCCAACGCAAAAGCGCCCCCATGCAGATACAGGATGACCCGGCCCTCACGCGCCCCCCGAGGCATCAGGCACTCGGCCGGCAGAGGCGCGCCATCGACAGGGGCCACAGCCAGACCTTCGGGCAGGGCATTGCGCGCAGCCCCTTTTTCCATACCCAGGCGCATGGCCATCAGGCCATCCAGGCGCTCGGCATCGGTTGCCGGCACACGCGGCTGCGCGGCCATCGCCTTATAGAGCTTGATGAATTCCGGGCTGGGCATGCCTGTGCTCGCATCTTACCTTCATATTATAAATAGTACTTATTAGTATAAATCTTGGCCGTCAATCCACCCCACAAAACCAAATAAAGCATTAAATAACATGACACTCTAATTTATCTATTGAATCTGAAACCTACTCTAGAGTAGTTTTTTGTCGTGGTTTCCTGCCGACCCACCCAGACCGGGAAACCAGAGCGGAGGAACTGGAGGCACGATGGGAAAGATCAATGTCGTAACCGGCGGAGCACGCGGCATCGGCGCGGCCTGCGCGCAACGCTTTGCCCAGGGCGGATGGCGTGTTTTGGTCGCGGACCAGGATATCGCGGGCGTCACCGGGCCTGCCTTTACCTGCGACGTCGCCAACGAGGATGAGGTCTCGGCCCTTACCGAATGGGTGGACAGCCACGGCACCCCCACTGCGGTTCTGCACGCTGCGGGCATCTCGCACCCGATGCTGGCGCCCGCCGATCTGACGGTTCAGGACTTTCGGCGCGTCGTCGATGTCAATCTGACCGGCACCTTCCTGATCTGCCGGGCCTTCGCTGCGCGGATGCGCCAAAGCCAGGGAAGCCTGATTTCCATAGCCTCGATGACCGCCACCAATGTCTTGCGCCTGCACGGCTACGCCCCATCAAAGGCCGCCGTCCTGCAACTGATCCGCCAACTGGCCCGGGAATGGGGGCGCGATGGCATCCGGGTCAACGCGATCTCCCCCGGCTATGTGGCCACCGCCCCCCTGCTGGCCGCCTTCGCCAATGGCCAACGATCCGAGGCACGGCTGCGGGCGGCAAGCCTGCAAGATCGGATCCTTGATCCCGCCGAGATCGCAGAAACCGCCTGGTTTCTGTGCAGCGACGGCGCGCGCGGTATCACCGGCCAGAATATCGTCGTCGATGCGGGGTTCAGCCTGAATGGCCCCT
This sequence comes from Qingshengfaniella sp., assembly GCA_047971485.1. Classification (GTDB taxonomy): domain Bacteria; phylum Pseudomonadota; class Alphaproteobacteria; order Rhodobacterales; family Rhodobacteraceae; genus JBKDZR01. Next base: position 8,738 of record JBKDZR010000139.1, on the reverse strand, counting down.
GGGACATGGCAAGCGAAGGGCAAAGTTAAGATGACCGAGTATTTCAAGGACTGGACTGCGTTTCACGCCCGCATGAACCCCGATGCGACGATCCTGCGCGAGGATGAAACCGGGCGCCACTTTACCTATGGCACCTTCGTTGACCGGGTCGGACGGCTGGCGGCAGGCCTGCGGGCTTGCGGCGTCGCCCCCGGTGACCGGGTGGCCACCCTGATGCTGAACAGCACCGACACATTCGAGATCATGTTCGCGGCGCCCCGCCTGCATGCGCTGTTCCTGCCGATGAACTGGCGCCTGGCCATACCCGAGCTGACCGAGATCGTCGGTCAGGCCCAGCCCCGCATCCTGATCTACTCGACCGAGTTCAGCGCCCAGGCCCAGGCCCTTGCCGCCGCCTTTCCCGGGCTTCGGCTGATCCAGGCAGATCGGGGCGCCCCATCGGAATACGAAACCCTGGCGACGACCGGCCCGATGCTGCCCGTACCCGAGGATCTGGACTGGAACACGACTTGGACAATCATCTACACCTCGGGCACGACGGGCAAGCCCAAGGGCGCGCTGATCACCTACAAGATGGCGTTCTTCAACAACACCCATGCCTCCTGGATGGCCCGGCTGTCGGCGCAATCGGTTTGCGCATCGTTCCTGCCGACATTCCACATCGGCGGGCTGAATGCCTTTCCCAATCCAGTGCTTTACAATGGCGGCTCGGTTATCGTCATGCCCCGCTTCGATGCGGCACGGTTGCTTGAATTGATGACCAACCCGGCGCTGGGGGGGAACCGCAGCTGGGGGGTGCCGACGACCTTTTCCTTCATGGCGGAATTGCCTGACTTCGCCGATGCGCGCTTCAATGACGACTGCGTCATGGGCACGGGCGGTGCCCCAATGCCCGTTTCGCTGCTGGAGACCTATCAAGCCAAAGGCGTCACACTGCTGCAAGGCTGGGGCATGACCGAGACCTGCTCAACCGGCAGCATCCTGACCGAGGATCGTCTGGTGGAACGCATCGGATCTGTCGGCAAGCCGATCATCAGCCTGCAAACCCGGCTGGTGACCAAGGACGGGCGCGATGCCGAACAGGGGGAAGTGGGGGAAATCTGGGTCAAGGGCCCGAATGTGACCCCGGGCTACTGGAACAACCCTGCTGCCGATGCCGCCAATTTCGAGGATGGCTGGTTCAAGACCGGTGATGCCATGCGCCAGGATGAGGATGGTTTTCTCTACATGGTCGACCGCTGGAAGGACATGTACATTTCCGGTGGCGAAAACGTCTATCCCGCCGAGGTCGAAAATGTGCTCTGCGCGTTGCCACAGGTCAGCCAGGCCGCCGTCATCGGCATCCCTGATCCGCGCTGGGGCGAAACCGGTTGTGCCTTTCTGACCCTCAAGGCTGGGGCCAAGATCGACGAGGCCGAGGTCATCGCCTACTGCAATACCCGCCTGGCGCGCTACAAGCTGCCCCGCCGGGTCGTGGTCATTGACGAAATGCCGCTGAACGCGACCGGCAAGATGCAAAAGCTGGTCCTCGCCGAAATGTACCAGCGCGACGTCGCCACCCGCAGCCTCGAGTGACCCCAAAACGATCCGGCCAGCCCGGGTTTTTCTGACTCGAATGTTACCAATTAGTATGAAAAACAATGAATAGGTAGGCTTCTCTCTCATCAGAGGGAATCCGCCCCAGCCCCGGAGGACATCATGACCGCCATCCCATCCCCCGAGACTTGTGATGTCGTCATTGTCGGCGCTGGGTTCGCCGGCCTCTACATGCTGCACCGATTGCGCAAGGCGGGAAAATCGGTGGTGGTTCTGGAGCGCGCGGACGATGTTGGCGGCACCTGGTACTGGAACCGCTATCCCGGGGCCCGCTGCGATGTCGAAAGCCTGCAATACAGCTATTCCTTCCCCGAGGCGGCCGAAACCGGCTGGCGCTGGAGCGAACGGTTCTCCGGCCAACCCGAGATCCTGGCCTATGCCCGTCACATCGCCGACCGGCTGGATCTGCGCCGCGACATCCGCTTTGAACGTCGGGTCACCCGCGCGCGCTTTGATGAGACGCTTGGGATTTGGCGGGTGGAAACCGAACAGGGCGACCGGATCGAAGCCCGCTTCTGCGTCATGGCCACGGGGAACCTGTCCGAACCGACCCTGCCCGACATCCCTGGCCTGGGCGATTTCAAGGGGGCGATCTATCATACCGGCGCCTGGCCACGCGAAGAACCGGATCTGGCAGGCAAGCGCGTCGGCGTGATCGGGACCGGATCCTCGGGCATCCAGGCGATCCCTGAACTGGCCCGCCGCGCCGGTCAGGTCCTGGTCTTTCAACGGACGCCGAATTTCTCGGTTCCCGCCCGGAACAGGCCGCTGACCGATGCCGATTATACCGCGTTTGCCCGTCGTTATCCTGACCGCCGCGCGGTTGCGCGCCGGACGTTTTCGGGAACCATCCTGCCCCGGTCCCTTGGTCTGAATGCCGTGGACATCAGCCGCGCGGACGCTGATGCAGAATTTGCCCTGCGCTGGGGCTGGGAAAAGGGCGGCGGGGCCAGTTTCCTGAATGCGTTTGACGATCTGATGGTATCCCACGCCTCCAATGCAATTGCCGCCGATTTCGTCCGCGACCGCATCCATGAAACCGTCAAGGACCCCGAGGTTGCAAAGGCGCTCTGCCCTCAAGGCTATCCGATCGGGGCCAAACGGCTGGCCTGCGATACCGGCTATTACGAAACGTTCAACGCCGACAATGTCACCTTGGTGAACCTGAAACGCACCCCGCTTGAGCAGGTTACAGAAACCGGTGTGCAAACCACACAGACAACCTATCCGCTGGATGCGCTGATCTTTGCCACAGGCTTTGACGCCGGCACCGGGGCGATCCAACGGATTGATGTGCAAGGGCAGGATGGGCAACGCCTGCGTGATCTCTGGGCCGAGGCGCCCAATTCGTATCTCGGGCTGATGGTCTCGGGTTTTCCCAACCTGTTCACCATCACCGGGCCAGGCTGTCCAGCAATCCTGACCAACCTTCTGGTGTCGATCGAGTATCATGTGGAATGGATCGCCCGCTGTATCACGGATTTGGAAAGCGCCGGATACACCGTGATCGAGGCCACACCTCAGGCGCAGGCGGCCTGGACCCGTGAAGTCGCCAAGACGGTCGAGGGTACACTCTTTCCCGAGGCAGATTCATGGTATATGGGCGCCAATATCCCGGGAAAGCCCAGGATTTTCATGGCCTATGCCGGCGGTGTCCCGGAATATGAGCGGCGTTGCGAAGAAATCGTTCGGGACGGATATACGGGGTTTGAACGCCGCTGACACGGCACACGAACATGGGGCCACAAACCAGGAGGTCCAGGTGACGCGATCAGATACGGGCCCAGGATCTGCCAGAGACGGGGCCACGCTTGGGCTGATGGTCACGCTTGCCCTGGGGGCCGGGCTGGGCATCACCGGGATGACCCTGATCGGCCCGTCCCTGCCCTCCTTGCGTGCGGACTTTGACATTTCACAGCAAGGCACAGCGCTGTTGCAGGCAGGCTATTTGCTGGCTGTGGCCCTGCCCCAGCTTTTCGTCGGTGCGCTTTCCGACCGTTTTGGACGGCGGCGGCCCCTGCTGGGGGGACTTGCACTGTTCATCCTCGGCAGTCTGATCTGCCTGATAGCGGAAACCGCCGTGCTGTTCATGGCTGGCCGCATGATACAGGCAATCGGGGCCTCGGCCGGGCTTGTTTCTGCCAGTGCGCTGCTGCGGGAACGCAATTCCGAGACACAGGCGGCCGGACTGATCGGCTATCTGTCGCTTGGCATGATGGTCCTGCCGATGCTTGCCCCCAGCATCGGCGGCACGATTGAGGCCGCCGTGGGGTGGCGCGGGAATTTTGCCTTTCTGTCCGGGATCGGGGGGATCATCCTGCTGGCCGCCGCACGGCTGGTCCATGATCAGCCAGATCAAACCGAACCCACTCGGGCCGGCTTTGCCACCCTGTTGGGATCGCGGCGGTTCCGCGCCTATACAGGACAGATCGCCCTGGCCTCAGCCGCGAACCATACCTTTCTGAACAGCACGCCCTTTCTGCTGAGCACCCTTCACGGCCTGACCCCGGCCCAATATGCCCCACTCTTTTCCATCCCGGCTGCGTCCTTCCTCATCGCCAATCTGCTCTCGACCCGGACTGTAGCACGTCACGGGATCAACCGGATGATCACTGCCGGCACTTGTGTAACCGCCTTTAGCGCCTTGGCCGGACTTGCCCTGATCTTCACCGGGATCGCTTCGGGCTATGGGGCACTGTTCGCCATTGCCGCTGCGATGAGCTTTGGCCATGGCCTGACCATTCCCAATGCGATGACCGGGGCCACCGGCGCAGTACCCGGGGCACTGGGCCGGGCGGCTGGATTATCAGGCTGTGTACAGATGTCGGTAGGCGCGCTGGCCGTGGTCGTCTTCATGCCGCTGGTCAATATCAACGCCTTACCACTGTTACTGGCCTTGGTCGGAATTGCCGTCCTGGCGGCGCTATGGTGGGGGCTGGAACCCGGATAACCGCGCCCCTTCTCAGCCGATCTGTTCGATCTGGAATCCACCAGAGATGTTGACAACCTCCCCCGTGCAATAGGGCAAGCCACCACGCGCCAGGGTGGCCACAGCGGTACCGATCTGCTCAATACTGCCCCAGTCGCCAGCAGGGACACGGCCGCTGCTGAACATCGCCTCATAGGGGCGCAGGTCCGGCCCGGTCATCGGTGTGCGGATCAGGCCGGGACGCAGTTCATAGCTGGCAATCCCATCACCGGCCAGTTCCAGGGCAAAAAGCCGGACCATCATCGACAGGGCCGATTTAGACAAACAATAGGCGGCCGTCTGCGGATTGGCAGCCTGTGCCGCCGAAGACGTGACGGTGATGATACTGCGCACCCCGAGATCCGGGTTGGGCGGATCGGCCCGCATCAGACCGGCTATCTTCTGGGTCAGGAAAAAGGTGCCACGCAGGTTGACGGACAGGACGCGATCAAATTCATCAGGCGTCAGGTCCAGCAGGGACACCCTTTCCCGGGTCTGGACCCCGGCATTGTTGACCAGACAGTGCACCGGCCCCCTATCCGCCAGCTGCGCTTCAAGCCCCACTACAGCCGCCGTATCCGCAATATCGCAGGACACAAAGCGCATCTGTCCCCCGGCCTGTTCCACCAGCCCACGGGTGTGCCGGGTATCCTCGGTCCTGGCCCGGTCAACGCCAATGATGTCAAAGCCCCCGATCGCAAGCGCGGCGGAAATACCGCGCCCCAAGCCCCTGTTGCAGCCCGTGACACAGGCAAGTGGACGGATCATCTGGCAACCCCTTCATCTCAGTGCAACAGAATGGTGACAAGGCCTGGCACCGCAATCATCAGAACGATCACCCCGATATCTGCGACCAGGAACGGCAAAACCCCCTTGAAAATCCCGGTCAGCGAGGTCATCCGCCCGACAAGTCCCCGGATGACAAACACATTCAATCCGAAAGGCGGGCTGATCATCCCAATCTCCAGCAGCTTCGCCACAAGCACACCAAACCAGATCGGATCCAGATCATGGGCCCTGGCGATGGGCAGGAAGATGGGCAAGGTCAGCAGCAGGCAGCCGATCGGATCCATGAACATCCCAAGCACCAGATAGACCAGTGCGATGGCGATCATCAGCTGCCAGTACCCCAGGTTCATCTCGTTGACGAAGGTCAGGATGAAAGTGCCGGTACCCGAGATCGCCAGAAAGCGGGTCAACATTGTCGCCCCGATCGCGATGATGAACAGCCCCGCGCAGGTCATCGCCGTTTCGACCAGGGAATCCAGCACATCCCGCAGTGAAATCCGGCGCAGCACCGCCCCGATGACAATAGCCGACAAAGCCCCGACGGCACCCGCCTCAGTCGCGGTAAAGATGCCGCTGAACAGCCCGCCAAAAATGATCACGATCAGCAACAAGACCGGGGCCGCCGCAATCAGGCTGGGGCCAATGGGCGGCGCATCCGTACCCTGAAGACGACGCGGCACCAGATCCGGACGGACCAGCGACAGCACCAGCACCGCCGCCGCATATCCCAGCGCCGAGATCAGCCCAACCCCGATGCCGCCGACAAAAAGATCCAGGACAGAGGTCTGGCTGAAAATCCCATAGATGATCAGGATGATCGAAGGCGGGATCAAAGCGCCGATGGTGCCCCCTGCGGCTACGGCTCCACAGGCGATGTTGGGGTTATAGCCCGCGCGGACCATCTCGGGGATGGCGATGCGCCCCATGGCCGCCGCTGTCGCGATGGACGACCCGCAAACACTGGCAAAACCGGTACAGGCAAAGATACTGGAAATGGCCAGGCTGCCGGGCATCCAGGCAAACAGGGCCTTTGCCACGTTGAACAAGTTGCTCGTCATCTTCGACTTGAAGCTGACATAGCCCATGACAAGGAACATCGGCACGGCGCTCAGCGTCCAACTGGCCGCGAATTCATGGGGCACGCTGGTCAGGATCGACCAGGCCGCATTCACATCCAGCAGCACGGCCAACCCGACAAAGGACACGGTCACAAGGGCAACGGCAACAGGCACGCGCAAAGCGATCAGCACGACCAGCCCGATGACACCCGAAATCCCGATAGCAATGCCGCTCATGACCGGTCATCCCTGTCGGCCATGATCGGGTCGGCCTCGGCGATGTCGCGCAGACGCCCCCGGTGCACCATGATCGCCACCAGAACCGCCAGCAGGGTCAACGCGAAACAAACCGGCAGGATATAGTACCCGGGCCAGGTCGGCACAGCCAATGTCCCCGACAACGCGTAACTGCGCGACGCGGTTTTGCCCAAGGCATCGCGCAAGGTGGCATAGGCCAGCGCACCATAGCAGATCAGCGACAGGACCTGTCCCAGCAGGATCAGCACCCGCTGCATCGCCGGCCCCAGCGTCATGTACAGCGCATCGACCGAGATCATCCGATCCTCGGACTGAACACGCATCAGCGGCAGGAATGTCAGCATCAACATGAAATAGGCGGTGGTTACGACATAAGTGCCCGGAACCTGTGATCCGACCAAACGCAGGCAGACATCGGCCACGATCATCAGCATCGCCAGACCCGCACCCAGCCCGCCCAACACGGCGAGGCCAGCACTGAGCCGCTTTTCCGCCACCTCCAGATGGCGCAGGAAATTTCGCATGACCGGGGTCCTTCGATCAGATCGGAAAAGACGGGCCGCAGGTCGGGGAAACGCCCTGCGGCCCCCGGGGGGATCACATCCCGTAAGTCGAAAGATCGACGTTGTTGAACACCTCCTGATACAGGCGTTCGATCATGGCGGGCTGATCATCGGGTCCGATCTCAGCGATGATGCCGTTCCACTTGTCCACCAAGGCAACGAAGCGCTCGATCTCGGCCGCTGCATTTTCCAGGTTATAGTGGTCGGCCCCCATTTGGATGGTATCCTCAACCGCCTGCTGACGATAACCATCCACGGCGGCCACCACCTCGGCGTTCGGCTGATGCACCTCGGCATGTTCCAGGGCCAGCGCATTCACCGCGTCAAACCCGGGCGCCGAGGCGGCAATGCCGGCAACCGCCGCGCGCAGCAACTGACCACGTTGCTCGACATTCAGCCTTTGCCAGGTCTGCTGGCGCACGGTAAAGCCCGACGCCGCATGGAATGTACCGATGTTCAACTCGGTCACATGACCCAGGATTTCATAAAGACGGCCATTCATCAGGTTGACCGGCGGGTTCATCAAACCGTCGATCAACCCACTGGCGACCGCTTCGTATTCCTCATCCAGGGTAATTTCGACCGGCACGATGCCCATCGCCTCGGCAAAGCGGGTAAACGGTGCCCCACCCGAGCGCACCCGCAAGCCACGCATCTCATCCAGCGTGGTGATCGGCCGGCGCGTCAAAAGCTGGTAACTGGCTGTCGCCCCCGTGCCCAGATAAACAAGACCCTTCGAGGTGAATTCCTCCAGGCACGCCGAACAGGACATCAGGTACTCGGTCACTGCACCCGTCATCGCCTGACCGCTCTGCCCCAGGACCGCCAATTCCGAGATCAGCATGTTGTTGGGAAACTCGGCCGGGAAATAAAGGGTCAGCACATTGGCAACATCCAGGATCCCGCCCTGCAGGTTCGAGATGGCCCCCCGCATCGTGGCCACCTCGGTTCCCAGAAGCTGGGCAGTCAAACCACCCTCGCTGGCCTCATCAAGGGCGGCCACGAAGGTGGTGTACATCGGGTCATGGCCCGGATGGGTCGGGGGGGCGCCACTGGCCGCCCGCAGGACCTCGGCCGATGCGAGGACGGGATTGGCCAGGGCTGCAGCCACCAGAACGGATGCAAGGGCACCGCGCCCGCCAAGATTGAAAGATTTCATCGTTTCTCCTCCTGTGATGTCTTGGGTGATTTTTGATCACAAATCTACCTGCGGGTTTTCCGACCACCGTGGCAGGTTGGCGACCGGGCCATCTAGCCTTGCCGCGCCTTTTCCACCTCATTCAGGATGGCCATACCCAGATCCACAGATTGCAGGCCAAGCGTGCTGGTCAGGGTCAGAACGGCCATGATCTCTTGCGGGGTGGCCCCCAGCTTCAGCGCATTGGCCATGTGCTGGCGGGTGCCTTCATCAAACATGTGGGTCGTCGAGGCATCAATGGCCACATAGATCAGTTCACGCAAGCGGCCTGGCAACACGCCCTCTTCCCAGGGCACGCTGGAGAAACG